>JBGCFA010000250.1:0-5223 GCA_045106675.1 Bacteroidia bacterium
GTAAAATCGATATCAGAAAAACTCAAGATCGTACCAGAAAGTGAGGCTAAGCTTGTATTTCCGACCTGAGCGTCTGAAAAGTCTCCATCATCATCAATCAGTACAAAGTAACGGCCTGGCTGACTCAAATCTGCGCCCAATCCAGCCATATCAAAATCAAGGTTTATAGTACCAACATCTCCGGTCTCTCTAACGCGATAAGTTCTAGCAAGCCGGATTTGAAAGCTGTTTGGTACTTGAATAGAAGGAACAGCAGTAGAAGCATCGTCATCACCACTGATCAAGAACTCACCTTCATCAAGATCAGAAGGATTATAAAAGCGTACTCGATTGTCAGGCATGACACTACGACTGTTTGTCTTCTGTAAACATCTATCATCGAGATTTTGCCCGATACCAAACAAACGATCATCATGCGTACCATAAGAATAATAGTTATGAGCCGTAAAGGGGATTTTAATCCCATACTTGACCGATAGATAGGTCATGATCTGTCCGTATTCTACCCCTGAGAGGGAACGATCAAACACGAAGATCTCTGCAATTTCACCCTGAAAATCAGCGATATCATCATTAGGATCTTCACCGAGCGTGACCTGCTGCAAAATCCCCGTTGACAATGGATCTGAAGTAAAGCTCTGAGTAAAATAGGGCGTCGCATCCAAAGTAGCTCGTAGCTCATTATTGATGTTTTTCACATCAATGATGTGATATTCATTCGCAGCAGATTCATCAGAACCGATCAAAATGGTTTCATTTTGAGCATCGGTGCCCATACTATAATAATAGTTTTGCCCTTCTTTGTATATCTGGATATAAGGCGCATTGGGACCAGCAGCACTCGCTAAGATGGCTTGTTTGCTCGCGGCAGTTGCCGAACGCTGGACTAAAATGATTTGATAGCTATTCTCCGTCAAATTATCAGGCAATAGCAGCGAACGATTGCTGCCAAAGGCCATTCCACCGCTACCATTGAAAATACCCCTTGGAGTGGGTTCAGTATAAACGGGGCGTTTACCGCTGATGCTTTGCTGCGCATCAGCGCCGCCTTGGGCGAAATTTTGCCAACGTGCAACGCCGTCTCCAGTCTCTGCCTCATCAAGGCCATTGTCTTCATATACTCCGACATCAGCCTTATGCCAGAGCTTGACCGCCGCGATATCATTGATTGGGAAACAAGATAATGGCAGCTCAAAGCTCACACATAATACAGCCTGATCGCCAGATTTTTGATCATAAGCCCGAGCCGTCCGTAAACCACTCCCACTCACTCGATAGGTGATCGCTTGATTAAATTGATACGCAGGATTATTGATATACTGATCAATTTGACTAGTCAAATCGGGTGTTTGTTGATCGGTGGTCGCATCTCCGACATTGCTCCAAGCGGGTACATTCCATGAAACGATCCCAGTTTGATAGCTACGACTAGAGACATCATTGGCTTGGTTGCTGAACGCAGCCGAAGGGAAAGCATTCTCCACCTCAAAAAACAATAAGGTCGAAGCAGTTTGAATCGTGTCGGCTGTATATTGAATATATGCATCGGTGATGCTTGCACCAGGAAAGATATTTGGACGTTCAAATCTCAAGCCGATTTGTTGACTTCCGTTTTTATCAATCATGGCGAGTGCTTCATTACGCAAATCCATCAATCCTGCCGCATTTTCCTCGACATCATTACCTCCACTACTGATCGGGATACAAACACTGAAAGTAGTACCCACAAATAGGGTTGCTGGTGCTGAATAACTTACAATACCATCATCGTCCGTGGCAATAGCGACAATCTCGTAGATACCATCAGCTGCTGGTGTCCAATCATATGTCCAAGGAGCTGCATTATCGGTATTTACGATAGTGCCATTCACCGCAAAAGCAACACTGACCACAGTACCATCACTATCCGTAGCATTAGCGGTAAGCGTGACGTTCTGCGGAGCAAGAATAACCATAGGATCGGCGGGGGTAGAGAGTGCAACTTGTGGGGCTTCCCCTTTTACAATCTGAAATTGATCCACGACATTACCTGTAAGGTCAATGAATCGAAAGTCTAGCGTTCGGTCGAAGACCTCCAAAACCGAAGACCCCAAAGTAGCCTCACCTTTATACATAATCGGATGATCCAAATCGCCTGTTTCTGTCTTACCAGCAGATCCGCTCACCACATATACCGTCCCCTGACCATTAGTCGGAGATTTGGCATAAGGTCCATCGGCATTCGGATTACCCGAACGCTTATCCAGTAACATCGCATCGGTTAAGCTATGAGAGGCTTGATAGTGGCCCTCGCTGAGGAACGATCGCTCATAAGATTGGCTATGGGCACTCAATACGAGATCAACATCATTGGTCTCAAGGATCGGCAATATATTTTCGCGTACCGCAATCATTTGGGCCGTCGTATCCGAATCAAAAGCACCTTTGGAATAAGGCGAATGATGGAAAAATACTACGATCCAGTCTTGAGTAGTCGCCGCGAGATCCGTTTGTAACCAGCTCAACATACTGCCAGCAGGACTGACATCACTCCCAAACACATCCAATGAGACAAAATGGACATTGCTGTAATCATAGGAATAATAGGCTTCGGTTCCAGAAGCGATCCCTCCGGCCTCGGCATTGCGTGGCAGGTTGAAGATGTCAAAATAGGGTCCACTTTCGGTATTGGAATCGGTATAGCCATTGGCGAATTCGCGTTCACCAGGACTCGTCCATAAAACAGTACGAGACAAGAGGTCTTCGTACATATCTTCAAATACGGCCGTCTGATAATCATCCTGGGTACCATCCATATAGGCATTATCACCCAACATCAGGATCATATCGGTATGGCGATTGCCCATGAGACTTTGGTAGGCATTTCGGACCGTGCGTGCATCAGTATTGCTAGTGCCGGCATCGCCTAACACCCAAGCCCGGACGGTATCGACAACACCCGCTACGGGAGCAGTCTGCCAGTATCGCTCGTTGGCAGCAGGCAGTAGATTTTGCCCACCAATCCTAATTTCGTAAAAGTAGCGTGTATCTGGTGTAAGGCTGTTGATTTGAAAAGTATGTTCCTGACTAGGCGTAGTATTAGAAATGCTTTGAGTCAGACTGCCAAGAGAGTTACCATAGAAAATTTCGCTTGTCTCATTAGCGGCTGTTTGAAAGCGCAGCACTATACTGGTGTCAGAACCAGACTGCAAATAAGGGCCTCTTGATAATGGAGGACCTAACTTATACTTCACCACTAACTCCGCTGCTTCAGCAGGATCACTGTCAAATGAATGAAGCGGCCTTCCTCCCATGCCCGAAAAGATAAAAGTCAGCGGACTAGTAGGGGACCAAGCAGGATGATTAGCCATTTCTTCGACCACTTTACTCAAATCTGGCGTGCGTTGGCGTTCACCTTGAGTATCTGCAACGATCCAAATCAATGGTTGCCAATTGACTAAGGCTTGAGTCCTCGCTCTATTTGAAATATCAAAATTGACATTTTGTAATAGGCTTGAGCTAGCATCATACTCTCCCTGAATGTTGATATCAATCGGGTGATAGTTTTGATTCTTTTCCTTTGAAGTAAATTGGATATAGGCTTCCACAATTTCTGCACCTGCAGGGATGCCAGCAGCACCAAAGTTGAAAGCGACCAATTGTTCTCCTGCATTCTTCTCTTTGAGTAGTTGAATACTTTGATCGTTCAACTCCATCATTCCAGTAGAATCTTCCTCTCCATCCCCTTCGTCTTGGCTAATTTGGAGGGAAATCGTTTGTATCGGAATCGTATTATCCACCTCAATTAAGAGCGTATCCATAGCTGTCAAACCACCATCATCCGTAACTGTCGCGATGATTTCATAAATCCCGTTACTCGTCGGAGTATAACTTGACTCAAAAGGATATATCGCATCACTACTTAAGGGAGAGCCATTGATCGTAAAAACCACTTGATTGATCCCACCAGTACTATCAGAAACTATTACTGGTAGCGCAATCGGTGCAAAATCAATCCGTAGGATACTACTATCCTGATTGGCAAATTCAATCTCAGGTGCTGTATTAGGAGTAGGAAAAAGATTTCTATAGTAGATCCGAAGCTTAGCCGCACGTGAATTATCTTTATCATAGGAATATGCAGCGCGCTTGCCTTCACCTGCAATGAAAAAGGCCATCGCATTACCGCTAGTCCAACCATGTACATCGATCATTTCTTGTACCAATGGTGCAAGGTCTGCGCTTTGATGTTCGATATTAGCCGTAGGCCAGGCATTAGGTATCCAAGGTACTAGGGTTTTTGTCCTTGGACGCTCGCTCAGATCTCCTTCAGTATCGGTAAATCCAGCAGCGTTGATATTATCCTCTCCATAGACCATTAGGTTGATAGGATCTCTATCATCAGAACCACGACTTTGGAAAACTAAAAACGCACTGTCGATTGCCACTTCTGGTCCTAGAGGGATGTTACGGAAACGATAAGCAGCCATAACAAAATCTTGGCCTCCTTTCTCGGCCATTTCGATCCAGTCCTTATCTAGTTCTACCTTACCATCTTTTTTCTCAATCCCGTCATCATCATCTTGGTCAATTTGAATTTCGACCATATTGACTTGGCTGCTGTTGACGACAAATTGGATGGTATCGGAGGTCGTAGAGTTCAGTTGATTGTCAGTGGCGATGGCATAAACATCATAAGTCCCTACTGGAACATTTAGGTTAATCTGCCAAGGACTAAAAAAGACAGTCCCAATAGAAACTCCATTTGCATAAAATCGGACATTTGAGATGGTTCCATTAGGGTCTGTGGCGTTTGCAGTAATATTTACGACCTGAGGACTGGGATATATAGTACCATCAAGTGGAGCGATAATACTCACAATTGGATTTGTAAATGGTACACTAAACTGAATCGTAGCCGAAGTTGTGCTATTCGCATCATCGTCAATAACAATGGCATAGACATCATAGGTTCCGGGAGCAGGGATCACATAAGCAATCTGCCAAGGAGCTGCATTGACCGTACCGACTGAGGCACCATTAACAAAGAACTCAACAGAATCGACCGTACCATCAGCATCGGTAGCGTTCGCTGAAAGCGTAATCGTCTGAGGTGATGGATAGATCGTAGCATCCAAAGGCGCACTGATGCTAACCGTAGGAGGAATCTTTGCGGTAAACTGGATCGTCGCTGATGTCGTATTATTCAGATCATCGTCAGTAGCGATGGCATAGACGTTATAT
>JBGCFA010000251.1:0-7146 GCA_045106675.1 Bacteroidia bacterium
AGTACATCACGACAGGAAGAGCTAGTAAAAGGGCTAATCGAGTCAATTTTGCGAGAGGAAAAGTTTTCATAACGATTTCGATTTGAGGATGACTGTGTTTGTTATGCTTAATATTACGCCCGCTCGACTCAGTAGTTATACCGTAATGAATATGCGTGTAGGGTATTAAATCATTCGCCGCAGATCAATGTCTAAGGCAACAGGGTACACTCTTCCCCAATCATCTAATCGGCGCATATTTTCGATCATTAGAGCCGTTCTCCGTTCCGGAACGCCTTGCCAATGCAGCTCATCATTGATCCAAATCTTAACTTCTGACTCGATATCCAGCATCTTGGGATGCAGATAGACTCGGAGGCGGCTACAGTTTTTTAGCCTTAGGCGAACGCTATTGTCCTCCTGCACGATGCTTGCTTCAAGTTCTTGAAATGTGCCTTTGGGCAAGCTACTATCATCAAACAACTGTATCCAGTGAAAGTAACTTCGCCAAATAGGCTGCTGCTTGTCCCAGCGATATTTGCGATCCCAAGGCTTATTGGGTTGGTCCCATCGATCTTTAGGGAGGCCGAGTACCGCTAGCGCGGAACGATAGAGATTGCGGGGCCTAGCCTCCATAAAATCAGCAATCTTGGGTAATTCATCTTTGAATATCTCATGCCCACCGGGCTTCTCGACTATTTGCCAATCTATCTCTGGGTGCTCATCGAGCCAGTTTTGCATGATTCGATTGGCCTCGGCTATGCCATAGGGTTCGCGTTGCCCGAAGGTCGCATAGCCAGGCACTAGATTGAGCAGCGACATCATGCCTTTATCTACATAATCATAACCTCCGCTCATGGGCGAGATTGCGGCAAAGCGATCTGCTAAATGCATCGCGCTCCGCCAACTCAAATGTCCGCCCATAGAATGCCCAGTCAGATAAATCCGCTCCGGATCTATGCGCCATTGCCGCTTCAGTTGGTGCAAAAGGCTAAATAAAACCGCATAACCGATTACTCCCCAACCTCGCTGGGTCAGTGGGGCTGCCATGATCCAGCCTCGGCTTTCTGCAATTGCGATCCAGTCCTCCATGCCCATATAAGCCGCCATCCGAGCTTGGGTATGCGCCATATTACCATTGCCACCATGCCCGACTAATAGC
Source organism: Bacteroidia bacterium (assembly GCA_045106675.1). Lineage (GTDB taxonomy): Bacteria > Bacteroidota > Bacteroidia > J057 > J057 > JBCAWW01. The sequence goes on from JBGCFA010000251.1 coordinate 1,142, forward strand.
AAAGGACTAGGCTTCGCTGGATCATAAGTTGTGGGTACATATAAAAAGTACTCTGTCTGATAATTGACTTGCCGACATTGTAAGGGGAGGTCAGCATATAGTTTGCCCGTTTCGATTTGTTCAGGGCGTTTTAGGATCGGGCCTTGCCGAACGATTTCCTCTAGCTCTTGGCCTGCCAAGCCTGCCTGATCGAAGATTTGGATAAGCGCGTTCCGCAAGGCGGTATCTTCATGAGGTCGGGATATATAGTGATCTAAGGCCTGTCTGATCTCCTTCATCCTTCAATATAGCGGATAATGTTTTGTGTAATGTCTAAAAATCCCCGACCTTAAAAGCAATGAAGCCTACGACTCTACTATCCTGTATCGCCTTTTTTACTTTGGCTTGGAGTGCCTGTAGCGCTCCTAATGCAAAGAATCAACCGCCTCCGCCCAACATCATCTGGCTCATGGCCGAGGATATCGGACAAGACCTCAGCTGTTATGGTGTAGCGGGACTACAAACCCCGGTTTTGGATCAACTCGCAGCCGAAGGTGTCCGCTACACCCAATGTTATAGCACCAATCCTATCTGCTCTCCCAATCGGAGCGCCATGTTGCTGGGCACGCATCAAAACATCAGCAATACACAGCATCATCGTAGCTATCGAGATCAGTTTTTGATGGCTCCCTTTGCGCCGATAACCCACTATCTGAGAGAGGCCGGCTATCAATGCGTCGTGGGCAATCCTTTAGTTAGAGGCAATGGCGCCAAAACTGATGTCAATTTTCTGAATCAGCGTTGGGGAACTTGGGATGGACAGGAGAAGCTTGGCTTATTTGATACGATGGTAGACTTTAGTGCGGTGAGAGAGCCTTTTTTCGCACAGATACAACTCAACGTTACTCATAGAGGGGATTGGTGGAAAGATGTACATGCATTTTCGAGTGATCCTGTAGATCCTTCTGAAGTAGAATTGCCACCTTATATGGCCGATCATCCTTTGGTACGAGAAGACTGGGCCCGTTACCTCGATCAGATCGAGTATATGGACGCTGAGGTGGGGGCTTTGATGGCTTCTCTACGAAAAAACGGCTTGGCTGAAAATACGATTGTGATCTTCATCGGCGACAACGGTCGCTGCAATATCCGTGGTAAAGGCTATCTCTATCAACCCGGCATTCAGATCCCTATGATCGTTTGGGGCACAGGCGTGGATAGTGCTGTTGTCTCGGATCGCCTAATAGATGTAACTGATATCTCCGCGAGTATTTTGGATCTGGCTGGCGCCGAACGTCCGATTCATTTGACGGGCATTCCCTTTATCAATCGCGATGACTTGGCTCCCAAGCCTTATGTCTATGCGGCCAGAGATATTTGGGATGAGGTGGTTGAGCGTTCGCGCAGCGTAACGGATGGTCGCTACAAATATATACGACACTATATCCCAGAGCAGTCTTTTGATGCGCATCAGGCTTATCTGGAGTTTTATCGTCCTGCGGTGCATATCATGCGCCAACTCAATGATGCGGGGAGTCTCAATCCAGTGCAGGCACACTTTTTTGCCCCGACCAAAGCGCCGGAAGAGTTTTTTGATCTCAAAAAAGATCCACACGAAATAGTCAATCTAATTGCTGAACCCGCTTATCAGACTGAGATCAAACGTATGCAGGGCTACGTCCGAGATTGGCAAAACAAGCATCATGATCACGGTCTTGATCCGATAGATTGGGAGCAGATCGTCGATCCTAGTGCGGTACATTTGATCGATTGGCTCAAAGAGGAGCATCCCGAAGTCATTGCCCAAATGAAAGCCGGTGAAGAACCAGGCTTTAGCAAATGGATGAAAGCGTTCCGCGAAGCGGAAAGTCCGTAGGCAGTAGTTTGGAATGGATTCTACGGACTCTTGATTACAAATTATTTTACTTCTGCAACTTGCTCTTCGCTGACGATTTTGCCGTACTCATTGCCCCAAGAATTGAGGACAAAAGTGAGCACATCTGCGATTTCGTCGTCGTCAAGTCCGGGAGAAGGCATGGCGCTATTGTACTCAACCCCATTGACGGTGATGGCTCCCATCTGACCATTTTTGACAATCCCAATGGCGCGTTCTACGTCCTCGAGCAAATAATCAGACTTAGCCAAGGGCGGAAATACACCTTCTACCCCTTCGCCTGCGGTCAAGTGGCAGGTCATACAATAGTCCATATAGACTTCTTGACCACGGCTTTTGCTGGCTGCTAGTTCGTCATTGTCAAAGGAGAGAAAAGCAATCGAAAGACTTAATAGGGAGAAAATAAGAAGATATTTATGCATGATGAGTAGTATCTTAGTATGGATTTTGGTATGGATACGGACACTTTAAATATACTGCTTGTTGAAGATGATATGATCATAGGGACTCATATTTCTATGGTCTTGAGTGAGGCAGGCTATCAAGTAAGTGGTATTTTGCCAAGTGGAGAAGCGGCTCTCACGCATCTAGCAATAGATTTGCCAGATTTGATCTTGATGGACATCAACCTCAAAGGCAAACTCGATGGAGTCGAAACTGCCATACAGATCAAAGAACGATTTCAAGTCCCACTTATTTTTTTGACGGCAAATACTGATCAAGTAACATTTGGGCGAGCCAAGGAGGCTTATCCCTTAGCATTTATTGCGAAGCCTTTTGAGCCGATGGCCTTGATAAGAGCAATCGAATTGGCGGCGCTAAATCAAATATCGCCTGAATCAGCACCCATCAATAGTCCTGCACCTGAGTCAGTACCCTTATTGCTCTCTGATAGAATCTTTGTCAGAAGTAAGCACAAATTGGTAAAGCTGCTTTTGAGCGACATTCATTATGTCTCTGCGGAGCGTAATTATTGTAAGATTTTTACTGCCGACAAAGAATATACGCTCAGTATCCCTATGAAGCATTTTTCGGAGCAATTGGATACACAAAGCTTTCAAAGGGTACATCGCTCATTTATCATCAACCTCGTGCAAGTCGAAGAGCTAGATGAATCCCATGTTTATCTCAACCGTAAGCCGATTCCCGTCAGTAAATCCTATCGAGAAGCCCTTCTCCAAAGATTAAAATTGTTTTAGCGTCTGTTTGGATTATGCTTCGGTCAATCAAATAGGGCATTGGGACATTAATACTAGTGATTGGGAAAGTAAGCCGGGTCTTTTATCTCATGGCTCCTTAGTTTGTCGGGAGATGAGACAAATTCGCTTAGCATTGGTCGAAGACGATGCCTGTATCGCTGCGGCTATTATGGAGATATTAAAACAGTGGCAAGATCTGGATGTTCAGCAATTTGAATATGCAGAAGAAGCTTATCAGGCTATATTTATCCATCCACCAGATTTGTTGATTTTAAACGTTCGGCTAGCCGGAAAAATGAATGGAATCGAACTAGCCGATAGGATTAGAACCCGTTTATCTATCCCGATGATCTTAATTACTGGCGAAATGCGACCCTCTTTACCGGCTGCTTTTTTGCAAATGCCAGAACTCAATTTACTTCCCAAACCCTTCCTGCCTTTCCAATTAGTTCAAGCAATTGATAAAATGCTTAGTTGAGCGTTTTTGTATATTCAGGTGTAAACGTCCTGAATAATGCCTACACATACTACCCCTCTTGCCCTTTCCAAGGGCTTATTGATGCTTTTGCTCTGTATAAGCACTTCTAGCTACGGCCAGTTACCAGATTTATCGTCGCTCTCTATTGATTCGGCTCTGGTCATCCTCGATGAACGCTTGTCTATAGACTCCACAAAGATGGAGACCCTAGAGTATGGATATGAACTATTGGGTAAAGCCAAGCAATCCGGCAATCAACTAGAGATAGCTAAGACCTACAGCTTTCTCGCTGGCTGGCATGATTACTACAATATTTATGAACCGGATTCGATTAAGTATCATCATGAGCAAGCGCTTGCCCTTTATGAAGCCTTGGATATGCCCATAGAGGTGGCTGATACCAAGCTATATTTGAGCAAATACTATCTCAACAACACTTACTATGATGAAGCCAAGGAGGTCATTTTTGAAGCACTAGAGATCACCGAAGCACTTGGCGATAGTGCTGCTGTAGGTCGTGTTTATAAATTTATTGCGACCCTTTTCAATGTCTTAGAGGACAATGAACAAGCAATAAAATATGGTCATCTATCCCTACAAATGCTCAAAAACAGTGATGACCACTATACGCGGGCTATCATGATGATGAATCTGGCTCCCATGTACATCGCTCAAAAAGAGTATCAAGCTGCTATCGAAACCTCTAACGATGCCCTCAAACTATATCATGAACAGGATATGTACGAGATTGGCATTTTGCTGAGAGCACAATACTTTAGAGGGGATGCCTATCGTGCTATGGGGGAGTACGCCAAGGCGGAGGTGGACTATCTCAATGCCTTTGAAATCGTGCTCAAAGAAGTCGGTCCCAAAAGAGCCCAAAGTTGGGAAATGGATATTGGTGTGATCAAACTTTTGCAAAACAAAGCGGAAGAAGCCCTGCCTTATTTGTTGCACTCAGTCGAATTTTATGACGAAAATTCAATGCCTCAACCTTGGGAGCCTTATGGCTATTTAGCAGATTGTTATAAGCAACTAGGCAATTATGAACAAGCCCTACTTTATACTGAGAAGGCAAGGGATACGCGAGATACGATGTTTACATCTCGGATAGCGCAGCTTGAATCCGAATCCCTCATCAAATACGAAACAGATAAAAAGGACGAAGCAATCGTTCAAAAAAATCAACTAATCGAGGAGCAGAGGACCAATCAAATCCTAGGCTTTAGTCTCGCGGGTGTGTTTGCACTCTTGGTATTGGCTTTGAGCTATTTGTTTGTCCGCAATCGTAGCGTCAATCGCCAACTCGGTAACCTAAATGCGAGTCTCCAGCAAAGTAATCTCGACAAAGAAGTCCTCCTCAAAGAGATCCACCACAGAGTCAAAAACAATCTACAGACGATCTCTAGTTTACTCTATCTTCAATCGGCCCATATCAAAGACAAATCCGTCAAAGCCGCCGTTGCCGCAGGCCAACACCGAGTGCAATCTATGGCCCTGATCCATCAAAAACTCTATCAAAGGGACAATCTCGCTGCAATTGAGATGAAGGACTATCTCAGCAATCTAGGGCAGAGTTTGATCAGTACTTTTGCAGCTGAACCCGGCAATATTGACTTCCAAGTTGATATGCAAAGCTTAGAACTCGATGTGGATACCGCCGTGCCGATTGGCTTGATAGTCAATGAATTGCTTACCAACTCCCTCAAATACGCGTTCCGCGAAGGGGAGAAAGGCATCATGGGCATCTCTCTGCAAAAGTCAGGACCCAAACTCCATCTCAGTGTCTGGGACAATGGACAAGGTGCCAAAGCGGGCGAAGAAGCCAAAGGCACTGCTTTTGGCTCTCAATTGGTCCAAATGCTCTGTACTCAATTGCACGGCAGCATGGAAATAAAGTCTGATAATGGCTATAAAGTGGAGCTCATACTAGAACCTCAAACCGAAATACAGCATTAAGGATTTTTCGTTCGGTCAGTCAGAAGGGGCATTCGGACATTTTTGGATAGCATTGGGGAGAAAGTGCTACCCTAAAAGCGCAGGAGGAGACAAATTAAGGCATAAGATACCGTCAAGGTATTGATAAACGCCTTAATAAATAGCAATGAATCTTCATTTACTTCCCCCTTTTTTACGACCTAGTCGAACGCTCAAACTTTGCCTTTCGCTCTTTCTATTGCTGGGATTTTGGACTACTAGTATAGCCCAATCGCCCCTAGCCATCATCACCGGATTCAATGAAGGTGGACCTGATGGGATTGCCATCACCTTGGTAGAAGATCTGCCTGCAGGCACTCGCATCTACTTTACCACTGAAGAGTATCAAGCAGGACAGTTTAAATTTGCTGATAATACCACCGGCACTGTCGATGAGTTTGTCGGCTATTGGGAATCTCCTACTCAAGTTCCCGAAGGCATGGTGATGGCGATCAGTGAAACCGCCCCCAATGTATTT
>JBGCFA010000252.1:0-8069 GCA_045106675.1 Bacteroidia bacterium
TGAAGCCCCAGTAAACGGCGGCCGTAACTATAACGGTCCTAAGGTAGCGAAATTCCTTGTCGGGTAAGTTCCGACCTGCACGAATGGTGCAACGATCTGGGCACTGTCTCGGCCACGAGCTCGGTGAAATTGTAGTTCCGGTGAAGATGCCGGATACCCGCTACGGGACGAAAAGACCCCGTGCACCTTTACTACAACTTACTATTGACAACGGCTAAGGGATGTGTAGGATAGGAGGGAGGCTTTGAAGTGTGCACGCCAGTGTATGTGGAGCCATCGTTGAAATACCTCCCTTCTCTTAGTGGTTGCCTAACTTTTACGGAAGAACAGTGGTAGGTGGGTAGTTTGACTGGGGTGGTCGCCTCCAAAAGTGTAACGGAGGCTTCCAAAGGTATTCTCAGTACGGTTGGTAATCGTATGTAGAGCGCAATAGCAGAAGAATGCTTGACTGAAAGACTTACAAGTCGACCAGGGACGAAAGTCGGGTATAGTGATCCGGCGGTTCTGTATGGAAGGGCCGTCGCTCAAAGGATAAAAGGTACGCCGGGGATAACAGGCTGATTTCCCCCAAGAGCTCATATCGACGGGGAAGTTTGGCACCTCGATGTCGGCTCGTCACATCCTGGGGCTGGAGAAGGTCCCAAGGGTTGGGCTGTTCGCCCATTAAAGTGGCACGCGAGCTGGGTTCAGAACGTCGTGAGACAGTTCGGTCTCTATCTGTAGTGGGCGTAGGAGAATTGAGTGGAGCTGACTCTAGTACGAGAGGACCGAGGTGGACTGACCGCTAGTGTACCAGTTGTGACGCCAGTTGCATCGCTGGGTAGCTATGTCGGGTAGGGATAAGCGCTGAAAGCATCTAAGTGCGAAGCCCCCCACAAGATGAGTTCTCCATGAGGGTCGTAGAAGACTACTACGTAGATAGGCGGTAAGTGTAAGTGCAGTAATGTATTCAGCTGAGCCGTACTAATTACCCGAATCTTTCACCCGTTAGTCCCTCTTTGAAACTAACGCAATGAAATTGTAAGCAAGTGTATCGTTACTAGGCATTCCCCAACATATCAATATTATGATATTAGGTTATTTGTACCATCATGAGATGGAACTATATAAATAACCACTCTGCAAATGCAGAAATAAGAATTGTCAGGTGAGTATAGAACTCCAGGGAAACCGTTCGGGAGAGTTCAATAACATATACCACCAAAGACTAAGATTAGGTGTCCATAGCGTAGGGGTCCACCTCTTCCCATCCCGAACAGAGAAGTTAAGCCCTACATCGCCGATGGTACTGCGGTAAGACGTGGAAGAGTAGGTAGACGCCATCCTTTAAAGCCTTGAACATTGTTCAAGGCTTTTTTTTGTGACTGAAATTCACCAAGAATGCACATAAGTTGATATAGCGCATAATCCTAATGAATTGGCTGCACGCTAGGCTAGGAAAAACTTAGGATCTGCCAAGTGCGGACTAAGAATAATATTTATTGACTCTCGATATACTTCTGTTCTCCGTTTTAGAAATACTTGAGTCTAAACTCGGTCGTTTAGAGAGTAAATTTGTTCCCAAGATTATACTTTCACTCCCCTCTGAGAACGATTATGATTCTCTCTTTCGGTAAATATCATAAGTAGCGGGAGCCACATCTAATAGGTGAGGTTCCCGCTTTTTGATTTTATAGCACTCTGTTTTCTACCGTTGGCTTAATCATCCCTACCATTTACTTAAATCTGATTGCTACTTAGCTACGATAGGCTTTGTTTCCTCTATTGAAAATGGAGGAAGACCAAATATATTTACTCGCACTAGCTCTCACCAAAGGTTTAGGGCCGGTAACCATAAAGAATTTAGTAGCCTATTGCGGGAGCGCGAAAGCAGTGTTTGCTAGTCCAGCGTCTCGGCTAGGCCGAACGCCAGGAGTGGGAGAGGCTACTATAAGCTTGATTGCTAAGGGACAAAATCTACATCGAGCGCAAGCCGAATTCAAATTTGCTCACGAAGCGGGGGTAAAAGTACTTTCCTACCTTGATCCTGCCTACCCTACTCCACTGAAGTATATTCATAATGCGCCCATTTTTTTATTCCAAAAAGGAAATCTTGATTTTAACGCCCAGGCGAACGTTGCGATCGTTGGGACCCGTCGTGCTTCTGCTTATGGCAAAGATATGGCCAAACGTTGCGCGAAGCGACTCTCTAAAGAAGGTATCAACGTAGTAAGTGGCCTCGCCTACGGGATAGATATTGCTGCTCACAAATCAGTATTAGATGAAAATGGGAAAACCACAGCAGTCTTAGCCCATGGTTTGGATATGATTTACCCGCCTAATCACGCATCCAAAGCTGAGGCGATGCTAGACAAAGGGGCTTGGCTCACTGAATATCTCACTCATTCTGATCCTGACGCGATGCACTTTCCTGCACGAAATCGGATTATCGCTGGGATATGTCAAGTTGTAATCGTCATTGAAGCCAGTGCAAAAGGAGGAGCACTTATCACGGCAGAGTTCGCGCAGCAACAAAACAGAGAGGTATATGCTGTACCCGGAAGAATAGGTGACCCATACAGTATTGGTTGCAATAGACTCATTCGTGATCATGGCGCAAAGTTGATGCTAGATCCCCAAGAGGTGATCGATGATCTAGCTTTGCAATGGCATAATCCGATTCTAGATGCTCAGCCTGAACAATTACAACTGTCGCTACAAGCGCCAGAAATACCCCTCAATGATGAGGAAGCAAAGGTTCTCAATATTCTCCAAAGGGGAAAAGCTAATATCGATGCATTAAGCCTCAATACCGGTATCCCAACAGGCCAACTAAATTCTCTGTTACTCAGTATGGAGTTTAAAGACCTCGTTCGGCAATTGCCGGGGAAGATGTTTGAGGGGCGGTTTTAGTTAGAGAGTTCGGAAGCATTTATTTTAGAGACTTGCTAACTACTCAATCACATTGAGCAGCTTTTGATAAACCTCCGCTCTTCGCCGCTTTTGTTTACGGGTAGCCATTTCTCCCGCGCGTTCATAGCCGCCCTGATAATAGCGCGTAAACCATGGGATAATTGCGAAACCAGCGTCCAAGGGACTGGAACGTATCGCCACTTGGAAGCCCAATATCAATAGGCCGGCAGTCAGTCCAAGGCTATTGATGCCCGCTTTGATCTCTCCAGCGTAAAACTGTCCTAAGCCGGGTAAAATCATACTCAATATTCGGGCCTTGCGAGCACTGATGCGAGAGACTTTGGCGTTCTGCTCGAAGAGCTCATCCACTAACAGAGCGAGACTATCATTGTCTCCCACAAAGAAATCGATATGCGCCTCCGCCGAATCATAAACACCTTGGCCAAAGGCTGCAACAAAGCCATAAAGGTGATAAGTGGCTAGTTCTTCTGATGGAAGCTGGCCCAATACCCATAATTCCTCCTGTGCACTAATAAAATCTTGCTGTAGGAGTCTTATCCGAATTTGTTGGAATTGGATTTCTCGCTGTACCTCAGGATCTGCGGAGAGATAGTAGGCAAAGTTTAGATAGCGATCTGCTTGACTGTATTGTCCGATTACTTCGGAGCAGTTAGCTAGTTGGCGGTAGCTTTCGGATTGAAATCCTTGTTGTTTGTCAAAATAGATTACGCGCTGATATGCCGCGATAGCAGCTTCATATTGTCGCTGTGCTTGATAGGTTTGGGCCATAGCATAGGTCTGTTCTAGGCTTTGACCATTGAGCCCAATCACTATAAAACAACTACAGGCGAGGGTATAAAACCGCTTCAGTATCATGGATAAGGCTTTGAATTTGTTTTTCATTATAGCGCTGAGCTGATTGCCATGAACCATATAGGTTGCCTCCATAAAAACCCAAGGCGATACCGCCATAAAGCCAAAAGAAGGGACTTTCAAAGCCATTACGGTTATAACTACGCCAAGCGGTAAAGGCAAAACTACCCACGCTAAGTAAGGCGATAATGCCGTCTTTCCATTGATTGGTATATACTTTCCCTAAACCGGGAACGACTAAACTTAAACTCATCGCTACAAAGGGGCTTTTGCGGGGCAAATTTTGACTCCGTTCTATCAAACTGCCATAAATAGTGCTGATCTGAGGAATCTTTTGATAGGTCTGATAAGCAGATTGGGCCAGTTCCCAGTCGCGTGTAATAAGGGAATTACCAATTTGCAGTAATGCTTTGTTGGGAGCGACTAATTTGGGCGAATCGTCCAAAAAACCACTCAATTGTAAGTGATTGCCATTGCGAAGGAGGAGTTTACCGTAGGTGAACGCTAGGCTGGCTGGCATTGCTTTGGCGCTTGGATATAACTGTTGGGCGCGGGTCAAACCGATGTCATAGTTGGCAGCTCTAAAATAACTGTCTAATAGAAATTGTTGTATGAGCGTATCCTGGAGGCTGAAAAACAAGACTCGCTCATACTCTAAAGCGGCCGATTGATATTGTTTACTTGCTCTTAAATGATTGGCATAGCGCAGAGAATGCGCTTCGTCGAACACATTCGCATCGTTCTGCGAATAGCAGTAAAAACCCACCAAAAGCCCTGAACAAAGCAAAAATAGGATACGCATATTAAGGATGATCAATTAAAACCCGTCGTTCTGGATCTATTTCATACCACTCAGGACTCAAGCCATTGCAACGAGTGAGGCGATCAAAAGTCGCTAGCATGCCTTCTAGCATACCCTTTTTCTTGACTACTTGGAGTGCATATTCAGAGCAGGAAGGATGAAAAGAACACTTTTGGCCGTCTTGGGAAGAGATCAATGCTTTGTAAAGCACAAACATCTGAGTAGCAACCCATTCGACTTCATTATCATTTTGAGTTTTGAACGAATCCCAATATGGCGGTTCCGCTTGCGGAACGGGCATAACTTGTCGCATGACAGCAATTTCCTCTGGACTTTGGGCAGATAGCCCAAGACTACTGAGTAGGCAACTGATAATGATAACGCTGGCGCGTGTCATTGGCATTGAATTGAATGTTTTCGAAGGTGGTTATACGAACGGAAAGCTGTTTACCATTCTGGAATCCAAGCTGTATGATTTCCTTCGGAAAAGGAATCCCCCCACTAAGGTCATAGTCGCGAAAAAACTGCTTGCTAACAATCTCCCCTTCCGGATTCATGATGATCACTCCTTGGAGGAGTTTCCCTTGACGAGAAATCAAAACCGTCCCTAAATACTTTTTATAGAGATCTCTAGGCTCCAAGGTAGTAATAATCATTCCACCTTGATTGACCGTACTGATCTTCATGTAGAGGGTATCACTGAGACCGTAATTATTGAGTTGGTCAGATAGTATCATATTGAAGACTGAAGATTTGATCACCAAAGGAGAGATGCTCTGTCTGATCACGGAATCATTTTTTTGCAGTACTTTGTAAAAGCTAGTATCCTGAAAGGACCAGATTTCAGAGGCTGGGAAATTAACGTCATAGAGCAGTTTTTCTTGATTTTGATCAAAATAAACTCTCCCAATTGTAAGTTGAGAAAGACTATCATTGATTTTTTCCTTAATCGTAAAATCAGCTTCCACGCGATAAAAATGCTGCCCGTAACTGAGACTTACAGGCAGCATAAATAGTATTGAGAAATAGATCAATAAACGTATCACAAATAATTTCGGTGAGGAACTAGCAACAATTATTGAAGAAAGTAACCAAGGCCTCCGCCTCCCCATAGAACCGAACTGATAATACAGCCAATTAGAGCTCTTTTAGTTTCAGACTTATCATGTTCTGAAATATGAACGATCAACAAACCAACCCAATTGAGACATAGTCCCCAAACTATAGAGGGGATTCCCAGAGGTAGGTTGCCTGGAGCGAAGGCGCTTAAGTCGGGATTGACAAAGCTTACATTAGCCACCAGAGGATGCTCAATGGTTTGCAATTCAGTCAAACTAATACCGTCGTTAACTTTGACAAATTGTTCCAACTCGCTGAGTTCGGCAACTGACTGATAAACTGCGGCTTCATCAAAGCCAAACATTGCAGCTGCAGAGGCATCTTTTTCGCCTCCGCCATTGCCACCTGCCAGCATTGGAAAACTCGCCAAACAAATGATGAGAAAAGCTAGAAATTTTAGGGGTTTCATATAAATTGATTTGGAAGTAATAGTCTCAATTTCGGTGAATTAGGATTGAACTCCTAATAAAAAAATGGCACTAAATAGATAAATTAAATAGTTTCCCAACTTAAATATTCGAGATATGGATCAATAAATACATTCAAAAATGAGCCTTGTAAGTCGGAGAGGCTTAATTTCGCCTGTTCTTTTACGGAGATTTCCAAGGCACTCAATTCAGCTACTTATTATAGCATGCCTGCTAGCTTTGGCTAGCAGGCATGCTATAATAAGTATTTATTGATTGAGGGTAAGGATCACATTGATAACAAGACTAACGGTGCTACTGACAAGGCAGCCATAAAATGCTTGCATTACCTCTTCCTTTTCTTCGGTAACGAAATATACAACGGCCATACCGATGAAGCCCAAACAAAATCCCCAAACAAAGGAAGGGATTCCTAATGGAGGCTCAAGGAAGGTAGAATGCTCGGTCGAAAATTGAAGGTTTTGCACCAGCGGATGATTATCTAGCTGTAATTGATCTAGATTAACTTCTCCTTGGCTTTTTACATAGTCTTCTAATCTTGAGAGATCTGATACGCTGAGATAAACTACTTCTTCATCTAGTTGGAAAAGATTGGAGAGACTAGAATCAGGAGGGAGAGCGATTCTGTTGGCATTAGCCAAACTTAAGAGAGGCATAAAGAGAATTATGCCAAACACGAGAGAAAGACAAACATTTTTCATGTAAGGTGCTTTTTATTAGTGGAACAATACATCTAAAACAAAACTATACTTGTCTCTCGGTGGGAGTTAGATGATCCTAATAAAATTTGATTAGAAATTGATCACGCTTGTTGTGGGGTGTTACACTAAAAATAGATAACCTCTATCCAATAATCAAGGTACGCAGCATTTTCTCTATATTTGCCAGCTGTTGTACTCGGCTATGATAGAAGGCCTTCCGGATATATGAATTTCCTCCTTAAGTATCGTCATGTTTTGCGCTGGAGTGTACTGATCTTAACGATCGGTTTTGCTGTTGGACTCAGCCGTTTAGGGATTAGCTTTAGTTTTGAAGACTTCTATCCCAAGGACGATGAGGAGTATCAATACTATACCCAGTATCAGGAACAGTTTAGCGAGGAGCAAAACTATATCGTCTATATGGCGATCAAAAGCCCTGAAGCCAGTGTCTTTGATCAGGATTTTTTGACCAAGGCGGATCAACTGTTTAAGAAATTAGGAGGATTAGAGGGAGTCGATTCTATGCTTTCTGCGACCACTGTCCCCCAAGTTAAGCGTTCTGGCCTCGGAGTTTCTCGCAAACCCTATTTACGTTTTGATAGCGAAGAGGCGATAGCCGCCTCTCAACGTAGAGTCGAAAAAGATACTAGCATTATTGGCGCCTTTATCACGCGCGATCGACAATATATCTGCGGATACATCTTTATTAAACCTGAGATATTCGACCTACGGGAACGGGATATTCTCAATCAAGAGATTGAAGCAAATCTAGAAGCCTCTGGCTTTGAGTTTGTCGTTTCGGGTATCCCTTATATTCGCTCGAAATACGTCGAAAAGATCGCCAACGAATTGATCGTATTCGTATCTCTAGCACTATTTTTTATCGTATCTGTGCTATTTCTCTCCTATCGCAACTTTTGGGGTGTATTGATCCCGATGGTTACGGTGCTTATTTCCCTCGTATGGATACTTGGGTTTATGGGGATGAGCGGGCAAACTATCAATCTAATCAGCAATCTACTGATCCCGATCATGTTTGTGGTGGGGATGTCAGATGTGATCCATCTGACGACTCGATACCTTAGTGAACTCAGAAAGGGCAAAGATCGAGGGACAGCGATGAAGGATACTATGCGGGAGATTGGTTTTGCGATCTTCCTGACCAGTGTGACCACTGCCATAGGATTTGCCTCATTGCTTGTATCGCGAGTACCACCGATTCGAGCCTTTGGGCTTTTTGCCGCTGCGGGTGTC
>JBGCFA010000253.1:0-6498 GCA_045106675.1 Bacteroidia bacterium
AGCAAAGAGGCAGCGGTAAGATCATCGGCATTAGTTCGGTAGCGGGTGATCGTGGTCGTGCTAGCAATTATTTGTATGGTAGTGCCAAAGCAGGTTTGACGGCTTATCTGTCTGGTTTGCGCAATCGTTTGGCTAGTAAAGGAGTACATGTCATGACCGTAAAGCCCGGCTTTGTTCGTACTGCTATGACTGAGAATATGGATTTGCCCCCTGTGATCACTGGAGAACCTAGCAAAGTGGCCAAAGATATTATTAGAAGCGTTCGCCGCGGGCGTAATGTGATCTATACCCTCTGGATGTGGCGATATATCATGCTGATCATTCGCACTATACCAGAGCGGATATTCAAGAAGTTAAGTTTTTAAATGACGATTGGAATAACGGTAGCGACGCAAAATCTTGCGTCGCCACACATAGCAAAATCTTGCGTCGCCACACATAGCAAATTTTTGCATCGATTAGATGATCTTGAGGTCTCCGTTTTGGTGTTTTTAATAAAATAGGGCTGCTAGAAATCAATTCTAGCAGCCCTATTTTATTTGATAGAAGATTGTAAATCTATCGCATCGAATAACTATCGTTCAAAATTTTGAGGACATCATCAGCGAGTTCAGATTGCTCAAAGCCGGGCAAATTGCGAATACCTTGTAGGATCGCTTTGCGCATGCTGATAGAATTTTGCTGAGAAGCTTCATGTAATTTCTCTCCGATCATAATATCCATCTCGTCTATGCTGAGTTCGCCAATACCGCGTACCCAAGCTCTTTTTTGGGCATCACGACTGACAATCCGAATGTAGTCTCCTTTTACTCCTTCGAGCACGACTAACTCGCCAGCGACAAATACGATCATATTACGATCACGTGCGGCCTGTGGATTGACCGAGAGATAACCTTTGGCGGTTTCGGTAATTACAGCAACACGACCATCTTGGACCAGTGCATGTGAAACCATCCATCCTAGTTGCCCACTTTGCAAGCGAACGCTATAGTAGGTATTACCAGCGTGTTGGACAGGGTCTTGATTTTGTAGGCGAGCTACGGTTTCTCCAAAACGAACCAAACCGACCGGACTGGCAACTTCACCTGGATTAGTACGCACTACGGCATTATCGTAGATACATACTAGACCTGTATAAGTGCTTGCTGCGCTAGTATTTGCATTTGTAGGACCTGCCATCCGAGCATTGGAGGCATCACCACGACTGACACTTGTGCCATTTGAATGATCTACAATGCCTTCGGAATGTTGGGTTTGTTTGTCCCAGTCCTTGCGAAAACGTAGATAGTCATAGGCATTCAGAGAGCCTAAACTACCAACAGCACCATAAGCTTCGCCTTCGATTTCCTGTCCTTCGGTAGCACCACGACTGACTTCTTGATATTCACCATTGTGATATTCACTTTTACGAAGAGTCGTTTGGTCAATTGTATTTTCGGCCATGCCACGGGTGCGATAAGTACTATTGTCTCCCTCGCTGCGAGCAGGCGTATATTTTTGCCACTTAAATTGATAGGGTTCTACTACTTCGTCGCCCCCTCTGGTCTGACCTGTTTGAGTAGGTAGAGGTTGAATGGCAATTTGATCAATCCCCAATTGGTTTTGGAGTGCTTGAGCGCGATCAAAATATAGATTTACAAAAAAGCTTTCCTTTTCTGGGGCATCTACCAAATAAGCAAAATAGGCGGCTGATTTTTCATAAAAGTAACGAGCGTCATGATAAGCCGCTTCATCACTTAGATAATCGGCATACCATATGTCCATTGATTTGAGGTAGTAATATACCAAAGCCATCTTCGGCGTAGGCTGGGGACAACGGGCATAGACCATTTCGACCTGCCTCATATTGAGGGTATTAGTACCAGGCTGAAAATTGTAGAAATACTCTTCCAACTCACGTTCATAACCCGAGCAAGTTTGAGCGGAAGCAAAACTGATTCCCATAGAGAGAAACATCACCAAAAAGGTGCGTGACAAGAATGCATGAATTTTCATATCCGAAAAAATACACAAAGTCCTAATATTTAGGCGAGTATATCGTCTAAAATGGCTTTGAAAGTAAGTATTGAGCGTAAATTGATGAATTTTTAGCAGATAGTTGACTGACTAAATAGTTGATTCGTTGAATATTCAATAAAACAATAGTTCAAGCGAGCAACAATTCACCAATTCGTTAATCCAACGATTACGCTACTCTGTTATTACGATAGCTGCTTGTTGCTGGTTCGCGTATGCAGGCAAAAGTTCTCCGTTGAGGTAGTAGTTGAGCGTCTCCCAATAAGTATTGCAGTTGTTTACGCCAATCGTAAACTCTACCGTCAAAGTATCTACCCCATAGGTGTCTTTTTTGAAATAATAGTCAAAGCGAAATGGCTCGCCATATAGCAAAGCAGAGTTGACTTGATTACGTGCTTGGTTGAGGTAGCGTTCGGTGAAATCGAAAGGACCAAACTTACCGTCCTTATAACCCGGCTCGATCAACTCATATTTTGGATTGGGGTCAACACCACCAGTGGTATCTAAAAACACCACCACTTCCGCTAGATTGTAGATACTATTGAGATAGTTTTGTCCGCCAGAGTTCTTGTACTCAACCGTAAAAAATTCGTCTCCAACAAACTCATCCTTTGAAGGATCACATTCTGGTTCACAGGCGCTAAAGACGAGTGCTAGGGCCAAAATAAAAGTTGATAGTAAGTATTTCATATTCATGAGTTTTCCTTGATGAGTCAATTTATTCGTGATTGCGGATGTCGCAAACAGTAAAGATAAAAAAGTGTGATGATTTATTGGGAGATAAGCCCTTATTTTGCAGCCTATGCAAACCGTCGAACCGAAGGTTTATGAACTAAAGAACGGATTGCGGGTGGTCTTCAAACCAATTCCATATACCCGCACCGTACATTGTGGCTACGTGATCAACGCAGGCAGCAGAGATGATGAGGGAGATAAAATGGGCATGGCGCATTTTATCGAACATATGATCTTTAAAGGCACCCACAAAAGGAAAACGTTTCATATCCTCAATTATTTGGAATCTGTTGGCGGAGACGTCAATGCTTATACCACCAAGGAAAAAACCTGCTTTTACGCATCGCTGGCCTCGGAGTATTTAGACCGTGCTACGGAACTCTTAACTGATATTTCTTTCCACTCGATTTTCCCGAAAAACGAATTGGTCAAAGAGCAGCAAGTGATTTCGGAGGAGATCGATATGTACCGTGAGAGTCCAGACGAGGCGATATTTGAGGACTTTGATGAGATGATTTTTCCTGAGCATCATTTAGGGAGACCGATTCTCGGAACGAAAGAGTCCATCCGCCAATTTGAGCAGGAGCATCTTTTACGTCATATCCGCAGTTCCTTTACCCAAGGCAATGTAGTCTACGCCATCGTCGGCAATGTAAGCGAAAAGGCCGTAGAAAAAATCATCGACAAATATCTGGCGCCACTAGAATTACCGACAGGCTCGCTAGAACGCATAAAACCAAACGGTCAACAACTCCTCAGTAAAAAAGTCGACATCACCAGCGGACAGGCACACGAAATATTGGGCGGAAGAGCCTATGCCCTCCGCAAAGATTTATACACGCCTTTCCTTTTGCTCAATAATCTACTCGGTGGCCCCGCGATGAATTCACGACTGAATCTCAACATTCGCGAAAAGCATGGGCTAACCTATAGCATTAGCACCTTTTATTCGCCCTTTTTCGATAGCGGTATTTGGGGAATCTACTATGCATGCGAGCCCAAAAACTTGGATCGTATTTATCGCATGGTGCAAAAAGAACTCAAAGAACTGGCTGAAAAACCATTGGGTACCCTCAAATTCAATCAGGTCAAAAAGCAGTTGTCCGGTCAGATGATTCTCGGTTATGAAAACCTATTGACTCAGATGCTCAGTATGGCTCAAGATATATTGGACTTCAATCGTATCATCACCTTTGCCGATTATCTCGAGGATATTGAATCCGTTACTGCAGAGCAAATGTGTGAAGCAGCCAATGAGATTTATATTGCAAATCCTCTTTCAAGGATTACGTATCGGCAGAGCTAGATTTTATTGTGATTTTTTCCTTATCGCTTCGCGGAACGCTCATTTCCAAACGTGCACAGCGGTATCAATATTGTTGCCGAATCGTAGCGGCGCAAGATTTTGCGCCGCCACCCATAGCAATATTTTGTGTCGCTACCCATAGCAATATTTTGTGTTGCCACCCATAGCAATATTCTGCGTCGCCACCCATAGCAAGATTTTGTATCACCACAGATAGCAAGATTTGTGTCGCTAGCCGATCAACTATTAACAGCCTGTTGTTGACCCAAATGTCTTTCTAGTAGCTTATGCAGTGTAGATATTCGGATCGGTTTGGCAATAAAGTCATCCATGCCCGCATCTAGACACCGCTTTTCATCCTCAGGCATGGCGTTCGCAGTAGCGGCAACGATAATAGGGATCTTATCTAGTTTGGATTGGATCTTGCGGATCTCGGCGGTTGCAGTATAGCCATCCATGACGGGCATCTGCATATCCATCAAGATCATATCAAAGTCCATCGTCAGTATAGCATCAAGTGCTTCTTGGCCATTAGCGACTAATTCATAAGAAAGCCCTAGCTTTTCGAGCATACGTGCCGCTACCTTTTGATTGACCATATTGTCTTCCGCGACCAAAATTCGTAGATCAGACTTGAACGAAACTTCAGTTTTAGCGTTCGGCACGGCCGTATCAGATAAGATTTTAGGCTCGAAGACCTGACAGAGCGAATAAAATATTTGCTGACTGCGGGCTGGTTTGTTGAGACAGACATCAAATAGCGCTTTGTCTTCTGGCAGGAGGCTAGCACCAATCGAACTGAGCAAAATCACAGGCAAGTCTTTCGCGCTAAAATGCTTTCTCACTTCTCTACATAGATCTGCGCCATCCATCAGTGGCATATGCATATCCGAAATGATGAGGTCATAAGGTTGGGCTTCTAGTAGATGGGCTACCACTTTTTCGGGTTTAGACATGGAGACGGTTTCGATTCCCCACTTCTGACATTGTAAACTTAGGATACGCAGATTGGTATGATTGTCATCGACGAGTAATAATTTTTTGTTTTGCAGAGAAGTTTTTTCGGGCTTCCAGACTTTGATATCTTCGCTGGCTTCACACGGTATCGTGAAGTAAAAAGTAGTCCCCTGTCCTAAGGTACTTTCCACCCAGATTTGACCGCCCATCAATTCGGTCAATTTTTTGCTGATCGCTAGACCGAGCCCTGTACCTCCATATTTACGAGTGGTAGATGCATCAACCTGAGAAAAAGACTTGAACAAACGATTCAAGCGGTCTTCAGGTATGCCGATGCCAGTATCTTTGACGGCAAACTCAAGCATGAGTTTACCTTCGATGGTTTTTTGTTCTACGAGGATCAAGACTTCTCCCGAATCTGTAAACTTGATTGCGTTACCGACTAGGTTGACCAAAATTTGGCGCAAGCGAGTGATGTCGCCTTTGATGGCTTTTGGGGCTCGCTCGTCTAACATATATAGTAGTTCCAGATGCTTCCCGTTTGCTTTGCTCGACAAAAGATCTAATACATCTTCAACGGCTTCGACCAACGAAAAACCTTGATATTCTAACTCAAGCTTATTGGCTTCAATCTTAGAAAAATCCAAGATGTCATTGATAAGAGTCAACAACGTTTCGCCGCCCATGCGGATCGTCTGGGTAAATTCGGTTTGCTCACGGTCGAGATCCGTATCTATCAGGAGACCGGTCATACCGATCACGGCATTGAGTGGAGTACGGATTTCATGACTCATGGTGGAAAGAAAATCAGCTTTGGCGCGAGTTGCCGCTTCGGCTTCTTCTTTTGCACTGAGCAAATCCTTGGTTCGCTCCGAGACTTTTCGTTCTAAACTTGCATTGACGGCCTCTAGCTTATCTTGCTTACGACCAACAATACCAGCGAGCACACCTAGAAAAAGGGGCGCAGTATCTATGATCCAATGCAATGGATTTACCTGTTGGAATTGCCACCAATTGCTAAAATTGAGCGATTTCTCAGCAAGGTATAAGTCGAGACTTGCCGCCAATACTGGGAAAGCACAGCCGCAAATGATCCCCAATATTAGGAACCTAATAAAGTGTGAGTGTTTCATGAAGGCAGATGAGTATATTCCACGCACTAAAATAGTTTGGGTAAAATGAAATACAACCGCGAGCTAGAGAGAAAACTTACGTGTGTAAGATGTCAGCTTTGACTAAATTTAGCGTATGAGTGATCGCAGCCAAATGCTTTATCTCCTGCACGCAGAACGCCGGATCTTGAACGAAGTCTATCAACGACGTTATCGTAGTGTGGGCTTGAGCTGGGAAGCGGCCTTGCCTTGGGTACAGGCTGATCCAGATCGTATCAGTCGTCTATTAAGCCAAAAAATCCTCCTAGCAGAAGGAGATAATCTTAGACTTTCTCCGATTGTGCAGCAGTTTTGGGAGCAATGGGAGGGAGA
>JBGCFA010000254.1:0-9475 GCA_045106675.1 Bacteroidia bacterium
AAAGACAATATCACGACCTTCCATGCGCAACAATGGGAAGATTTTGAGCCTATTGAAACTATGCCTGGCGTTCGCTGTTGGCGTAAAAGTGTGCCTATCAGCCGAGTTGGCTTATACATTCCCGGCGGCACGGCCCCCTTATTTTCTTCAATCCTAATGCTGGGTATTCCTGCTTTGATAGCAGGTTGTGAGACATTGGTACTCTGTACGCCGCCTAGCAAAGACGGCAGTGTCAATCCGGTTATGCTATTCACGGCTGCGTTGTTGGGGATCAATCAGGTCTTCAAAGTTGGCGGGGCGCAAGCAGTAGCCGCGATGGCCTATGGCACAGAGACAGTGCCACAAGTGTATAAAATTTTTGGTCCGGGAAATCAGTATGTAACCCTTGCCAAGCAATTGATCAGCCGCGATGGAGTGGCGATTGATATGCCAGCTGGCCCTTCGGAAGTGGCCGTAGTGGGAGACGATAGTGCTGACCCTAGCTTTGTGGCGGCAGATTTATTGTCGCAAGCAGAGCATGGGATTGATAGTCAAGTCTTACTCGTTTCGCAAAGCGAGACGTTTGTCAAAGGAGTAGAACAAGCATTGGAGATACAGATTCAAACGCTACCCAGAGAGCAAATCGCCCGCCAAGCACTGGCCAATAGCAAAAGTATCATCCTCAAGACAGAAGATGAGGTAATCGATCTGATCAACCAATATGCGCCAGAGCACCTGATTTTGGCGGTAGAAAATGACGAAGCCTTTGGCGAACGCATCCTCAACGCTGGTTCAGTCTTTTTGGGACATTATACTCCCGAAAGCGTAGGAGACTATGCCTCGGGCACCAATCATACCTTACCGACCAATGGATATGCAAGGGCATATAGCGGGGTTTCCCTAGATAGTTTTCTCAAGAAGATTACCTTTCAAAAACTAAGTCCTGCGGGATTACAAGCTATCGGTCCTGCCGTCGAACTGATGGCTGAGGCCGAAGAACTAGCCGCTCATAAGTTGGCCGTAAGCGTCAGATTAGCCAAACTCAAACAAGCAGAGTAATGAATATTCAAGACTTGATTCGGCCTCATATCCGAGATCTAATGCCTTATTCATCTGCGCGTGATGAGTATAGTGGCAAAGTGGGCGTATTTTTAGATGCCAACGACAACCCTCTCGGTTCTGTGGGAGGTGGACGCTACGAGCGTTATCCTGATCCACATCAGCGAGCCATCAAGGAGCGTTTGGCTGAGATTAAGGGCGTGCGACCCGCCCAAATCTTCATCGGCAATGGTAGTGATGAGGCAATCGACCTATTATTCAGGACGTTCTGCGAAGCAGGCCAAGACCACATCCTCCTCAATCCGCCGACTTATGGTATGTATAAGGTCAGTGCGGAGATCAATGGGATCGAGATTCAGAGTAGTAATTTGACTCTTGATTATCAATTAGATATGGCCGCCCTTGGCGAACGCTTGGTCACAGAGCCTAAGCTTACCTTTTTGTGTTCACCCAACAATCCAACTGGCAATCTACTGCGGAGAGAAGATATCATTTCAGTTCTAGAGCAGTCAAATGGATTGGTCATCGTGGATGAGGCTTATATAGATTTTGCGCCCGAGGCAACGCTATTACCTCTATTGGACCAGTATCCCAATTTGGTGGTGCTACAGACCTTTTCGAAGGCATGGGGTATGGCAGGCTTACGTTGTGGGATGGCTTTTGGACATCCTGAAGTGATTGCGGCTATGAATCGTATCAAACCACCTTATAATGTAAATCAACTAACTCAAGAGGCAGTATTGCATGCTTTGGGGAAACTGGAGGAGAAGGAGACAATGGTTGCAGAGATACTCGTAGCTCGCAGTTCTCTGATAGAAGCTTTGGCTGCTTTAGAGATAGTGGAACATATATTCCCTACGGATGCAAACTTTGTCTTGATTAAGGTCGCAGATCCTAATGCTATCTATCAAGCTTTGATTGAGCAGCAGATCATCATCCGCAATCGCTCCAAAGTGGTACTATGTGAAGGTTGTCTGCGTATCACAATAGGCAGCAAGGCCGAAAACGAACAATTAATCAACGCAATGCGAGGACTCGCAAAAACGATAGCATGAAAAAGGTATTATTTTTAGATCGAGACGGCACACTGATCGTCGAACCTCCTGAAGATTATCAAGTAGATCGCTTTGATAAACTGGCTTTTTTGCCGGGAGTGATCCAAGAGTTGGTCCGTCTTAAGGCGGCAAGCGACTATGTTTGGGTGATGATCACCAATCAAGATGGTTTGGGTACGGATGGATTTCCAGAGGAAAGCTTTTGGCCTGTCCATAATCTAATGATGCAAATCTTGGAGGGAGAAGGCATCACGTTCGACGAAGTCGTGATTGATAAAACTTATAAAAAGGACAATCAACCTACTCGTAAGCCCAATACTGGCCTAGTAACTCAATATATGACGGGAGAGTATGATCTGGAGAACTCTATTGTCGTAGGAGATCGGCCTAGTGATATTCAATTGGCCAAGAATCTCGGTGCTAAAGGGATTTTGTTGGGACGTAGTGTAGATGGATTAGATGATGAATGGGATCTCAACGAGCTCAAAAAGGACACTTTAGTCTTAAGATGTGAAGCTTGGGAAGAGATTACAGATTTTCTCCTCGCTGAATCTTCTAGTGGGCGCCAAGCTAGCATACACAGAGTTACTAAAGAGACTGATGTAAAAGTGAGGTTAGATTTGGATGGGACTGGGCAGACGAATGCAGTAACTGGAATCGGTTTTTTTGACCATATGTTGGATCAGTTAGGGAAACACGGCAAATTGAATCTCGAGATCAAGGTTGAGGGCGATCTACATATAGATACGCATCATACGATTGAAGATACTGGCTTGGCATTAGGGCAAGCGTTCCGCGAAGCGATAGGAGATAAGCGTGGCATCGAAAGATATGGCTGCTTCAATCTGGTAATGGACGATGCCTTGGCGCAAGTAGCGATTGACTTCTCTGGTCGGCCGATGTTAGTCTGGGATGCGGATTATGGTCGTGATAAGGTGGGAGAGATGCCTACGGAAATGGTGGAGCACTTTTTCCAGTCGTTTTGTGATACGGCTCGCTGCAATTTGCACATCAGAGTCAGTGGCCGTAATGCGCATCATATGGTGGAGGCTACCTTTAAAGGAGTGGCTCGCGCGATACGCAACGCCAAAACAAAGATAGCAGGAGATAATAGCCTGCCTAGCACTAAAGGAGTGTTGTAAGGGGGAGTGTAGAAACGAGCAAGAAAAATCTGAAAAGGATAATTACTTAAATCTTCCTTGTTCTTTGTTTTGATTTAGCCTTTTACTAGGCCGCATAACCTTCCACCAGTTTTTTTACTTGGTGGAGATGCGTGATCTTTTGCGGCTTACGGAGATTGAGGGCTGTTTGGGTGAAGTATTCGTGGTCTTGGAGGAAGCTTAGTTGTAAGCGATTCCATGCCTCATCATCTTTGACGATGCCGTGATCGAGGAACTCGCGATATAGGGTATTACCAATTTGGTAGAACTTTTGAGTCCCTAGATAATAGAGGTCTGCGTCACAGAGGATTTCGGAGAGATGATCTTGCGGCGCTTGCGGTATGCGAGTAGCCATGATCATCTCACAGATCTGCTTAATCTGTGGGTCTGTATAACCAAAACCGGGAAGGACTTTTGCAACTAGTTGACAGCCAACGATTTCGTGATTTTGATAGGTGATCAGAAAGCCACAATCATGAAAAAGCGCTGCAGTTTGTAGCAGGCGTAAGTCATCACCTTTGATTTGCTCATGATAAGCAATCTCAGTAGCAGCCTCATAGACATCTCTAGTATGCTGTGGGCTGTGATAATACAGATTGATAGGAAGTTCCTGGTCTAAACGGTTCAGGATGTACGTTTTCGCTCGATCAAAGTCCATTGGGTTTGCATTAGGACAATAATATCTTGAATACGAGTATAATATGAATATTGTTATAATCAAATATAATGCCGGTAACGTTCTTTCAGTTACGCATGCGCTTCAACGCTTAGGAGTCGAGCCGATCTTGACGGATGATCCCGAAAGTATCCGAGCTGCTGATAAGGTGATTTTTCCCGGAGTGGGAGAAGCGAGTACTACGATGCAATATCTGCGCAAGACGGGCTTAGATTTGTTGATTCCGAGCCTTAAGCAGCAGGTTTTGGGGATATGTCTCGGTATGCAATTGATGTGCGAGCATTCGGAGGAAGGTGATGTCGCTGGTTTAGGGATCTTTCCTGAGCGAGTAAAGCTGTTTCCCTCTGGGGAACGCAAAGTCCCGCATATGGGATGGAACCGCTTGGAGAATCTGGAGACAAAATTGATGCAAAACCTACCGGAAGAAGCTTATGTTTATTTTGTACATAGTTATTATGTGGAGGCGGGACCCGACACTATTGCGACTACGGACTATGGAATAAACTTTAGTGCGGCTTTACATCGCAACAATTTTTATGCGACACAGTTTCACCCTGAAAAGAGTAGTAAAGTAGGGGCACAGATTTTGGACAATTTTTTGCAAATGTAAAAACTGTATCTTAGCGATTCTGACACGCAATCTCATGGAGAAAATTGATAAGTGGAACCGATTTGCGGTTCTTTTTCTTGCCATATTTCATTTAATTGGTATCATCGGGCTACACCTCAATCTGAAACCCGAAGTATTAGGTGGTACGAGTGTACGGGAGCTTTTTCAAAGTTTGGTACCTCTCAATATCCTTTTGACGCTAGGCATTATCTTACTTTTTCATAAACCTTGGAACCAGCGTACGGCTATATTTCTATTTGCCGTCTTTTGGATAGGTTATCTGGTTGAACTCATCGGCGTACGTACAGGCGCTATCTTTGGAGAGTATGCCTATGGCGATACTTTAGGACCGAAGGTAGCTGGAATCCCGCCCATGATTGGCCTCAATTGGGTATTGTTGATCTATTTGACCGGAAGCGTGGCCCAAGGCATAAGTTCTAATCTTTGGATAGGAGCGGCAACTGGGGCGGCTTTGATGGTTGGCTTGGATGCCTTGATCGAACCGATGG
Organism: Bacteroidia bacterium; assembly: GCA_045106675.1. Taxonomy (GTDB): domain Bacteria; phylum Bacteroidota; class Bacteroidia; order J057; family J057; genus JBCAWW01. The sequence continues at coordinate 5,049 of JBGCFA010000254.1, forward strand.
CGGTCCGTTTTGACTTTTGGACTTGGGCAGGTGGAGAGATTCCATTGCTCAATTTTTTTGGATGGTTTGTTATCTCTTATTTATTGCATCTTGGATTTTACTATATAGAGTCTAAGCCCGACAATCCCATTGCTAAATCAGTCTATGTCATTCAGCTATTGTTTTTTGGGATCATTTGGGTCATCTCAATGGCAACTTAATTTATGCGACGTATCTGGCTTTTTGTAATCTGCTTTTGTTTCCTCGGCGGTTTGGCGAGTGGACAAAATCTGAATGGTGGCATCGTGATCGGACTCAATGGTAGTCAGGTTGATGGGGATGCCGATTTAGGGTTCCGCAAGGCGGGCCTATCAGTAGGGGGCTATGTGCAATACGCTCTGCGCGAATCTTTGACCCTTCGTCCCGAAATCCGCTTTGAACAACTCGGTAGTCGTAGCAAGTTCGATTTGATTGTCGGAACGGGCTATTTTAGTTTTCCTGTATTATTAGAATATGAGTTGCCGCTTGACCTTGGGGGAGGGGAGAGGCCTATAATCTTATTAGGAGGGCCAGTATTTGGAGTATTGCTTTATGGCCGAGATCTGAGTGGAGATCGAACTGCTGATTTGAGTCGTTTCGATTTTCGATTTGTAGGTGGCTTAGGCTTCCATTTTTCCGAGCGTTGGCATGGAGACTTTCGTTTGGGTTATTCTATTGACTCTTTTGTACGCACGAATTCCAGCCTGGCCAATAGCTTTCAACAAGGACGCCGTGCAGGGGCTTTCCATCGCTACCTGAGCCTCGGTCTTTACTATAGCTTATAGAGTCCCTTGGGACATTTTGTGTAATGCTTTTTAGGTATTATGTATATCTATGCAATTATTTTTAATATGGATATTAAAAATTGTGTGATATACGATGTTTGAAAATGGTTGAAAAATCGTTTTTTCTGTATTTTCTGTCTCGAAATATTCAAAAATGCTACTTGTTTATTGACTATCTGATACTTATGATCGTTTGCGCTTTGCGAACCTTCTAAGTATCAAAAGGCTTATTAGGTGATTTGAGGGCGAATTTTGCTCTTTTTTTGCTGTTCTAGCAAGCAAAAAAACTCACCTTTCTCTAAAAATGTTTCATTGATACACGCTTTGTAATATTCGGCGCAAGGATAAACTGACCGTTCAGTGTAAGGATTTGTACCGATGAAGAGCAAAAATACTCGGTTGAGAAGAGAAGGCGGGTAATGAGCGGTTATGATGCGTAATTTTATAATGTTGGACGGAAGAAACGATGACTTCCTAACTCTTTCAGAAATAATCCAACTCGACTTTTCAAACTTTTGCATTATCTAAATATCATGAAAAATTTTACTTCTCTTTTATCCTTCCTAATCATTCTTACTTCAATTGCCGTTGGGCAAACCTATACTACCAAAAACGCTCCTACCTATAAAGGTGGCGAATGTTTCTGCCTCTCAACTATAGAATCACGTTCTGCAGTATGGGGAGATTTCGGTTACACTTTGAGCGACTTTCAATCAGGCTCTCTTAGCTGGAACTATGAAGTATACCTTGGAACTGAAACTGGAATAGAGGATAATTCTGGCGAAGGAATCGCTTTTGTCATTCAGCAAAAAGGCTCCGATGCAATTGGTGGACCAAGTGGTGCACTCGGATATGGAGGAGTTGTTACTCCTTCAGTTGCAATCGAAATTGATACTCGCTACCAAAGCCATCATGATCCGGTTGGTTCTCATGTGGATCACCTCGCAATGTTCTTCAATGGTGGTTATAGTTCCGCTCCTGCTGCGGGTCCAGTAATACTCCCAAACATGGAAGACGGTGCATATCACCAGGTAGAGGTAACTTGGACTTATAATGCTTCTAGTCCATTTTTAAGTACATTGACTGCAACAATCGACGGCACATATACTGTCTCAACCAATTTTGCTCCTTCTGTACTGTTTAATAACTCAGATGTGATTTATGTAGGTTTTACCGGAGCCCAGATCAATAGTACTGAACAACGTGTCTCTTTTGCTAGCCCTGGTAGTGCAGGTAGCTGTTCTAGCGTATTAGGAGCCCTTCCAGTAGAATTGACTTCTTTCAATGGTGAAATGGATAAGAATCGCGAAGTGCAACTAAATTGGACCACAGCCCGCGAATTGAATAATAATTACTTTGAAGTATTACGCTCTGAAGATGGTGCTAACTGGCAGATCGTAGGGGAAGTAGAAGGTGCTGGTACGACTAATATTCGCACTAACTATACTTTCAACGACGGATTTACTAAGCCAAACAATGTTTACTACCAACTCAAGCAGATTGACTATGACGGTTCATTTGAGTTTAGTAATGTGATCCGAGTCGAGCTCCTCAACAATATCACTGACATTATGAGCGTCTTTCCTAACCCAGCCGAAGGATTTGTTCAACTACGAGTAATCGAGCAAGGTGATAGCCAAGAGTTTAAGTACTTATTCGCCGACCAATTGGGACGCATCGTCAAGAGTGGTGCTGTACGTACAGAGTACAAAGGCTACAATGACTTTAGTATCGAAATTAGCGACCTTACAACCGGTATCTACATCGTCAAAATGACAAACGGAATACAAAGCTGGACAGAGAAACTTTCTGTCAAATAAGCTAAGAATTACATAATGCAAAGGCGGATCGCTCTCGGGTGGTTCGCCTTTCACTTTTTTATGACCGCTTCGCGGAACGCTCATGTCGAACGAGCGCTCTGATGAGAAGCCTAATACTAAGAAAAGCTGGAATAAATCTATACGATTTATTCCAGCTTTTCTTAGTGCGAATTATTTCAAGACGTCTAATCTGCTAATCCTTATTCGTTTAGCGTGAGGCTATTTTTAATCAATTTGATTGAATAAGTCTGTTCTTCGCCATCTATCCATACTTGTAGTGAGTATGAACCTTCAGCCCAACGATTTACGCCAATCTTAGAGTGAAGATTACCGCCATCAGAAGAAATGATGCGCTTTGCCATAATTTGCCCTTCAGCATCTCTAATGCTCACTTCTACAATTGACATGGATCTCGCTTGAGTAATATATTCGAGTTCTATGAGTTCAGATACAATATTGTCTTGGTCTGTCGCTAGTATATTACCTTCATCACTCCAAATCTTGAATGATTGGGGCAGATTTGCGATCGATTGGTGAGCTAAAATATTGCTTGAGATAGATACGAGAAGGATTAGGGCGAGCGGAGCAAAAAAACGCATATTGAGTAGGAATGATTGAAGTTTGAATAACTAATGTGAATTACGATAAATGGTAATATATTTCCGCCTCAAATCTGCAATTTTTGTTACAGCACAGAAAAACGTAAAAAAAACCTCATTCGATTAGTAATCTTCATTGCTTTATTGACCTTAGATTGTGTTACTTAGCGACTCGCATAGAAGGAAAATTAGTCATGCCCTCCCAAAAGTCCGAAACTAGAGCACAGCGCAATAAAAATGCAATTCGCATATTTGTCACAGGGGGAACCTTTGACAAAAATTACGATTATATCACTGGTCAACTTTATTTTGAGGAAACTCAGCTTCCCGAAATGCTCAGGTTGGGCCGTTGTACCTTAGATGTCAATCTAAGGACCCTCATGATGATGGACAGCTTAGATATGTCCGATGAGGATCGAAATCTGATCGTTTATAACTGTGAGAACTGCGAAGAAGACCGTATCGTTGTTACACATGGTACTGATACGATGGTCCAGACTGCAGCACTAATTGCCGCAAAAGTGACTAGCAAAACCATTATTCTGACAGGAGCAATGGTGCCGTATCGATTCGGAAGTTCAGATGGATTCTTTAATCTGGGCGCCGCCTTGGCCTTCGCACAGACCTTAGAACCAGGAGTTTATGTGGCAATGAATGGAAGATGCTTTCATTGGGCAAATGTTCGCAAGAATGTAAAGACTGGCTTCTTTGAAGAAACCCCCTAATGAATTAATAGGCTAATTAATTATCTTGTCTCAACAAAGATTTGCGACAGATTTCGTTCAAGGCTTGTATTTTCAGAATAAAAGCATTTTTTTTAGAGTGGGAAAACAGAAGTTTTTCTACTCTGCCTTTATATACCAATCCCTAATCATCAGCTTATTAACTCTAATCTTTACTCCCCATGAAAAGATCCCTAGCTATTTGGATCGCTCTTACTTGCTTTTCCCCTTTCACTTTCGCTCAGACTTATACTACGTATACAAGCTCAGCTACCCCAATCGATAATCCTGGAGGTAGTTGCTGGGACTTTCCTATAACTAGCCGTAATGCGGTTTGGGCAGATGCTGGCTATACCCTTAACACGCTACAAACTACCTCTCTTAATTTCGACTTTGAAATCTTCCTTGGAGAGTTTGATGGCGGAGGCAATGGAATCGCCTTTTTGTTCCAACAAGAAGGACCTACTGCTTTCGGTGCTTCTA
>JBGCFA010000255.1:0-5798 GCA_045106675.1 Bacteroidia bacterium
GAGCTGAATCGAGAAATTCTTTACGGTAATGCTCCCCTATCCCAAAGCTATCCAGACCCTTCTCATCAGCATAGACGATCCGTTCCAGTAGTTGGCCTAATGCCTGACTACTACTGAGGCCCGATTTGGGGTCATTGCCCGCAAAACTATCAATTCCGATTTCCATATTGAGTGTGATACTTTAGCTCTGAATATCTATCTAGCCCGTTAAAGTTCCAAGCGTCAATTCTATACAAAAAATAAAATCTATCTGACTCAACGATAACTGACTCATAACTAAAGAGATAATAAATTCAATCTGTCGGACTTTTGAGGATCGAGCTTTACCTTTGTACAACGATTGATTGTTTATGTTCAAGAAGATTTTCCTTTGGCTTTTGGCTAGCCTGATCATCATTGGTGCTTTGGGCTTTGCCTATTATAGATTTGTGATTTATCAGCCTCCTGTGATCAGTGCCGAAGACCGCGCTGCCATCAATGTGATGCCCTTGCCTGCCAAACTCAGTTTAGCAGGATCAAAAGTATCCGTACAAGGAGGCGTCAAACTAGAGACTGAAGGCCCGATCAGCAATTTATTACAGACTGCTTTCGATCGTTTCTCAGCTTCACTGAACGCTAAAATCTCTGAGCCTAAAGGCGATAATCTGCCCTTGATCATCCGATGTGGCCAAGCTGCACTCGAAGCCTTGCCACAAATGGGACAAGATGAGTCCTATCAATTAGTCATCAGCGAAGAGCAAATCGAACTCAGTGCGCCAACTCCTTTTGGCATTTTGCACGGTTTAGAGACGCTACTACAATTAACACAAGTTGAATATAAAGGCATTTATCTGCCCACTCTCGTGATTGAAGATACCCCTCGCTTTCCCTGGCGGGGTTTGATGATAGACGTTAGCCGACATTGGATACCTAAGGAGATCATTTTACGCAATCTCGATGCCATGGCAGCGGTTAAGCTCAATGTATTGCATTGGCATCTTTCGGATGACCAAGGTTTTCGGGTCGAAAGCAAACTGTATAACAAACTCCATCAGTTTGGCTCTGGCGGCAATTACTATACACAAGATGATATAAGAGAAGTAGTAAACTATGCCGCTGCTCGTGGTATCAGAGTCGTGCCTGAATTTGATGTGCCAGGCCATACGCATAGTTGGTTGGTCGGCTATCCTAAGTATGCCGCCGCAAAAGGCCCTTTTAGTCTCGGCAAAAAAGGCAAAGAAATTTTCTCTGTGCCGATGGACCCCAGCAATAGTTCTGTCTATGTGTTTTTAGACAAACTGATCGGCGAGATGGTACGCCTTTTCCCAGATGCATATTTTCATATTGGAGGAGACGAGGTCAATCCCAAATACTGGATAGAAAGCCTCGAAATCCAGACTTTTATGAAAGAGCATGATATGTCAGACCCTCGTGATCTACAGACTTATTTCAACGAGCGTCTTCACGGTATCCTCCAAAAGCATGGCAAGACAATGCTCGGTTGGGATGAAATCATGCATCCAGAATTGGCTGAATCTGTCGTGATACAAGCTTGGCGCAATCACAAAGTTCTCTTTGAAGGAGTGCAGGCTGGTGGAACAGGCATTATCTCAGCAGGCTGGTATCTCGACCACAAATTACCCGCAGGAAAACACTATCAAGTAGATCCTATGGTATTGCCGGGTGCGGTCGATGTTGTACCTGATACCAACCACTGGCGGATGTACGATATCGTGATGGATTTGCCCAGCGGAGAGATGGCGGGAAAAATGGTCTTGTTTGACCGTGATCCCAATAATGTTTCAGGCTTCTTTTCCTTTTTAGATCAACTCAATGGTTTCAAAAATGCAGCCATAGATCAAGACGGGAAATTGGTCGCAAATTTTAAAGCTAGCGTCGGCGAACTAACTTATACGGCTCAATTAGATGGCGATAGCTTGACGGGAGAAATGGCTTTTGGCTTCCTGAAAATGGATTCTCACGGCCATCGTATCGGAGGGCATGATATGGAGGGAGAAGCCTTGCCGGAGATTGAGGTGGTTAGACCTTTGACCGTGGAGGAGCAAGCTCGCATACTTGGTGGAGAAGCCTGTATGTGGACAGAGGCAGCGGGTGCCCCGAACGTCGAATCTCGTATTTGGCCCCGTACTGCTGCGATAGCGGAGAAGCTTTGGTCTCCCCAAGACTTGACCCTCGATGAGGATGATATGTATCGTCGCTTGATCATTTTGGATGACCGCCTTGCGGAACGTGGCCTTCAGCATCAAAGCCAATTAGCCCAGATCAGCTTAGACTTAGCGCAGGGCAATGAGCAAGACGTAAAAGCCCTCAATACCTTATTGGAGGTCTTGGAAGAAGTTAAATATTACAATCGTTTAGGTCCTTATATGACTGCTGGGGGGCTGCATTGGCCTGATCTTGCGATCGATAGAGTAGTGGATGCCGCGCGACCTGAGAGTTTTGAAGCGCGAGAGTTCAATGACTTAGCTGCTAAATATGCGGCTACTAAAAGTGTTGCTGATAAATCACTTATTATTTCTCGTCTCAAAATATGGACACTCAATCATACTGTCTTAGCGGATTTAATTAAGCGTTCACCGAAGGTGCAAGAAATAGAAAATCTCTCATCCAATCTTGCCACCCTATCGGAGATGACGATCACTCAACTAAACGATCCGAAAGTCAGTACTCCCGCCCAAAAGGAGCAAGCCGAGGCCATCCTGCAACTCCTCGAAAATGGCGAAAATGGAGTCCTTGTGGCAGTGGTGCCGGGGATTAGGGCTTTGTGGCAATAACGCTTTTCCAGACGCACTGCGTTTTAAAAACGCAGTGCGTCTAGGAACTTATCCTTTTTCGATCATTCCACCTAGAATTTTTAAGGCAGCGGTAAGCATTTTTTAGTAAACGGAAACGCTGATCAATAATGCCCCGCAATTGGCGTCCCTGCTAGATGTGCATGATCATTGAGTCGTTCCAATCGCCACTCTGTCTCATCCCACTGAAAAACGCTGATCGAAGTATTGTGAATAACCGTCCGAAATACTGTGGAGGGATCTGCCTGAAGGAGTCGGACAGCCATACTTTTGATGGCAAACCCATGACTAAAGACTGCAATATGAGCCGTCTGTCCGATAAATTTTTTGCGAGTAGCCTCTAACCAATGGTACATTCTTAGCTCAGCGTCCAGTTGAGATTCCCCATTCGGAGGAGTAAAGTTGTAAAAGTCTTTTTCAAACTCGCCTTGCACGTTTCCGTGGTACATCTCCGCTCTGACTTTGCCTTCCCAGTCTCCTTTGGACAATTCCACCAATTGATCGCTCGTTTGAATGTCGCCAAGGTCGATACTTAATGCTCTAGCTACGGCTTGTCCTGTCTCTAAAGCCCTGATAGACACAGAGCTATAATATTGATCAAACTGATAGCCTTCTCGTTTTAGTCGCTCCGCAAGTAACTCCTTTTGTATGCGCCCTTGGGCCGAAAGTGGCATTTGATCAGAGCGCCCACAGATGATGGAAGGGTCAATATTTGCCTCGCTTTCGGCGTGGCGAATGAAGTAGAAACTTAGCATGTCGCGAATATCGTCAGAAGACTTTTTTGAAAAAATATTAAATTATTCTGAACACTGTTCACTATATTTGCGTTGTTCAAATATCATAATGGCAAAATCTACCAAAATACAGGAACGCCGCGAGCGTGAAAAGCAGGAGATGCATGACAAGATCGTGCAGGCTGCTCGCGAGATGTTTTTGGAAGAGGGTTATGAAAAGGTTTCCATTCGTAAGATCGCCGAACGTATCGCCTACAGTCCGGGAACCATCTACAACTATTTCGATAATAAAGACGAGTTGTTGCACGCAGTGCACGAACAAGGCTTTGAAGAACTTTACGACTTGCTCAATGCGAGCATGTCGATCGCTGATCCATTAGCGCGTCTGCAAGCGATGGGGCAATCTTACTGGCAGTTTGCGATGGACAATCCCGATGATTACGACCTGATGTTTTTGGTACGTGCCCCTATGCATGCAGAGAAAAATCTCGATAGTTGGGATTGCGGATTTATGACTTTTGGCGTTTTACATCAGACTGTGGAAGACCTCCAAGCGAGTGGTCGTATGAAGGATCATGATGCGCATGCTTTGACTTTTGTGATTTGGTCTGCAGTCCATGGTATGGTGTCTCTCTTTATCAGAGAACGCTTGAAAATGTACCCAGAGGAGATGCAAGCTCATATTGGGCAGGCTGGCTTGGCTTCTTTACTCAGTATGATCAGAGGATACGACAGCTAAAAAAATTTTTGCCTGATGTTTGAACACTGTTCAATAAATATATAACGATCATTCAATAAACGATATTCAGTAATAGTACTTATAACAATGCATCCATCACGAAACTTCGATTATCGGCCTCGCCGAACGCTTTTCTCCGAAGAGCAGCCTGCTGATATGTGTTCGATTGAGCGATTGCCAGTGCTTGTTGCGCAGAACGCTAGCCTCCGTCAGCTACTTATTGGGATCAGTCTTTTGATCCTATTGCTAGGCAACCTGAGCTTATTACGCGCACAAAGTCCTCTAGAGCAATACGTTGCCGCAGGCTTAGAAAGCAATCTTAGCCTCAAACAAAAGAGTCTTTCGGTCGAAAAAAGTCGCCAAGCCTTGCGCGAAGCCAAAGGGCTGTTTATGCCACAAGTTTCTTTTCAGGCAAGCTATTCACTTGCGGGTGGAGGTCGTGCCTTGGAGTTTCCGATTGGCGATTTGCTCAATCCGGTATATGCTACGCTTAACCAACTTACAGGCAGCGAACAGTTTCCCACCAATCTCGCCAATGTAGAGGAGCAGTTTGCGCCCAACAATTTTCAAGAGACCAAATTACGTGTCGTACAGCCGCTTTTTAATAGTGATATCTACTTCAATTATCAAGCAAAGCAACATCTGATTGGCGTTGAAAATGCAACGTTAAAAGCCTATGAGCAGGAGTTAACCAAAGAAATCAAAACCGCTTATTTTGGCTTTTTGAAGACGCATGCAGTGCTTCAGATTTATGATGAAACGGAGAGCTTACTACAAGAGATTTTACGCGTTAATCAAAGATTGGTAGAAAATGACAAAGCCACTCGTGATGCTGTCTATCGTGCTGAATATGAGCTGAGTAAGTTGAGTCAGGAGGTCGCCTCCGCCGAACGCCAGCAACAAACTGCCCAGGCATATCTTAATTTTTTGCTCAATCGCCCCCTAGGTACTGAACTCGAAGTCGATAGCCTACTGCAACCCGAGTCTGTCTCTCTCGCCCTTGCCGAACTCGAAAACGGAGCGCTTCGCCAAAGAGCTGAAATCGAACAAATTGATCTCGCCCAAGCTGCCAATCTAGAAGCAGTCGCTTTACAAAAGTATTCGCTGCTCCCGCAGCTCAATTTAGTTGCGGATGTGGGTTTCCAAGGCTTTGGCTACAATTTTTCAGAGCAGGAATATTGGTTAGCGGCCTTATCACTTAATTGGGACCTGTTTCAAGGTTTTCAGCGTCAAGCCCGCCAGCAACAAGCGCAGATCGACCAACAAATGCTCGGCCTGCAACGCCAACAATTGGAGCAGCAAATCCAATTACAAGTGCGAGAAGCATTCTTTCAAATGCAAGCTTCGCAAAAAGCCGTAGTTGCCGCCCAATCTGGTCTCAAAAGTGCTCGCCAAGCTTTTCGGATCACTCAGAAAAAATATGCCCAAGACCAAGCCTCTCTTTTGGCCTTGCTCGATACCCGTACCCAATACACCACCGCAAAACTTAGTTTGACCATCGCAACTTATGATTGGCTCTCCAAAGTAGCCGAA
>JBGCFA010000256.1:0-16650 GCA_045106675.1 Bacteroidia bacterium
TGAACCCTAGCAAAACGGCTGCCTTAGCGGTGGTCTGTAGTACGATTTTGAATTTGGATGACTCCTATTATAGCCGATAAACATGCATTGCGGAAACTACGAACAACAATACAGTCGTCGCGACTTTCTCAATAAGACGAGCTTAGGATTGGGTGCTTTGGCGCTCGGTTCGATGATCAATCCCAATCAGCTACTCGCGGGTGCTGCTACAGATCCTCTCAATGGCATCATGGGTGCGCCACACTTTGCGCCCAAAGCCAAACGGGTGATCTATCTTTTTCAAAGTGGGGGACCTTCGCAGATCGACCTATTTGATCCCAAGCCCGTTTTGCAGCAGCGCAATGGTGAAGAATTGCCAGAGTCAGTCATCGGCAAACAACGTCTTACGGGCATGTCAGCGGGCCAAAAATCTCTGCCGATGGCAGGTTCGCATTTTGCATCCAAGCAATATGGCCAAAGTGGACAATGGATCAGTGAGCTTCTGCCTTACACCGCCAAGATCGCGGATGAGCTTTGTATCGTGCGCTCGATGTATACCGAAGCGATCAATCATGATCCGGCGGCGACCTTTATTCAGACGGGTTCACAGTTTCCGGGGCGGCCTTCGATTGGGTCTTGGTTGAGCTATGGACTCGGCACTGAAAACGAAAACCTTCCATCCTTCTGTGTATTGGTTACTAAAGACAAATATGGTCAGCCGCTTTATGGCAGACTTTGGGGCAATGGCTTTTTGCCTTCGCAGCATCAGGGCGTACAGTTCCGGTCCGGTAAAGATGCCGTGCTTTATCTTTCGAATCCGGAAGGTATGAGTGGACTGGATCGCAAACGTCAGCTTGACTACCTCAAACAGTTGCAGGAGATGCGCTATGTAGAGGAGCAGGATGCGGAGATACAAGCCCGCATCGCCCAATACGAAATGGCCTACCGCATGCAAACTTCGGTGCCCGAAACGATGGATGTTTCAGGTGAGCCAGATCATATCTATGATTTATATGGTGAAGATTCTCGTACGCCCGGCACCTATGCTGCCAATTGTTTATTGGCTCGCCGCCTTGCGGAACGCGGCGTCAAGTTTATCCAACTTTATCATCAAGGATGGGACCAACATGGCAATCTGCCCAACGCGATCAAAGGCCAATGCAAAGACACTGATCAAGCTTCTGCTGCTTTGGTTTATGACCTCAAGCAGCGCGGTTTGTTGGAAGATACGCTGGTAATTTGGGGCGGAGAGTTTGGTCGTACGAGCTACTCCCAAGGCAAACTGACCCAAACCAATTATGGACGCGATCATCATCCACGATGTTTTTCGATCTGGATGGCGGGTGGTGGCGTTAAACCCGGTTTTCACTATGGAACGACGGATGACTTCAGCTATAATATTGCCGAAAACCCAGTCCATGTGCATGATTTTCAAGCGACACTGATGCATTTACTTGGTATCGATCATGAGCGACTTACTTATAAGTTTCAGGGTCGGAGGTTTAGGCTTACGGATGTGCATGGCAAGGTGGTGAAGGATATTTTGAAGGCATAGGTATTGCGTTTGAGAGAAGGCATATGGGTTTCAAAACACTACATTAGCTAGTCACATTGAGCTTGTCGAAATGCCTCTAGATGACAAAGCGTTCTGCGAAGCGGGTATCCTTCGAGAGCCTCAGGACACGTTCGAGAGCCTCAGGACACGTTCGAGAGCCTCAGGATACGCTCGAGAGCCTCAGGACACGTTCGAGAGTCTCAGCATGACACGAAACACAAATCATGTTAACCTATTTGCTTGGCGTGCCATACTAGTTTGAACGTTCGCAGAATGCGGACTCAAAACCTAGTAACCGAATCAATATGAAACGTCTGATCACAATGGCCTTGCTGCTTTTATGCACAGCCAGTCTTTGGAGTCAAACTGAAAAAAGCTTTCCAACACAAAATGCTACTGGTAAAATTTATCTGGGGACGGATAGCGATCTATCCTTTAGTTTTAGTGATGGCGATCGCTTTGTCAGTGGACGCGTGGGAGTAGTAGCGCAATACTTTGTCAGTGAAAACCTAGCCCTTGGCTTGGATCTCGGTGTGGGAGGCAATCGGTCTTATTTCGATAACGATATTTTTATCTCCAGAAATAATACTCTGCGTTTGTCGAGTTATTTGGAGGCAACTTATTACCCAGTATGGGGACGCACCTCAGCAGTACAAGCTTTTGTTCGGACGGCTTTAGGCTTAAGTCGAGGCCGCAGCCAAGTTGTCCCAGAGTTAGGAGACCCGAGAAATTCACCGATTGGCACGATTTCATTGGGTTTTTCTCCGGGCCTGACGATCGCACTGCCCAATGATGCCTTGCTCAATATCAGCACTACCCTACTTAGACTCGGACTTAGTCGTCAAGGTAAAGGAGTTACTACAATACGAGACCCTTTCGTCTCAGGTGGCCTCAATAGTAGTATTAACATAGCCTACATTAAGGAATTGTAACCAACTACCGTTTGATAAAAAGCGGGACTGTTTTTCCATCAGTTTGTTAACTTGGATTAAGATGGGCGGGGTGAACAATATGCATAACGCTAAGCAACGTGAACTCAATAAATGTCCAGGGGCAAGCAGAGACATTTCCTTATGGCTCGATGGTAGATACTTCTGCGGTAATGCAGTTAAAGCATTTGCGTTGGGCCATCGATGAGACAACGCGAACCAAGCCTTCGGCAGATATTAACATTCGTTTGGCGGAGGAAGATATTGAAGTAGGAGACTATCTGATTCCTAAAGGCTGGGTAGTATTTCTTTGCGCTGATGTTTCACATTTTCTTCCCGGAATTTTTGCCAATCCAGAGACCTACGATCCACTGCGATTCTCCCCAGAACGTAAAGAAGACAAACAACATCGCAATACCATTGTAGGTTTTGGTGGTGGCGTACACAAATGTACTGGGATGAATTTCGCGATCAACGAAATGCTTGTTATCGCACTACATTTGCTCCAGCGTTTTGAGTTGACTCTAGAGACAAAATCTCCGAAAGTCGAGCGTGGATTAGGAGCCAATCGTCCGAGTGAAACCTGGGTTCGCTATCGTCGCCGTACGGCTGAGGAACTTCTTACTGAGACCGTGATCGAAGAAGCGCTAGAAGCAGGATGCCCACATATGCAAAAGATGACAGAGAGTAAAAACGGATAGCTTCATAGTCCTTACCGCTGCGCGGAACGATTAGACGCGTTCTGCGAAGCAGCAACTTTCAAAAACAAATCACGCCTTCCCGCTAAGCGAGGAGGCGCAATTTTATTACGTATGGGATGAAGGTTTATCTTCCTCCGTCTAGTTCGTCTTGTAATGTTTTGAGCGCATCCCAATCACCTTTGGCAGCAAGAGCGGCTTGCTTAGGCCAAGAACCAGGCTTGTGCATCTTATAGCGAGGACCGGCAGCATCGAGGATGCTTTTGAGTTTCTTTTGAGAAGCTTTTGAGAGTTTGGCAAAGGTATCAATGCCACCTTCTTTAAGAAGACCAGCGATCTTAGGTCCGATACCTTCGATCTTCGTCAGTTTATCAGCTACTTTTTTAGCAGGAGCCTTTTTAGCGGCAGGAGTCTTAGCGACTACTTTAGGAGCAGCAGTTTTTGGGGCTGGTGCTTTCTTGGCAGGAGTCTTTTTGGGAGCTTTTTTCTTTTCAACTAAGGGCTGTATCTCAAGGCTTACCACCGAGTTGAAAATTCCTGCAAAAGGAGAAGGGACGTAAGAATCCGCGGTCCAATCGTTTTCCCAACGGGAGTCATCGATCAAGTAACGAAATTCATACGATTGACCAGTGGCCAACTCAATTATGGTACTAAATGAACCATCTTTTTTAGCTGCTAGGGGAAGGCCATTGGCCTCATCCCAATTATTAAATTCGCCCACAACCACAACCTTTTCTCCCTGGCCGATAGCGGCTTGGGGTAAAGAGAAGGTAACCTTACAATTAGGTTTTGATTTAGAGTACTGTTTTTTCATTAGGAATAGTGAATGTTTGTAATCAGAAAAAATTTATGAGTATGTAGCTTTCCTTTTACTCTACAAAGGTACGGTTCTGTTTTACAATTCCTAACATCCTAACATCCTAACTGCTAGCGTTTAGGAGGTGGGGGGCGTCTCCCACCGGGTCCCATCTGTCTTCCCATTTTGCCCATTACTTCTTTGAGTAAGCCTTCTAGTTTCGTCTGCTGATCTGGATTCAATATTTTTCTTAAATCCATAAAATGAGCCGCATTAGTCCTGATGAAATCAGCATGGATGTTACCGATTTCTTGGGCAATAAGTTCGATTTCATCTGCATCGCTAGCTCGGCTGATCATATCGACCTGTTGATCCATCAGTCTACGGAGTTTTTGATGATTCTCTTTATTCTGAGACTGATGCTCTTTGATCAAGGCCTGATATTCGCTCAATTGAGTATCATTTAATGCCAGTTCCTTTACTAAAAACTGTCTGATACCTGCCCCCTGGTTAGGGCCTTTGAAATCTCGTTTTTGAGGCACCAATTGTTGCCATAACATAAACCCTAAAAAGAGTACGTTAAATCCCATCAACAAGGGTACTGACCATTTTTGCCATTTGTGTTGTGTAGAAGCCATCGCGTATTACTGATAGAGTTGATAAGAGCTCGTATTGAGATTGTACTCTTGGGCAAAGGCTTGAATATAAGATGAGCGATCATCATTATCAGCACTTTGATTCAAGACAAATGTCAAGTTGAGAAAAAATAACACTCCCAAAGCTGCGAGTTGCCAGCTAGGTTTTAACCAGAATGAAACGCTAGGATTTGCTTGTTCTTCCCACCTTCGCATCACCTTGGCCGCAAACCAAGGGCCAGGATCAGCTTTTTTGAGTGAGTCGAGGGACCGTAAGCTTTCTTCTACGGCTTGTTCTATGTGTCGATCCTCTTTCATAAGCTTTGTTGATAATAGTTATAAAGTAATTTTTGCAAACTTTTGCGAGCCCTAAAAATCAATCCTTCTACTGAAGCAAGGCTCATACCCATAATTTTGGCTACCTCTTGGTAGCTTAGTCCATCTACCTTATTGAGGGTAAATGCCGTGCGCTGCTTTTCAGAAAGGCGATCAATGGCCCAAAACAAGATCTGAGATCGTTCTTTATTTTCGAGTTCTACGCCTGGATGCGCAAATCGACTCGCCGCTTCTGTTTCAACCACCTCACCTCGCTCTGCCTGGAAAAAGGCCCAACGCTTCTTGCGTTTCTTTTTTCGAATCAGCTCCAAGGATTTGTTGACTGAAATGCGATAGAGCCAAGTTCCAAGTTGCGCATCAGCTCTAAAGTTCGAGATCGAACGGAAAGCCTCAATAAAGACTTCCTGTGCCAAATCCTCTGCCTCTTCTTCCGACTGTATCATCCCCAAGCAGGTATTATATACCTGTCGTTGGTACGTTTGTACCAGTTCCTGGAACGCTCCATTGTCCTGCGACTGCAGGCGGCTGATAAAGGTCGCTTCCTTCAAGGGCTGTGGTGTCTCTTTATAGATAAGATGCCTAAGCATCACGAAAACTTTTGCTTATTCAAAAAAAAAAATGCGCTTACTGTAAGAAAACGCCTCGCTTTCTCTACTTACCCGGCGAAATGAAAGAAAAAGAAGCACAGTTTCTCCGCTTAGTTGATCAACATCAAGGAATCCTCCACAAGATCTGTCGGCTTTATCGCAATACCGCAACAGAACGGGAAGATCTCTTTCAAGATATGATGTATCAGCTTTGGAAGTCCTATCCGAGCTTTCGGGGAGAGGCGCGCTTTTCGAGTTGGATGTATCGAGTCGCCCTCAGTACCGCCATTGCTAAGTACAAAAAGCCCTCGCTACAGACAACCCACAACTTGAAACAAGAACCCGCCGCCGAAAGCGTCCAAATCACGGATCAACAGGAGGCCTTACGTTCCGCGATGGAGCGGCTCAGCCCTATCGAAAAGGCGATCATGAGCCTCTACTTAGACGACTATAAGTACGAAGAGATGGCCGAAATTCTCGGTATTAGTGTCAGCCTCGTCGGCGTCAAACTCAATCGGATCAAGAAGAAATTAAAAGAATGGTTGAATTAATGCTTGAAAGATATGGATCTGAGCTCAATTCAACAGTTAAAAACATAAAAAATGGATCTCGAACAATTTAAATCCGCATGGCAGCAATCAGATGATGACTCACCAAAGCCGATGGATGAGCTATATAAAATCCTCAAAATGAAGACTAAAAAATCAATGGGACGATTTCGCTTTCGTCTGATCGTAGAAAGTGTGTTGCTCACTTTTTTCCTCGTTCTTTTTTACGATGCTTTTGATGGGTACAACAAGCCTTGGGCGCTCAATCTCCTTTTAGGTCTCGCCGTCGGCGGAACGATTTTACACAATCTCTACGCATTGAGATTTATTCATCTAGGCTTAGAAGGTCAAGATTTGCGGGAGTCCTTACACTTTATGAGCCAACGATTTAGACAACAAGGAGGCGTAGCAGCTTTGTTATTGGTCGGGTACAACCTTGCTTGGCTGAGTTATGCATCCGTCAATGTTGAACTTTCTAAGTTTGTGATTATCGGGCTTAGCCTTGCTTTGGTGGTGATTCTAGCGGTAGCATTTTTCACCAATCGTAGTTGGCAAAAGCAAGCTCAAGCCATGGAAACTCAACTGCATGAATTGGAAAATTAAGGCCAAAGGCCATAAATTTGTAGCGACGCAAAATCTTGCGTCGCCACTCTTTTGAAAATGTTGAGACAGACAATAATCTTGCGTCGCCACAATTGGATATTTAGAGACAGATAAAACGTGGCGGCCTAAGATTTTAGGCCGCCACATTGTATTTATAAAAATATCATTAAAACCGATTCTTAAGGCACAGCATTCACTGCCGCGTACGCATCAATTTCGCCCCAACCAAAGCTGCCGCTACGGCTTGGGTAATTAGAAGCGGCTTGCTTCATGCGATCTAGCACTTGACTTTTGGACTGATTAGGATTGGCAGACCAAACCAAAGCAGCGATACCAGCAGTAGTGGCAGTCGCGATAGAAGACCCTCCAACATAGGTTGGCGTATTGCCACTCATCGCGAGGCTCAAAGGCACACGGTCCGAATCATTGCGATCCTCCATCGTTACGATAAAATCAACCGCAGAACCATCATGACAAACGGTACAACGCTGAGTAGGACTACCGGTTTTGGTGCCTGTTACCGCGACCGTTTCGCTCATGCTAGCCGGGAAGATCACGCCCACCCAACTGGTCCATGAGAGCGAAGTGCCTGCCGCACAAAAGATCAGTTTGCCTTGATTGTTGGCATAGCGAACGGCATCTGCCACTTGACCACTATAAAATACATCTCCTAATGACATGCTGATGATTTTGACATCAGCACGCCCACCTAGATAGTAGTATGAATCAGATACTCCATCTTTTTCATTGGACTCATTGATGATGACATCATTGGTGCCACGGCAAGAAACTAGGTCGGCTTTATAAGCTACTCCAACCGTCGAGCCGGCATTGGTACGAGGTGCCGCGATAGTTCCTGCCATCATAGTTCCATGACCACAATCATCATTGGGGCCATCATTGGAGCACCAAAACCACCAAGAACAGACCTCATGAAAACCATATTTTTGGCGAAAGCGTCCTCCAGACCATCCTGAAGTAAAGCCGTTATTGAGTTTATTTTGGCCAGAACTGATGCCCGAATCAATCAAACCGACTACGATATTGTCGCCTTGACTGAGGTTCCAAGCATTTTGGATATTCATATAGCTATAGTTCCAAGAGACTTTAGCGTTCGGTGAAACCGTAGTATAATCACTAGCTGGCACGCTCGCTGCATTAGCACTGCCACAACCAGAGGCAGAACGGATAGAAGGATCATTTTCGGTTCCATAACCCATCGGTTCTACATAGCGAATGACATTCATATTGCGAAGACTAGCGATGATTTCGTAGTCAGAGAGGTGCATATTGAGGTATGGAAGTGGTTTTTCGCCAAATGCGATCAAGTCTTCTCCTTTGACGGGATCATCAGGATGGAGACGATTGTACTCTTTTTCGACATAGGCGAGGATCGCTTCGCGAACGGCCTGCCACTCAGCTTGATTGACATCAATTTCGTGGATGCGCGCATCAAGGTTTTGAAAACCTTCGGGCTGATAACCAATAGAGACCAACGAATCGGTAATCGTGGCAGCACTCCAAACGGTATAATCATCGACATAGTCCCAACGAAACTGATCGCGCTCTTGTAGGTTTTGCAATACGAGACGATCGATGGCAGGCCGCGTGAGAGGAGGTTTACCCGCCAGAGGGGTAATCTCTTTCGTTATCCGTAGGCTGACGGTAGCTTGGGGAGCGTCATGTCCCGAAATCGGACTGGAGGTTTCGCAGGCAGCGAATCCTAGCAACAGTCCTAAAGCGAAAAGGTAGTAGATCCTTTGCATAGAGTATAGGATTAAACGAGTTGTAGACCTGATTATAATAAAAATAGGCTTAGATGCCTAAACACTATTGCGCTCTGCAAAACATTACGAAAACGCTATAAGATCGATTTGCTGTATTGTTTGAGGATAGCTACCAATTCAAGACTGCGAAATGGTTTGGCCAAATGTGCTGTCATACCCGCGGCCTTGCATTGTTCAATATCCTCTTTCAATGCATTGGCTGTCATAGCAATGATGATCGGAGTTTGGCTGGTCTGGTTGTGGATCGTACGTGTAGCGGTGAGGCCATCCATTTCGGGCATTTTGACATCCATCAAAATCAAGTCGTAAACCTTCGTAGCAACGAGCGCAACGGCTTCTTTACCATTTTGGGCCAAATCAGCTTGGTAGCCAAGCTTCTGTAGCATGCGCAAGACTAGCTTTTGATTGACCATATTGTCTTCCGCGACCAAGATGCTAAGCGGATATTCCTCGGCTAAGACTTCGTTGAGAGCGTGGGCAGCGGAGGATGTTTTACCGACAAGGGAACTCGAAACGATCTCCTGCTTGCTTTGAGGATTTTGGGCCACTGTGGTTTGGATAGTAAACAAAAAGCTAGACCCGCTGGGGTTACTTTCACTTTCGGGCTCACTTTCGACCCAGATTTCCCCTCCCATGAGCGAACATAGCTGAGCGGAGATCGCTAGTCCAAGACCCGTACCCCCATATTTGCGTGTCGTTGAAGTATCCGCTTGACTAAAAGCTTTGAATAGGCGACTCTGCTGCTCTTTGGAGACCCCAATGCCAGAGTCTTGGACCTCAAATCTGAGTTTACAACTCTCATCTGAGTTGATGGGCTCATGGAGCATGACCTTAATCTTAACCATGCCCTCAGCCGTAAACTTGATTGCATTGCTGACCAAGTTGTTTAGGACTTGTTTGAGTCGGACTGGATCTCCCACTATATAACTGGGTACTACTGGATCGATGTAAAAACGTAGCTCCAATGATTTTTCTAGGGCCTTGGCCCGAAAAAGATTTATCACATCACCCAAACAATCTTCGAGCGAAAATACGACCTGCTCTAGCTCTAGTTTGCCAGATTCGATTTTAGAAAAATCAAGGATATCGTTAATGATCGTGAGTAAACTGTCGGCACTACTACCGATCGTCTTGACAAAAGCAGTTTGTTCTTTGTCCAACTGGGTAGAAGCGAGTAAATCCGTCATCCCGATCACTCCATTCATGGGAGTGCGTATCTCATGGCTCATCACAGAGAGAAAGTCTGCTTTGGCTCGAGAAGCGACTTCTGCCACTTCTTTGGCTTCGGTAAGTTCTATTTTTTGGGTTCTCAACAACTGATTGGCTCCTTTTAAGCGTTCGCCTAGGCGGTACAAATAAAAACTCAGACCGCCCATCATCAACAAAACCAAAAATGCTAATATCAGAAGCGTTTGTTGCAGACTTAACTGCTTTTCTTGCAAGACTTGGGTTTCTATCAAGTGAGCCGCTTCACGCTCTTTTTGATCGATGGCATATTTTTTCTCGATTTCGCTAGTTTGGTTTTGCTGCTTTTCACTGATCCCTGCTTCATAAAGTCCTTGGTATTCCACCATACTCTCGTAGGCCAGTTGGTAGCGGCCCATAGCAGCTGCATACTTTTGCTTTTGGGGCAATACCACGATGCGAGATTGGGCATCCTTGTCAACTTGATAAGCTTTCTCGCTCCAAGCAAGTGCTGCCTCATAATTACCTTTGGCAAATTCTAGCATGCCATAAGTTGAATAGCATCCTCCGATCAAATAAGGGTCTTCCACTTTATACTTGAGGAGATTTTCATTGGCCTTTTTGACGTAATTTCCAGCTTTATCAAGATTGCCAATATTGATATAATATTCGGCTAGATCTAACTGAGGGGGAATAATATTTTCGGATTTTATCTCCTCAAAGATTTCGATAGCTTCATCAGTATAGCGGGCCCAACTCGCTGTGTCCCCTTCAATTTGATATAAAATGCCTAGAAAATGGGTGCCACGGGCTTTGATGTCTTTCGCGTTTTCATCTCCAACTCTATCAGCATGAGTAATAGCCTGGTCAAAGAATTGAAACGATTTTTCATACTCTTTGAGCTGGAAATAGATAGTACCTGCATTATAGGTAGCCAAATACCGGTATCGGCCAAAATGCAGCGAATCTATTTCGGTCAATTCTATAAGCTCATAAATGTACCTTAGGGCCTCAGCATGTCTACCATAGTAACTTTCGTAACTGGCTTTGGCATAGCCTGATTGCCAATAAATCTCATTCTGACGTAGCGTATCAGTGGTTTTTATCGAGATCAAATGCTCACGAAAAAGATCAAGTGCTGGAAGATTTAATGAATCCAGTTCATGGAGAATAAGGTAATAGTAGATCAAATATTTAAAGCGTGCGTGCTCCCAAGCATCAGCAGCATTGCCGACCAAAGGTAAATTAGTTAGGACTATAGGATAGCCTTTTTCTTCCTGACCGGATTTGTAATATTGACGGGCTTTGATACACTGTGCTAAAGCAAAAAGACTGGGAAAATCCTCCTTTACAGTCTCGCTAATCTCATCTAGCTGCATGATAGCCGAATCGGGAGAAAGTGCTTCGGTTTGGATAATTGCAGCTTGCCATTGCTGATAGCTTAAGCCCTCTTGGCCCCAAATCTTAAGAGGCAAACCCCAAAGTAGTAGCAACATTCCAAAAAGCAGGAAAACCCTTTTCAATGCGGATTGCATATACACAAAATTAGAATAGAGAAACTAATGCACATAAGTAAGGCTCTCTGTGGTTCTTTTTCCAGTCATTTAACTATGAGAAATTACACTTAAATCCAGCCAAAATACTTGCCAGAGCCTTGTCCAGCTCTGCTTGATTTTTTACTTATTACAGCCCCTATTTAAGTCGTTG
This sequence comes from Bacteroidia bacterium, assembly GCA_045106675.1. Classification (GTDB taxonomy): domain Bacteria; phylum Bacteroidota; class Bacteroidia; order J057; family J057; genus JBCAWW01. Next base: position 11,346 of record JBGCFA010000256.1, read on the forward strand.
AGACTCTTTTTTTTGTTTACCCTAGTCGGGAACGCAGCGTTCGGCACGGCCGTCTTGCTTAACGGTAATCGCTTAAGCCGTCCATAGCCAATGATTAAAGAAATTTCACCCACTCATGGTGTAAGTGGCAAACCATCAGGACCGCGACCTTGCCGCTTTTCGTAAGTTTTTCGCCTTTGGTAGGTGTCTTTTTGCTGTGCAATCCGCTCGAGGATAGCGTTCCGCGCGGCGGTAGAAAGCTCATATAGGCCCTCTTGCTCAGCCCTCAGTTGGGCTTCATAGGCTCCGATCTCTTCCAAGCTAAGATTGGATGGAGCATAAATAAAAGGTAGCTCTTGCGATTGGGAGAGCGTTTTACGCATCTCTTGGAGGAGTCTTTCGCGATTTGCGAACGATAAATTTTCCTCTGACAGACTGATTTTATATTGCCGCAGCGTACGTTCAATGCGATACTGACTTGGCGTAAAAGTGTACCATTGATCGGTATCCCATTGGAGGATTTGTCCCAAACTATCACGCCCAATGGCAAACTCTCCCTCATGCTGATAATGCCAGTATTCATGATAGATAATCGACATCCAGTCTTCGTCCGTCTGAAATTCGGCCTGAATTTGTCCGAGCCAGATGGTGTCATTTTCGTATCGGGCATTGGCGTCTAAGTCAGCACGATAGACGATAGTTGGGAGGGAAGATTTATTGCGTTCGCTGAGGCGTTGATCCAAAGATTGGGCAATACGCAATATGCGATCAGATGTACTTTCTTGGGTGAAAGCAATCGTATTGAGTTGTATGAGCATGATTAGACCGCAAAAGATCGCCTTCATATCTCAATATCGTGAATTATCTCCGCTTCGCGGAACGCTGGGGAATATCGAATATTGAAGTCCGATATTCAATATTGAAGGAAGATTGGCTAGCTTAGTTTACCGTAGAGCCCGACCGCTATTTCGCCTAATGATGCATGGAATTTTATTTTTCCGCGAGGATCAGAATAGGTGAAGATTCTTTTTTTCGAGTATTGGTAATTTTTACTCACCTTTTCTAGATCAGATTTTCGACTAAGCTTCAAATGAGTATCCCAAATGATTTCACTCGCTCTCAAAATCTTAAGATAGGAAGGCGAAATTATCAGCTTTTCGGGCTGCAAGACGCTTAGTTTACTGCCAGATTTAAACTCGATAGTTAGCGTCTCTCCTGCTTTATCATAATTTACATTTTTCACTTCTTGATTAGGGACATAGGGCTTCCCTTGCCAATCTCCCCAAAGCGCGATTGAACACTCTGAAAATGTTTTTTCGTTTTGAAAATGGGCTTCAACTTCTTCTAGTTCCAACAACTTCACATCTCCTCCTTCTGGTGGAATTAGATTATCAAGATCTGGACTAGCAGTAACTCTACTGATAAATTCAAAACCGCCAAGTCGAATGACGGAAAAAAACATCGATCGGGCCACTAAAAAACTTAATATCATAACGATCCCAATTCCAATAATTCCATAATGGTTAGGCCATGAGTTATATATAAAAAGACTAAATATGCTTCCTAATATTATTGGTGCCAATCCTAGTATAAAGCCGGCAATCGTATTCATAAGGCTGGTTTTCAAGAAAGACTATCTGTTCTATTCAAAAGTTGGGATAACTTGTTTTATTAATCCATGCCCGGCACGCCAGTTGTAGAGACGCAAGATTTTGCGTCTCTACACAATCATTGATCTTTTATCAATCCATGCCCGGCACGCCAGTAGGCACGCCACTCGTCCGCCAATCAGGTTCAGGAGCTTTACGCTCACGCGGATAAACTTCATCCAACGAACTTCCCTCATAAAGCCGTCCATTGATCATGACATAGCTGATCGTATTGGTATTGCGGATATTGTCCAAAGGATTGGCATCTAGGATCACCAAATCAGCTAGTTTACCTGCCTCGAGTGAACCTAAATCATTTTGCAAACCTAGCGCCTTGGCGCCAAGGATAGTAGCAGCTTTCAAAGCATTGTGTGTGCTCATACCGCCAGATTGCATCGACCAAAGCTCCCAATGGTAGCCCAAACCTTGCAACTGTCCGTGAGAACCCACGCCACTGATTCCGCCAGCTTGGACGAGATCATCAACAAACTCTGCATGCCGACTGAAAATATGTTCTTCCGGTAAAAACCAAGAAGCACGACGACGAGATTTCTGATCTAGCTCCGGCTTAGGCGTAAAATGATTGAGTTTTTCATCGTTTTGCAGGTCTTCGGTAGCATAATAATAGTTCTCCGCCCAAGGACCGCCATAAGAAACCAGCAAAGTCGGCGTATAAGCAGTCTGCGTCTCCGCCATCAGTTGCACGACATCTTTGTAGAGCGGATAAATCGGGAAGGAGTGCTCATGTCCCGGATAGCCATCGATCACCTGCGTCATATTGAGCTTAAAATCAAGACCACCTTCGGTTGTCGGCATCAAACCTTGCTCCTTAGCCGCCTGAATGATCCATTGACGATGCTGACGATTGCCCGTCAGGTACATCTTGATCGTCTTGGTATGATAGTACTCCGAGTATTGCTTCAAGACCTTTTGAGCATGCTCTAAACTGGTAATACGATACGCCCAAAAACCAACTCCTGGCCCTGTGGAATAAATACGTGGACCCAGCATCATATTAGCCTCGACCATATCGCCATAAGTCAGCACATCGGTGGTGGCAGTTTGAGGATCGCGGGTAGTCGTCACGCCATAAGCGAGATTGGCGGCGTAGATCCAGATTTGATTTTTGTGCAGTCCCCAATTGGGCCACATATGCGCGTGGGTATCGACAAAACCGGGCACGATGGTCTTACCACTCATGTCCATTTTTTGAGTCCCTGCGGGAACGCTCAGGCTGCCAGTTGCGCCAATCGCTTTGATACGCGCATTTTCAATGAACACATCGCCTTTTTCGATGATCTCATCGCCATCCATAGTGATCAGACGAGCATTGGTGAGTAAGATCGTCCCTTCGGGAACGTCACGTGGCACCCTCACTTCGATACGCTGTTCGGTCGCTTTATAGCTTTTGTCTTCGGGCTTTTCTTCTTCCTCGCTAGATTTTTTCTTCTTTTTCTTTTTTGGATTGGCAGCTTCGGCGGCGGCGGCTTTTGCTTTGGCAGCAGCTTCTGCTTTCAATTGCTTATCAACCGCTTTTGCGGCGGCTAGATTATACACAAAGTAAGCGTTACCGAGGGACCAAAATACTTCTTCCCCATTGGCATCCCATTGAGGAAACTCACCTCCAAGATCCGTCAACTTACGCGCCGGAAAAGCGGCCATTGCAGGTTTGGCGACATTGATGGTAGGTACTTCTTTGCCCACATATGGCACAGTCACTACATAGATTTCATTATTAATTTGCGCCATGGCTTTGTCGCCTTTAGGTGCCATCGTGATCATGGATGCTTTAGAAGCTTTGGGCTTGGGCTCTTGCATGCCGTTGTAAAGCATACTATGATTATCGCCATGCTTATGGCCTTCAATTGGATTGGAGACTGGGAAAGTCGTGATTCCCGTAATCTTGACATGCTGCTTTTCGTCCGTACCATCCCAGCGCATGGAGAGGAGACCTTTCTCATTGTGTGAGAAGTAAATCCGATCGTCAAGACTGCTAAAGTGAGGATTAGAGCGTCCGTCAGCCGATTTGATGGTGGTAAGCGTTCCGCCGGAGGCGGGAATCCAAGCAATTTGATCGCTCATACCAAAACCAAAGGGGCCAATCGCATTTTGAAAAGCTTGATTAGCACCCTTGATAAAGACGATCCGCTCCGTTTTAGCATCATAAACAGGATCGGAATAAGTGCCGCTTTGGGTGGTCAATTGCGTTGCCGTACCGCCACTTGCTGCCACTTGTTTGAGGTGTCCCTCTTTGCCATCCCAACTTACATAGATGATCGATTTACTATCAGCCGTCCAAGTAGGCATCGCTTCGGTATAGTCTGCTTTGGTGAGTCTTTGGGGAGCCCCGTCGGGGAACGCCATCACATATAGTCGATTCAAAGCAGTGAAGGCAAGCATTTTGCCATCGGGGGAGCGTTCCGCGTCGCGTATCTGAGTAACGGTCATCTCCTTTTTATCCTCAATCGGATAATCGAATCGCACCTCAGGGCCTAAAGCTATCGTCTCATCAACCTCAAAAGGCACCAGAGTAGCCTCTCCGCCATCAATCGGTAGTTTATAGATTTTACCGCCATAAGAGGCTAAGACAAATTTGCTATCAGGCGTAAAAGCCATCGCCGGATAGACACCTAGAGGAGCGATAGATTCTTGTTCGTCGCGCTGCACGGGATAGGCAAGCCATGACTCATCACCGGTTTCAAGATTTTTCTTGACGAGGCCAGTCTGGGTATTGTAGCGAGAGCCATAGACGAGCCATTTGCCATCGGGTGATAAGGTCGGGGTGAAGGCTGAGCCATAACGATTGGTTTTGCTACTAACTTCGCCCGTTTCTCGATCGTAAGTAGCAAGTTGGTATTGAGGAAGCTGAGCATTGTACTGCCAGCTACCACGTCTCTGAGCAAACCATACATAGCGAGCATCAGGCCCAAATGCTGGTTCGACATGCTTCGCATTTTCGGGCAGCTTGGTAAGTTGTACTCCACTGCCACCTTCTTTGTGATAGAGAAACAGCTTCATTATACGCTTGCCTTTGGACAAGACCAGATAATTGCCATCGGGTGTCCAATCGGCGGACTGTAAGACGTCGGTTTTTTCTTTGGTAATCTGAGTCGAATCTCCGCCCTCTACATTCATGATCCAGAGGTTGTCATTGCCATCTCGGTCAGAGATAAAAGCAATCTGCTTACCATCAGGACTAAAGCGAGGGTGGAAGTCAAAGGCCATATCCTTGGTGATACGCTTGGCCTTGCCACCTTCGATCGGCATGAGATAGAGATCGCCGAGGAGATCAAATACAATCTGCTTGCCATCAGGACTGACATCAAGAGACATCCATGAACCTTCATCAGTTTTGAGGTCCATCGTCCGACCTGCTTCGAGAGAAAGTCCTTTTTTCTTTTTGTCTTTGGTGCTATCGCCAGCTTCTTGGCCAAGCATCGGTTGCCAAGCGATAAGGACCATAAGGCTACTGATCAGCAGCCATTTCCAATTACTCATATTGCTTAATAGTTTTTGTTTCCGAATAGCAAGGTGACAAAAAAAGTTGGCTTTGCGTAACTTCCAGAAGAGAGACAGAAAAAGTGGCAGGATTTTCCGAAACGGAATGAGCAATAAACTTTACTACAATTAGTAGATTGGGTTATAAAACCAAAAAATCAGATATAATATGGACCGCG
>JBGCFA010000257.1:0-33147 GCA_045106675.1 Bacteroidia bacterium
AATCGAAACTATAAAAAGATGAAAACATTTACTGCTGCAGGTGTTATGATCGTGCTGCTACTGAGCATTATGGCTTGGAAGCCTTTAGATCAATCAGAGTCAACCGCCACTACCCCATCAGAAGTGGAAGAGAGTGGTTGGTCAATGTTATTCAATGGCAAGGATTTCACGGGTTGGAAACAGCTCAATGGAAAAGCTAAGTACACCATTGAAAATGGAGAGATCGTTGGTACGACCGTTGCCAATACTCCAAATAGCTTTATGACTACGGAGAAGCTCTATGGGGATTTTATCTTTGAGGTAGAATATAAAGTAGATCCAGCGATGAACTCTGGGATACAATTTAGATCGAACAGTCTGCCGGACTACAAAGATGGTCGAGTGCATGGATACCAAATGGAAATTGATCCATCCGTAAGAGCTTGGTCGGGTGGTATTTATGATGAAGGACGTAGAGGTTGGTTGTATCCATTGGAGCAAAATCCAATGGCTCGCACAGCTTTCAAGCAAAATCAATGGAACCACTATCGCATCGAATGTATTGGACCTTCTATCCGTACTTGGGTCAATGGTATCCCTTGTTCAGATTTGATTGACGCTGAGACTGCAGAAGGTTTTATCGGTCTTCAGGTACATGGTATCGGTAAAAATGATACGCCTGGTAAGCAAATCCGATGGAAAAACGTCAGAATCAAAACGCAAAACCTGATTCCAAGTCCTTATACTGGCATCCCAGTTGTCAATACTATTCCTAACTACTTATCACCACAAGAGCGTGCGATGGGTTGGGAAATGTTGTTTGACGGACGTAGCACCAATGGCTGGCGCGGAGTGTATAAAGACGCCTTCCCTGACCAAGGGTGGAAAGTAGATAACGGAGAGCTTATTGTACTCAAATCTGATGGTGGCGAATCTACCAATGGGGGAGATATCGTCACGAATGAGGAATATGACTTATTTGAGTTTAGCCTTGAATTTAAGATCACCGAAGGAGCCAATAGTGGCATCAAATACTTTATCACTGAGCAATACAAAGATGGTAAAGGTGGTGGTTCGGCCATTGGACTAGAATACCAAATCTTAGATGATGATAAGCATCCCGATGCCAAAATGGGCGCTGGAGGCAATCGCACTGTGGCTTCACTTTATGATTTGATTCCTGCCCATGCTAGTAAAGCGCCTAAAAAACCAGGTGAATGGAATCATGCCCGCATCGTAGTCAGAGCCAAGCGTACCAACGAATGGCCTAATCATCGTGATGGATATATGACGTTCAGTGGAGCTGAAATAGAGCACTGGCTCAATCACCGTAAGGTCTTAGAATACAATCGTGGGGACCAGATGTTTGACGCCCTTGTCGAACGCTCAAAATATCAGAAATGGGAAGACTTTGGACATTGGCAGAGTGGCCATATCTTGCTGCAAGATCACGGAGATGAAGTACATTACCGCAGTATCAAAGTTCGTAGATTAGAAGAATAAGTAAAAACCATAAGCCAAGAGCCAATAAGCGAGTAACAGTCCGCTTATTGGCTCTAATAATATCCAAAAACATGAAAGCAGTAGTCTGTTTTGGAGAGATCATGATGCGTCTCTCTAGCCCTCGCTTTGAGCGATTTATTCAAGCCAGTCAATTTGATGTGATCTATGGCGGTGGAGAATCGAATGTAGCAGTATCCCTTGCCAATTATGGCATACCCGCAAAGTTTGTCAGTCGTCTTCCTGAAAACGATTTAGGAAAATGTGCCCAAGCATTTCTTCGCAAATTTGGGGTGGACACCTCAGAGTTGATTTGGGGAGGCGAACGATTGGGTATTTACTTTTTGGAAAGTGGTGCGGTCAGTCGTGGCAGCAAAGTAGTTTATGATAGAGCTTACTCTTCACTTTCAACCATTGAAAAAGGCATGATTGATTGGGAAACGGTCTTAGCTGATGCGGGCTGGTTTCATTGGACCGGGATTACTCCAGCGGTTTCTCAAGGTGCTGCGGATGCATGTTTGGAAGCGATTCAAGTGGCAAATCGATTGGGTGTACCGGTGTCGACTGACCTTAATTTTCGCAAGAACCTTTGGAAATACGGCAAAAAGGCAGGCGATGTCATGGAAGAACTCGTGGCAGGTTGTGATATCATTTTGGGTAATGAAGAAGATGCAGAAAAGGTATTTGGCATCCATCCAGAAGGGGTTGATGTCACTCAAGGGCATGTTGAGGCAGCGGCTTATGAGTCAGTTGCGACTCAATTGATGGAGAGATTTCCGAGGGCCAAGAAGGTCATCATTACGCTAAGAGGTTCTATCTCTGCTTCGCATAACAGCTGGTCTGGGGTGCTTTGGGATGGTGAGAAATTACATTTCGCTCCTACCTATCAAATTACTCATATCGTAGATCGTGTGGGTGGTGGAGACAGCTTTATGGGAGGGCTCGTTTATGGACTATTGACTTGGCCTGAAGACAATCAAAAAGCGCTCAACTTTGCCGTTGCCGCTTCCTGTCTAAAGCATACGATTCATGGAGACTTCAACCTTGTCACAGTTGAGGAAGTCGAAAAACTAATGAGTGGAGACGCAAGTGGAAGAGTGAGTCGCTAGTCGCGAACGCCAAAACTATAAAGTAAATATTTGATATGGCTAGATTTAGTAGGTTAGAAGTTGCCACCGAGCTATACCGTAGCGGGATGATGCCTTTGTTTTATAACCCAGACCTTGAGACTTGCAAAGCGATCGTACATGCTTGTTATGATGGCGGTATTCGTCTGATGGAGTTTACCAATCGAGGCGATTTTGCTCACCTTGTTTATGGTGAACTAAGGCAGTATTTACATAAAGCATTGCCCGATATGATACTGGGGATTGGTTCTGTCGTAGATGCTGGTACCAGTTCACTCTACATCCAACTAGGAGCAGACTTTGTCGTTTCTCCTATCTTGAATCAAGAGATGGCGATTGCCTGCAATCGTCGCAAAGTATTATGGGGTCCAGGCTGCGCTACGCTCAGCGAAATCAATCAGGCCGAAGAATGGGGAGCTGAATTGGTGAAGATATTTCCGGCGGGACAAATAGGGGGACCAGCCTTTATTAAGGCCGTAAAAGGTCCCTGTCCTTGGTCAAGTATCATGCCTACTGGTGGCGTTGCACCGACGCGTGAAAACTTAACGGCTTGGTTCTCCGCAGGAGCTGCCTGTGTGGGTCTGGGCTCAAAATTGGTATCAAAAGATATCGTAGAGCGTAAGGCTTGGGGAGAGTTGACTAGCTTGGTTTCAGATACGATAGCCTTAATCAAAGAGGTGAGGACCTAATAGGGAAAGCGTTCTGCAAAGCAGAGGAAATATCCAAGGTTGAATGTCGAAAAATCTATTTAGAAATTAGATATGGACATTCCCAAGCGTTCTGCTTCGCAGAACGCTAAAAGACATCGATAAACTAGCCATCCAGAATCTTCCTCTAAATAGTAAAAAAGCGTTCCTGATTAGTTATATCGGGAACGCTTTTTCAGAAGAGAATTTGGTTCAAACTTATCGAGTAACTTTTACAGTAGGACTGATTTCCTCTTCGCTCCAATTGCCAGCGCGGTCCTTTAGCTTGATCGTAAAATAGACCTCTTCTTCTTGCCCATTGCCTAATAAAAACAGACGATTGAGGGGAACAATGAAAGTCCCTTCTATGGGTACCTCCTGCCCTACTGGCGCAATTGGGGGTACATGATACCAGTCTGGTGCGTCTAATCGACTGTCTTGGACCCAGAGCGTCTTCTCATCCGGATCCGGATGCCCGATATCTCCGTCATAATCGAGGTATTCGATGATCAACTCTAAGTCATCGACAAACTCCTGTACTTCCCCCGGTGCAAGACTGAGGACTCTAATGGAGGGTTCTACAGGACGCGGTTCCTTATCTACTGGACTTGTACATGCAGTCAGCATGCCAAGTATCAGGAGCGAAATTCCGAAGCCTACATTTCTCATTTTATCTATCAACATTATCTTTTTTTAGCTGTAAGAGTTGGGAAAAACTTCAAGCAATTCATTATCAATAGTCCTTTATCTTTAAATCAAGTGCGAAATCAACTAAACGAACCTTCTAAAAAGTAATGCAACATTTGGCTGCTATTATCTTCAAACAAAACCATTGTTTTTTTAAAGACACAATGTTTAAGCTGATATGCGTATGTGTATTTTTCCTTATTCCCATTTTAGTTTTCCCACGTAGCCTACCCCAGGAACTGCAAGAGTGTGAATCAAAACTACTTCACCATCAGCCCGAAATCGCTTTACAGTGCTTAAACGAAAAACGGCCTGTAGAACTAAGGGCAAGCTCATTGTTGAGTGTTGCTTGGCTGGAACTTTGGCTACAGGCGAAACTTGAGCATTCTGGGCAAGCTTACCAAAAGGGAGACGCAAGCCAAAACAAGGAAGCAATAAACCTTGCAATCAAATGGCTAGGCTCGCCTCAAATTGACAAACAAAGTAAAACGCGTCTATCCAATTTGGTTTATCAACATCTCAATGCAAAGCCTTCAAATGTCTCTACAAACATGGCGGCTATAATATTACAGCCCAACAAGAATCATCTGATGCTCGCCTTTATGGTATTATTGGCCTTTTGCATCTTAAGCGCTCTATTGATTGTCCATCGCTACTATATCAAAAGAGAATACCACTTCAGTAGCCCAGAACAAAAAGTGATTCAACACCATGTAAAAGAACATAATCAAGCCTTAATCCAGCATTATTCGCGGCTACAAGATTATTCTATTGCTAATTCTCATCTCGTTCGAGCACCTTTGGCTAGACTCATAGGCCTTATCGAACTCTTGGAAGATGAACCTCTCACTAGAGATGGGAAATTTTATCTACAACACATTGCCCAAAGCTGCGAAGAGTTAGATAAATGGGTGATAAAGATGAATACAATCCTCGATCCTGAAGCTAGCAGTCCAGATGATGCCGAGGAACTTTCTTCCCTCAATCATTTTCTCTCCATCGAGAAATAAGCTTTCGTATAATTTGCGCTACCATCTGTTGGAATCTCTGTAATAGCAGCCTGTGCACCTTCCTTGACATAAACCCGCACATAGACTAAACTACCACTACTGTAACTACTCAAATCTACGGTCAACTTATGTGTATAGCTCGTATTACCAAAGAGACCCGGCCCACTGATCGCATTTACAATTTGTAAGTTTTGATCAGCCTGACTATCGAATCCATTTACTTCTAGGGAGAGTCTTGCTTTATTGTGCAAGAGGTCAGTAGCAGCTGTATTATCATCCGTAAGGCTAAACCAAAGATCTACCTGATTAGTACCAGCAGGCACCTTTACCGGTCCATTGGCGCCATCTCGGCTTAGTTTATTGGTAGTATTCCCTACGGGGAACGCCAGCATCCCTTGTAATGAAGGAGCGAGTTCTCCGTTTAGAGGAGGATTGCCAAATATATCTTTTGCTCCGCCATCGATCCATGCCTTAATATTGGCGAGGTAATCAGCCTTTTTATCGTCCCAATCCGAACCGGGATCGGTTTGTAAAGGCATAATCCCCGACTGGCCATCGATATCTTGATTGAGTCGGTTCCAAATTACGGAAGCAGCACTAGCACCGGGTACCACTCGGTAAGTGTAGGTTCCAGCAGGATCATTTTTGATGATAGGATGCCAAACTAAAGTGTTATAAGCAGATTCGACCGTACGGAAATCTGGCTCAAAAGTCCCATCGTGGCAACCTGAGTTAGCACAAGTCGGTCTAAAAACACGAGCATGTATCCCCTCGATACTGTTAGGCTCCAATATCTCAATCGGAGCAATCAAAGAATCATTTGGATCTTTATTGCCGGCAAAAGGATTGACATATGGTTCAGGAGTACACCCAACAACCCACACCAAGCCTATCAAAAGAATGAGAAACGATGTATCACGCATAATTAGATTCGATCAAAGAGGGACATAGCAGTGGCAGAAAGCAAGCCTTGATTCGCTACCGTTTGTTTGATACCAAAGATGTCTGCAATCGTGGGTACCACATCTGCGGATTCTCCTACCGGATTATTTTCGTCTCCTATGACGAGGTCTTGGGGAACGTTCGGCCCAGCCATCATCCCAAAAATGCGCTGCGTATTCTCATCGCTATGATCAAAACCAAACCAGTTATTTTGATCTCTGATAGGGTTAGGATCAAGATTACGGCCGCACTCTGGCAACAAAATCAAGATGGTATCATTAGCCATTTGTGGTATCTGAGTCTGGATAAAGTCCCACAAAAAGCCTACGCCATGATCTAATCGATGAAGGTTAGCGAGATAGTTTGTAAAACTCGCATGACAAGCATCCATGTCATTGAAATTAACCACCGTAAGGGCTGGTTTGAAGGATTGTAAGACTTCACAAGTATAGCTCAGCGTCACCAAGTCATTCGTATCCATGACCGCAGGGCTCGTAATAGTTCCACCTTGCGTCTTTGTGAACATATTGGCCATAAACTCCTTGATGAGAAGTTTTTCTTCCATTGTATTGCCAATCCCAGTTGTACCTTCAGACACCTGTCTAAAACTATTGTCTAAGAAGGCTTTCATCTTATACATCGGGTCTAGCTCATACTCAGGGTGATAGTTCTTGGCATTGGCCAAATGCTTAAAGCCGAGTTCACCGAAGGTAACCCTAGGAGCAAAAAAGTTAGCTCCATATTGAGCACCATAGTCCATATGCTCACTATAATTGAGCAGTGGCACAGAATTGCCAATACCATTGCCGATAAACCAAGTATCAGTAGCCATCATGCCCGCATGGCGGCGTAAATATTCAAATATAGTGGGATTGATTGGCTTCTGTCGTAAGCCTTGGGTTACTTTGGTATTGCCCTGAATAGCGACATTTAACCCACTATAATGTCCCGCTTGAGAAGCCCGCATCTCTCTAAAAAGCGTTCCTTGACGCTGCAAGGGAGTAGATAAGACAGCGGGAATAGGTATTTCTCCTGGACGATTACCCGTAGTTCCATAGACAATTTTGTCGATAGGTGGTGCCCCATCTAAGAGGTTATACATGACATTGCCGGGGATTGCTTCATTTTGGCTACCATCGAGGTAACGCATATCAACCGTTTCCTGTTGACGGACGCCACCAGCAAATAATACCACAACCACGTGATTGGCCTTTCTCGTTTGCGTTTGAGCAAATAGTCGACCAGAAGGCAGGATATAGGGCATTGAGATGGCCCCTGCCGTTGCGGCTGCTGATTTAATAAAATTTCTTCTGTTCATGACAATTTTAATAAAACTGATACTCTTCGCTCATCGCAAAAGAAAAATAGACTAATTCAGCAGTTACATCAGGATTAGAGTTGATGAAAGATCGCATATAAGTTTTTTCAGCCTGAGAAGGTTCTCTTACAAAAAATCGCTTATATGTATCGATCAAGAATACATCTATATCGGCTCTCATCACTTCATCGGTGGGGATTATAATCCCCTCACGATTCATAAGATTACTGATAATCACTTCCCGCGCCAGTTCTTTGTCGCCAATGGATTCCATCACCTTATAGATTTCACTCAGTTCATCAGCTGAGATCGCATCTTGAAACAGATTAGCATACAAAATAGAAATATACTGTTCTAGGCTTTTGGCCTTATTCTTATCGGTGGTGGAAGAAGGCAGCTCTAACGGATTGACTTCATAGAAGTAAGTATCTTCAGACTGACAAGCGAGCAAGCCAGAAAAGATCAAGACAATTAGCAAGGAATGGAAAAAGGAAATCCCTTGCCTCCTCTTGCGTAGTTTGAAAAAACTAAAAGTTTGCGTATTCATCCTTGATCAATATGTTGCGTTGTACAAGTTGAAAATCTTTGTTTTGGTAGAAAGCATCCATCTCGGCTACAATCTCCTCGGTACTTGGTTCTCTGGCCATCAAAGTACCATAGGCCCAGCGTATCATCCCTTCGTGGAACTCTCTGCTCTCGGTTAGGATTTGGATATACTCCGTTTTGTTAGAAGCAGGCTTACCAAAAACGATATTAGGTTGGTTGTTTTCAATAATGGGAAATGACTGATCAAACTCTGCTTGCGTAGGAAAACGAAAAAAGAGGTTATCAAAACTCGCTTGGATGAAGTTGATAGTATTCATATTGATTTCATCATAGACTTCATTATTGATCATCCTCGCAATCATCTCATTAATAGGGATCAAGCCATCCCGATGCTCGATCTGAGAGTTTAACACCTTCTGAATTGGGTCCATTTTGGCTTGCCACTGTGCCATTCCAGCAATATCTCCTTCTAGGGAGTCTTTGACGAACTCAGAATAGAATATGCTTATTTGCCCAAAAAGGTTTTCGTCAGATACGCCTTCTATTAGCCTAGCTTTTTGCTGCCCATATAGCCGTTCGTAATAAACATACTTATATGACTCATCTCCTCCAGCCTCATTGCTTTGGAGCTGACTGACAAGTTGAACGCGAGTTTCTTTGCTCAGATCACCCGCTCTTAAAGCAGCTAAATCCCTAGTAACTTCAACATCTAGCGGTTCTCGCCCGAGCAAATCAATGTAAAGACGATTGAGATAATTTTCGACTTTGATGGTTGGTACACCATCATAAGGGGTAGGATTGTTGTCTGGAACGATGATCTCCTGCGGCGGATCTTGGCAGGATAACAAAATCGATCCTAGGCACAAAAGTATGAGCAGTTGTTTCACAGCCTAAGTTTCAATAATACGTAATGTGGAAGTAGCCTTACTGCAAGATAATGAAAATTGTGGCAATGAAGTACGAGAAGGGGCTGATGTAAGGGATTGGGGGGAATCGTCGGGAGTTAAATGGCTAAAAGACCGAGGATCGTTACTTCAAGCACTTAAAATAATCAAAAGGCTCAAGGCAGTCCTCACACTGAAATAAGGCCTTACAGGCCGTAGAGCCAAACTGTGAAACGAGCTTAGTATTGGTCGAACCGCATTGGGTGCATTTTACCAATTTAGCGTTCCCTGCTAGGGCGAGCTTATCGGCAGACTCTTCCATCGGTGGAGCGATACCGTAATCAGAGAGCATTTTGCGGCCTCGCTCGGTGATCCAATCAGTCGTCCAAGCGGGACTGAGGACGAGTTTCACTTTGGTGGGATAACCTTCGGAACTGAGTTTGGCTTTGATGTCGTCCGCAATCGTATCCATCGCGGGGCAGCCAGAATAAGTAGGCGTGATTTTGACGTTCGCCGTGGCGCCATCCCAGATCACTTCGCGTACTACACCCATATCCATGATCGAAAGTACTGGAATCTCTGGATCAGAGACCTCGATTAATAGTTCACGGATATGGGCTTCGCTCTTTTGCATCTTACCAATTCATATTGGGATACGTACGCTGCATATATTGAAGGTCAGCGAGGATAAAGCCAAGATGCTCAGTATGAACACCTTTCTTACCGCCTGACTGGGTCCATTTGCTGTCTGGAGTTTGGATATTCGCCTCGGCGAACGTCTCCTCTAACATTTGTAAACAAGCCGCTTTGACCGTTTCCATATCTGGCGCGATACCATAGCCTTCCATTTCAGTTTCGAGTTCACCGACGGTGAACAGCTCTCCGAGATAAGGCCAGAGATAATTGATTGCATTTTGCATGCGCTCGTGGCTTTCGGCTGTACCGGCTCCCAAGCGCTTGGTCCATTCGCTCGAAAAGCGCAAATGATACTGCGACTCCTTGAGAGACTTGGTCGCGATAGCCGCTAAAGTTTCATCCTTACTAGCACAGAGTCCTTCCAAAAATGGCTTGTGAAAAGCATCAAACAAAAACTGTCGTGCGATCACATAAGCAAAGTCCTTATTAGGCTGTTCGACCAATAAAGTATTGCTATACTCATGCGGATAACGCAAAAAAGCAATTTGGTCCTCTGACACTTCTTCGCCTTTCAGCTCAGCAGCGTATTGGAAATAATTGCGCACCTGCCCAAATAGATCAAGCGAAATATTGGTCAAGGCAATATCGGTTTCAAGACTAGGTCCATGACCGCAGAGTTCCGAAAGTCGGTGCCCCAAAATCATTGAGTTGTCCCCAAGGGATAATATATATTGATAGAGTTGCTCCTTCATTACATATGGGTTAGCTCGTCTGGCAATTCATAAAAAGTCGGATGGCGATAAGCTTTATCCTGGGCGGGTTCAAACAATTCGCCATGTTGTGTAGGATTAGAAGCCACAATGTGCTTCGTTTCTACTACCCAAAGGCTCACGCCTTCTTCGCGGCGTGTATAGACATCGCGGGCGTTTTCCATTGCCATCTTAGCATCAGCAGCATGCAAACTTCCAGCATGACGATGCTCCAATCCGTTTTTACTACGGATAAACACTTCCCAAATGGGCCATTCTTTCTTGCTCATCATCTATGCTTTATGAGTTTACTGAGGCTGTATTTTGTTGTTTTTCGGCATACGCCATCGCGGCATCTCTAACCCAAGCGCCTTCGTCCCAAGCTTTATTCCGGGCTTCTAATCGTTCTTTATTGCAAGGTCCGTTGCCTTTGACAACATCCCAAAACTCAGTCCAATCGATCGCACCAAAGTCATAATGTCCACGCTCTTCATTCCACTTCAAATCTGGATCAGGGATAGTGATACCTAGGATTTCCGCTTGCGGAACGGTGATATCGACAAACTGCTGGCGCAATTCGTCATTGGTTTTGCGCTTGATCTTCCACTTCATCGATTGCTCGGTATGGGTCGATTCAGCATCCGGTGGTCCAAACATCATGAGACTCGGCCACCACCAACGATTGAGCGAATCCTGAGCGAGTTCCTTTTGTACTGGGGTTCCTTGACAAAGGCTCAACATGATTTCATAGCCTTGACGTTGGTGAAAGCTCTCTTCCTTACAGATTCTTACCATTGCTCTCGCATATGGACCGTAGGAAGTACGCGTCAGCATCACTTGATTGATGATCGCAGCACCATCAACTAACCAACCAACGGCACCCATATCGGCCCAACTCAGTGTAGGATAGTTGAAAATCGACGAGTATTTGGCTTTGCCGCTATTAAGCTGTTCAAAGAGTTCATCACGACTGATGCCTAAGGTTTCTGCCGCACTATAAAGATATAGACCATGTCCAGCCTCATCTTGTACTTTAGCGAGAAGAGCCACTTTTCTCCGTAAAGAAGGTGTCCGAGTAATCCAGTTCCCTTCAGGCAACATCCCTACAATCTCAGAGTGGGCGTGCTGAGAAATCTGGCGAATATGAGTTTTACGATACTTTTCAGGCATCCAGTCTTTCGGTTCAATACTATCTCCAGCATCGATACGGGCCTGAAAATCCGCTTCTTTTTGCGCAATGTCTTGTTCGTGATTCATCATCTATAACTTAAGCGTCAAAATCTACTACTACTTTATCGGACAATGGTATGGACTGACAAGTGAGGATATAACCAGCTTTAACTTCCTCATCCTCAAGTGCATAATTGACCATCATATCTACCTTTCCTTCGACGAGCTTGGCTCGGCAAGTACAACAAACGCCCCCTTTACAGGCAAATGGCAGATCAGCTTCACGGTTTAATGCAGCATCTAAAATACTCTCAGTGCCTTTGGCGATATTAAAACTGAAGGTTTTTCCGCCTTCTAAGATCGTGATTGCGGACTCTTTGCCACTAGCATCTTTATGGAGCCGGCCTTGCCGAACGTTTGCTTTGGAATCAGTGTGGAAGAGTTCAAAGTGCAGATTTTTTTTCTCTACGCCCTTGGCTAACAAGAAGTCGCGGAGCATAAAAATCATCGCCTCCGGCCCACATAGGAAATAATCGTCAATTTCCTCCACATCACAAATCGTTTTGAAAAGTATTTCCAACTTCTCTTCATTCAGACGACCATTAAATAAAGGTACCGATCGAGACTCTTTGGTGAGGAAGTAAAATATCTCTAAACGATCCATATAGAGGTTTTTCAATGCCTCTAATTCCTCTTTGAGGATGATCGACTTTACAGATTGATTGATATAAAAAAGTTTGAAGCTAGCGTTCGGCTCAGCCTGAAGATGTGTCTTGATGATCGAAAAGACAGGCGTAATGCCACTACCAGCGGCAAAGCATACATATTGAGCTTCACGATTTGCATCAAGCTCTACAAAAAACCGTCCATCAGGCAGCATCACTTCTAACTCATCCCCTACCCTCAAACTTTCATTGGCGTAAGTTGAAAACAAGCCACTCGGGACTTTTTTAATACCAACACGCCACTCATTGTCAAGTGGTGAACTACAAAGCGAGTATGATCGGCGCACCTCTTCACCCTCGATTTGGGTTTTGAGCGTCAGGTATTGGCCTTGCTGATAAGCAAAGTCTTGCTGTAGAGATTCAGGCACATCAAAACTAACCAATACACAATCCTGTGCACTTTGGTCGATTTGACTCACTTTGAGGGGATAAAAACTTGTATTTCGGGCCATAGAAATCAAACTAACGATCAGTCATACAAAACTAACGATTGCTAGTTAGGAATACAACAGACATAAGCTACAAAATGTTTCAAGCTTGGGACAGACAATTTTCGTTTGTTTTTGAGCCGCTGCGCGGAACGCGCTTTCGAAGGATTAGGGCGAGGAGAAACCTAAAACGGGCCAATAGAAATGAGTCTTGAGCAAAAACATATTGGAGTAATCTGGGACTTCGTCCTTCGAAGAAACAGAATCATTTTTACTATCGGAACAATCTGAGACTTCTCTGCCGATAGGCATCGGCATTCGAAGGACTAGCGCAAGCCCCCGATCAAATTGCGGATAAGCTCAGTTTCTAGTAATACCGGATTGACAGACGTATTACGTGAATACCAAGAAAAAAGCCATCGCAGCGTAGACAGTATTGAAAAAGTAGCGATCTCGACATCTAGAGTTTGCAGATAATTTTCGTCAATACAACGCTGAAATACATCTCGAAAATTGCGGTCATAGTCATCACGCATCTTCAAAAAATCAGTCTTCGAATCGCCATCGAGATGCACCCAATCACTCGGTATCAAAGAAACCGCATTGGTATGCTCAATCGTGATCCTGATATGATCGGCAATAATTCGTTCTAACTGTTGAATAGCATTGAGGGGAGAACTCAGCACATCATCCATACCTTTGACATACAGTTGAGCCATAGAAAGTAAGAGAACTTGCAGAATTTCTTCTTTGGACTTGATATGATTGTAGAGACTGGGAGATTTCATCTCCATCTCCTTGGCAATATCTCGAATAGAAGTAGCAGCGTAGCCCTTTTTGCGAAAAAGATTAGCGGCTTTTTGGAGTAACTCTGTCCGGCGAGAGCTTTCGTTCATGGGGGCAAGATAGAGAGAAATATTAGATAAGTAGAACCTCAAACAATCGTGTCTGTAATAGATATTATGTACTTTATGGCACCAAACAGCTTCTAATATGAAATTCTACTCCAAGCTTTTAATGCCCATATTTGGGCTCTTCGCTCTCCTTTATTCGAGTTCACTGATGGCCCAAACCACCGTCAGTACAGAAGACTACACTCGTGCTGAGCAATTTCTTTATTCTCAAACAGCCCCTCTCGTTTACAATGCTAGTTTGCGCCCTGTATGGGTAGATAGCGAACGATTTTGGTTCAGAGATGAAAGTAAAGATGGCACAGAGTTTATCCTCGTCAATGCTAAAACGGAAAAACAGGAAGCTGCTTTTGATCATACCAAGCTAGCCGCCTCATTAAGTGAGTTGACCGCACAAGAGTATAAAGCCAATGCATTGCCATTTCGGTCTTTTGGATATAGCCAAGACGGAAAGTCGATAGAGTTTTCGATCCGAGGTAAAGACTATACTTGCCATCGTGAAGATGGCCAATGCAAAGAGACCAAACTTAACCCTTATCGCGATTATAGCGCCATCGAATCCCCTGACGGTAAATCAGCCGCATTTATCAAAGATTACAATCTATGGGTACGAGATCTCGAAACCGGAACCGAACGCCAAATGACCCAAGACGGCATCGAAGACTTTGGCTATGCTACCAATAATGCAGGTTGGACCAAAAGCACTCGTCCGGTTTTGACTTGGTCCCCGGACTCTCGCATGATCGCGACATTCCAACATGACGCTCGTGGAGTAGGTAATATGTATATGGTTTCTACCAATGTCGGTCATCCCAAACTGTATCAATGGAAGTACCCCTTGCCAGAGGACAGTGTGATTTTCAGAATTCATCGGATCGTGGTCCATGTCCCAGAGGCTAAAGTAGTGCGTTTGGATATGGATCCAGATCAGCATCGCTCTACAATCACTGATCATATTGCTTTGCGTGATGGCAGTGTTTCTGATTTGGAATGGAGTGGTGATAGCAAACACTTAGCTTTCGTTTCGTCAAGCAGGGATCATAAGAGTGCCACTTTACGCACGGCCGATCCCTTTACGGGCAAGGTCAAAACCATTCTCAACGAAACGGTAGAGACCTTTTTTGAGTCTGGCTATAATGCGATCAACTGGCGCGTTCTGCGCAGCAGTAATGAAGTGCTTTGGTACTCACAACGTTACAACTGGGGCCATCTCTACATATATGACCTTGAAACTGGCGAGCTAAAAAGTGAAGTAACCGCTGGCGATTGGAATGTACTCAAAGTGCTGCGCGTTGATGAACAAAACCGAAATATCTACTTTATTGGTTCTGGCAAAGAAGCGGGTGATCCTTATTACCAGTATTTGTATAGCGTTTCGATGGACCCCTCTGGGGAACGCCAGCAAGCGGAGGATAAGGCTCGGAATATAGAAGTGAAAACGCTCTCGCCGACAAACGCTAACCATAGTATTAGTCTGTCACCGGGGGGCAATTATTTTATTGACACCTATTCAACTCCACAGACTGCTCCAGTTACAAAGCTACGTTCCCTAGAAGGGGAAGAAATCATGAAAGTAGCCGAAGGAGATATTTCGAAACTAGAAGCCTCGGGTTGGATAGCCCCCGAATCCTTTACAGTAAAAGCTCGTGATGGAGAGACCGATCTATATGGCTTGATGTTCAAACCAAGCAATTTCGATCCAAATAAGAAGTACCCCATCATCAATTATATCTATCCAGGACCACAGACCGGTAGCATCCGTACTCGTAGTTTTGCCGCTGCTCGTGGAGACAAACAGAGTATTGCTGAGTTAGGTTTTATCGTTGTAGCAATCGATGCGATGGGCACGCCAATGCGTTCAAAATCCTTCCACGCAGTCTATTATGGCAATATGGGCGACAGTGGTTTGCCTGATCAAGTTGCAGGCATGAAGCAACTAGCAGAACGTCATTCGTGGATAGATATTGACAAAGTAGGTATCTATGGGCACTCAGGAGGTGGCTTTGCATCGACAGCTGCGCTCTTTCAGTATCCAGACTTTTTTGATGTTGCGGTCAGTGGTGCCGGTAATCATGACAATCGCAATTATGAAGATGATTGGGGAGAAAAGTGGCAAGGATTACTCGCTCCAGACGGAGAAGGCGGCACGAACTATGACAACCAAGCCAATCAACTTCAAGCCAAAAACCTCAAAGGCAAGCTCTTATTGGCGCATGGTACCCTTGACGGGAACGTACCGGTTTACAATACTTTATTGGTAGTAGATGCCTTGATTGCCGCGGACAAGGATTTTGATCTGATCATGTTCCCTAATCGTGGACATGGTTTTGGCAATGAGACTTATATGCTACATCGTCGTTGGGACTACTTCGTAGAACACCTCCACGGACAGACTCCGCCTGAATTTAGCTTTAAGAAAAGAGGCCGGAGGAGATAAGCAGGAGGATCACTTTTTCAAGAAATCAGATGGTTTACTGCCAAATCGACTTTTAAAGTTCTTAGAGAAGTTTTTGACGGATTTGTATCCAACTGAATAAGCGACATATTTCACTCTAGTATGGGGGTTCTCTTTGAGAGCCTCCATTGCTTTTTGCAATCTTCTTTCTTTGATCAAAGCCATCGGAGTCTTTTGAGTGATATCCTTGACCTTGCGATGAAGATGAGGCAGGCTAATACACATTTCATTAGCGACCTCTTGCAGCGTCAAGCCAAATTGTTTGAGCATAGGGTCAATCGAATGATAAAATTGCTCTATCCACAGCTCCTCTGGCGATTGCTGATAGCCGAGATAATACCGAGATAAGATTGGGTCGATTGCATCTAAATAATCAGTAGGTAATTGAATTTTGAAGGCTAATATCTCCCCTAATTTTTTATATAAACAAGCGCTCGTAAAAGGATAAATCAATGAGTAACATGCTTTATCCAAATCAGATTCAAGTGGACTTTGCTGATAAATACTTAAGATAGGTACTTCCTCAAACAGCACTTTTTTACGAAGGTATTTACAAAATAGTTGATTGCGCTTAGGTACTTCTGTCAAGATGATTAAATCTGGTGTCCCATGCAGCAATAAAGATTCGACACCATAAAGGACATTTTCCACATATTCTATTTGGAACAAAGGCTCTAGGGCAAGTTCCCAAAATGAAGCTATTTTCATATTTCCCTGGACAAGCAAAACTCGCAGAGAAAGTGCCTTCACCTCAGAAAGTTGCATCAGGGATTCCTTTATTAACTCCTCACCTTCAAGCCTTTGCCCTTCAGTAAGGATTTGATTTCCAAATATTTTAGTAGCAAGCATTTTGATGAGGAATAAAGACAAAGCAAGTAAATTATGTCATGTCTACGGAATCAAATAATCGGCTAAATAGTCAACTCACTGCCTACTGTTTCAAAACCTTCATAAATAATAAATGAGTACTATTACGATCAGTGTTTTTGGAGCGAATCATCCCATTTATTAGAGGACGTTTTAGCTTTTGATGCAAAGGGTAAACTCTCAAAAGCTAGAGGGGGAAAGCGTCCAAAATCTTTGATAAGAAGATGAGGTTTGTCGAGCTTGAGAGTAGTAAAAACATAGGCCATTCTGATAAAATCTTATAGCTCCAATAATGCAGCAGTATTATTGGGTTACCAGTTGCTGGAAAACTGGCTGTTGGTTAACCAATATGTTGAGATAATACAGGAAATACAAACACAAAAGAATGAATAGGCTATTTAGATGGGGCCTCTAACTATCATATGATGGGCAGGAGCCTTTCTTTTTCTTTGTAAACCAATCATAAGGGAAAAATGTTATCACGGCCAAGATATTTCCAGCGGATTCCAACTAGACATATCCAAGTCAAACTTCCCCTCTAAAATGGATAGCTTAGGGGCTTATTCTCTTCTAAACTATTTTTCCTCGCTTATTTTATTTCTATTGGGGCCTCTAAAGCAACAAACTCTCTTACCACTTCTATGTTCAAAAAAGTAATGTCTGCTTTCTGGGGATATATGATTTCAATTAGTATCCTCCCAGCTCAGCATAATAACTTGGATCGTTTGCTTGCAAGCGTAGAACAAAACAATGCTGAATTGATTGCATTCCATGCGAATATGAATAGCCAGCTCTTAGGCTTTCAAACTGACAATAAGCTCCCTGATCCACAGGCAGGAGCCTATTATCTCCCTTGGGGCAACCATCTTTCGGGGGATTATGTTGAGCTTCAGCTTACTCAAACATTTGAATTTCCGACAGTCTATGGAGTCAGAAAAACCTTGATCGGTCAACAAAATGAACATCTTGAAACAGAATATAGATTACTCCGACAGGATATTTTACTACAGGTGATCCAATTGTGGCATGAGGGGGTTTACCTCAATCAGGTAAAACAAACGGAGACGGAACGGATTGCGCTTTCTCGTCAGGTATTTACTCAAATCGAAACCTTATTCAATGCCGAAGAGAAAGGCATACTAGAATACAATAAAGCTAAGATAATCTGGATGCAACAGCAGTTTGCACTCGAAGAAATCGAGCATGAACTCGCCAGAATCCAAAATCACCTTAGCCTACTAAATGGAGGCCTAAGCATCTCAATAGAACAGCAAAGCTTTGACGATAAACTGGTGATTGCTTCGCTAGATAGTCTCTGGCAACAAAAGCTTGAACAAGATCCTAGTTTAAATATCTTGCAAGTACAAGAGGGTCTTGCTGCGCAGAACATCCAGCTGAGTCATCACTTAAATCGACCACAACTGACTCTTGGGATCAATTATCAAGGAGTATCGGGTGAATATTATGGAGGGGTTTTCGGAGGCTTTAGTATTCCATTGTGGAGTAACCGAAATCGTATTGCAGCAGCAGAGGCTCAATACCTATATCAACAATCTCATACTACCGCAAAACGAAGCCAACGATATACGAGACTACAAACTCAATATCAACGATACCAACATTTGATTAAAAACTATCGGGAATATGAGCAGATACTCAACGGCCTTGATAGCGAATCACTATTGCTTACTGCTTATCAGTTAGAAGAGATTTCATTTCAAGATTTCTACTTAGAGCTGCAATTTTACTATCAGGCTGCTGACAAATTGCGGGAAATGGAATTGTCTATCCTCCAGCTTAAAGCCGAATTACTCAAGTTTCAACTTTAAACCATATTATCTTATGAAAATCAAACTATTTGCTTTCGCCATTTTCATTTCTTTAGCCACTGCTTGCACCCCAAGCACAGAAAATACTCATGACCACGGTGATGGGGAAGGTGCACATAGCCATTCAGATGGAGAGGGAACACATGACCATGATAATGACGAAAATCACGGACAGGAAGAATTCAAAGTTGATGAAGATTCAATGATGCAAGATGAAACACATACCCATGAAGATGGAGAAGAACACGATCATCACTAGAGATCAGAGATAGTAACATTATGAGATATTTTCTGTGGTGCATGCTACTAGCAGGCATCGCTTGCCAGTCAACGCAAAAAAGCGAGGCACAACATGCTCATGCCCCAGATGGCAGCCATATTGCTTCGACAATTGTAAGGCCTAGTCAGGATACGACCATCTGGACCGAACAAGCAGAACTCTTTGTAGAGTACCCGGCCTTGGTGGTAAACCACAATAGCCGATTTGCCGCTCATTTTACCCTTTTACAAGATCATTTGCCTCTTAGCGAAGGCATTGTCACGGTCAGTTTAATCAAGGATAATCAAGGTATTCGGCACACTATTGAGCAGCCTAGCGCTCCGGGGATTTTCAATCCTATTCTTCGGCCTAAAGAAGCAGGACATTATCGCATGTTTTTTGATGTAGAGTCATCACTATTCAAAGAACGTTTCGATCTCGGAACAGTAGAAGTTTTTTTAAATACTGAAGCGGCAGCACAAAAGCTTGGATTAGTAGAAGATGAGGAAGGAATTTCATTTCTCAAAGAGCAGGCTTGGAAAATTCCTTTTCAAACTTTCCGCGTTCGGCAAGGCGAAATCCATGACCTAATCCATACCTCTGGACAATGGATGGCTGCGCCGGGTGATTTCCAGACGATATCCGCCAATGCTGATGGACTCGTTAGCTTTGCCCAAACTAGCCTTACCATTGGGAGTCCTGTCAAAAAGAATCAATTATTACTCAATATCAGTAGCGCAGGCTTGACAGATGGCAACCTAAAAGCAGAGATTCAAAAAGCTCAAGCTGATTTTGACTTGGCCAAAGCAGAATATGAGCGTAATCAAAAACTTTATCAGGCCAAAATTGTCCCACGCTCAGTCTTTGAAAAAGTAGAAAACCGTTATAAACAGGCGCAGACAAGTCTAGCAACCTTAAGCAAAGGATATAGCTCAGCTGGCAAATATATTCGAACTCCCTTAGACGGTTTTATAAAATCAATCGAGGTTGGAAACGGCAGCTTTGTCAAACAAGGAGATATACTAATGACTATCGGAGCTGATCGTTCTCGATTACTGAAGGTTGTCGTGAGTCCTTCGGACGCAACAAAACTAGAGGATATTCATGATATTTGGTATCTATCCCAAAGTCAACAATGGAAGAGTATGCAAGCGACAAAAGGAAAAATACAATCCATTGGTAGGGAGTTAAGTCCAGCGTCGCCAATGCTTCCCGTCTATGCTCAAATCAACGATGATATAGGTTTTCCAGAAGGCAGCTTTGTAGAAGTTCAGATCCAAGTAGGTCAAGCTCAGAATGCCTTGCAGGTCCCAAATGAAGCCCTGCTCGAAAATTATGGCCAGTATGCTGTGATGGTACAATTATCAGGTGAAACCTTTGAAAGGCGAAGTATTCAGATTGGACGAAAAAATGCTGATTTCGTGGAAGTTTTATCAGGTCTCCAAACTGGAGAATACGTTGTATCACGCGGAGCCTATCAGGTCAAAATGGCATCGATGTCCGCCCAAGTACCTGCTCATGGACACTCTCATTGATTAATAGGCAAAATCATCACCGCTTCGGATACTTAAATCCATATTCCTCACAAGATAAATTAGATGCTAAATTTAATTCTTAAAGTTTCTTTGCAAAATCGCTTGCTGATATTGCTAGGGACTCTCTTGTTGAGCCTTTTCGGTATCTATCTAGCTCGAAACATGAATGTTGATGTGTTTCCAGATCTGACGGCACCGACCGTTACGATTCTCACAGAAGCACATGGCTTAGACTCAGAAGAGGTTGAAAAACTAGTGAGTTTTCAACTAGAAACCGCCCTCAATGGATCAGCAAACGTACGCAGAATTCGTTCGTCTTCCGCTGCAGGGATCTCCATCGTATGGGTAGAATTTGAGTGGGGCACGGACATCTTTAGGGCACGCCAGATCGTCAATGAGCGTATCCCGATGGTTCAAGAAAACCTGCCTGAAGGAATAGGTGCCCCTACATTAGCACCTATTTCCTCCATTATGGGAGAAATCATGTTACTAGGCCTTCATTCCGATAGTTTATCTGCAATGGAGCTCAGAACCTTAGCCGATTGGACGATCCGCCCTCGACTCAAATCTATTGGAGGAGTTGCTAATGTGGTAGTGATTGGAGGAGAGTATAAACAATACCAAATTCTCATCAATCCAGAGAAACTGCGTTTTTATCAGCTTAGCCTCGAAGAAGTCCTCGATAAGGTGCGTGCGGCCAACACAAGCGTTTCCGGAGGATTTCTAAATCAACATGGCTCTCAATATCTCATCAAAGGAAATGGTAGAGCCTTTAGCCTATCCGAACTGGAAGAAGCGGTCGTAAAACGAAACGGTCTGCAAAGTATCAGACTTAAGGAAATCGCAGAAATTCGCATTGGAGCAGCAGACAAAATTGGCGATGGATCTTTAAATACTTCTCCCGCCGTCATCCTGACCCTTAGCAAGCAGCCAGGTGTAAATACATTAGCTCTTACTGAGCAAATCGACCTTGCTTTAGCAGACTTAAAACGCTCTTTGCCCACAGGCATTAAGATCGAAAACCAGGTATTCAGGCAAGCGAGTTTCATTCAAACATCCATTGACAATCTACAGCAGACACTCTTAGAAGGCGCTTTCTTTGTATTAATCGTATTGCTGATTTTTTTGATGAACTGGCGCACTACCCTAATTTCATTACTTGCGATTCCAGTATCGCTACTAGTCGCGATCATAGTACTCCATTGGCTAGGCTATACCATCAACACCATGAGTCTAGGAGGTATGGCAATTGCCATAGGAGCATTGGTAGATGATGCCATTATCGATGTAGAAAACGTCTATAAGCGTTTAAAAGAAAACATCAGTAAGCCTCAAGGCGAACGCTTAGCTTTGCTCACTATCGTTCGAGAGGCTTCTATTGAAATTCGGAGTTCGATCATCATTGCTACGCTAATCATCATTGTGTCATTCGTCCCGCTATTTTTCCTTAATGGTATGGAAGGGCGTTTACTGCAACCTCTTGGAGTCGCTTTTATATGCTCATTGCTTACCTCTGTGGTTGTTGCCGTCACCCTCACTCCGGTATTAGCCTCCTATCTGCTAAGCGGAGAAAAAACGCTGAAGAAACAAGCTGATGGCACCCGTGTTGAGCGTTGGTTCCAGCATCAATATGGAAGCTTACTAAATTGGGTTTATCGTTTCCCGAAGGGGATCATCATAGGCACAATAGCAATCTTTATTCTAAGCCTGCTACTGCTGCCTCAATTAGGCCGTAGTTTTCTGCCCGAGTTCAATGAAGGTTCCTTGGTGATCAGCGTAGTGGGCCCACCCGGTATGTCATTGCCAGAAAGCAACAAAGTCGGGACACTCGTAGAAGAGTTACTATTGGAGTTAGCAGAAATTCAAATAGTAAGTCGTCGTACAGGGCGAGCCGAATTAGATGAGCATGCGCAAGGCATAAATGCCGCCGAAATCGACGCTCCCTTCCAATTAACAGACAAAACTAAAGAAGCGTTCTTCGAAGAAGTCAGAGATAAACTTAGTGCCGTAGCGGGCGTAAATATCACATTGGGACAACCAATTGCGCATCGGATTGACCATATGTTATCTGGAACTCGCGCCAATATTGCGATTAAATTATTTGGGCCAGACCTTACTCGTCTATTTGAAATCGGCAAGGATATCGAAACCAATTTACGCTCCATCAATGGCCTTGCGGATGTGGCGGTGGAACAGCAAATCGATGTTCCTCAAATACGTATCACCCCCAATCGAATCATGCTCGCTAGCTATGGATTGACAGTGGAAGACTTAATGCAGGAAGTCGAAATTGCTTTTGCGGGAGAAAAAGCAGGCGAGATTTATGAAGGGGAACGTTATTTCGATCTAGTGATACGCTATGCCCCTCGCTACCGCAAAGATTTACATAAGATCGAACAGGCGCTTATTAGCCTTCCCTCGGGTGGCAAGTTGCCTTTGAAGGAACTCGCAAAAGTAGCCTCAGTCAGCAGTCCCAATACCATCAATCGTGAAGATGTACAACGAAAAATCGTCATCGCAGCCAATGTCCAAGGTAGAGATTTACGTAGTGCGGTTATGGAAATCCAATCCACGATAAACGACAAAGTAAAAATCCCAGAAGGCTACCACATTTCATTGGGTGGTCAGTTTGAAAGTGAAGAGAAAGCCTCGAGATTATTATATTTCACCGCGATTGGGGCCATTCTCGCTATCTTCCTCTTATTATACCTTGAATTTCAACAAATCAAACTTGCTGCAGTAGTGTTGATCAATCTTCCCTTAGCACTTATTGGAGGCATTTTGATTGTCTACTTTACCTCTGGCATCATCAGCATTGCAGCCATGATAGGCTTTATCAGTTTGTTTGGGATCGCTTCGCGGAACGGCATATTACTTATCTCTAGATATGAAGATTTGCGCAAGGAAGGTTTTTCAGGCCTAGAGTTGCTCAAAACAGGATCATTAGATCGGCTCAATCCGATACTGATGACCGCATTTACCACTGGGCTCGCCTTGATCCCTCTCGCCATTAAAGGCGGAGAGGCCGGCAACGAAATTCAAAGCCCAATGGCAGTTGTTATTTTAGGTGGTTTGCTTTCAGCAACGCTCTTGAATCTAGTTGTAATACCTGCTGTTTATAGTTTGCTCAATCAGAAATCCGGATAAATAATTTCGGCAATATCAATGATGTCTCCGATTACCGGAATACTCCATTGCTTCTCCTTTACCAAAGCCATAGCTAAACCCAAAGGCGATAAAGCGACCTCGCTGCCTACGGCTATAGAGATAAAAATCTGGTTGGAATGTATTGCTCTCTCTCACCCGAGAAGCAAATACATCTCTCACACTCAAGTTGAGAACAGCTTTGCCATTCATGATTTTTTTGCGAACTCCAAAATCAGCAAATAACTGATCAGAGATCTCACTTTGAACGGTTAAGAATTTGGATTGATATTGACCTGTAACTTCAAAATCTATGTCTGCGGGTAATTTGAATTTAGTGGTCAATTTTGTGGACCATTGGTTTCCTACAAAATCAAAACTAGTCGCATCGAAGCTACCCATACGATTGAAATAGAGGTAGTTAAAATCTCCATTGATTGAGAACCAACGCTCTGGGCTATACTTACCATTAAACTCCAAACCAGTGGCCCGATTAGTACCAATATTAAGTGGTTTCGTAATATTGACATCCTCCTCAAATATGGAAATGCGTTCGACCACATCCGTAGTATAGCGGTGAAATACGCCAAAATTGAAGGACGCTTTTTCAAAGATATAGATACTATTTACTTCATAGGAGTCAGTAAACTCAGGCTGCAAATTGGGATTACCAGTGCGAACGCTAAAATTGTTACGCACATTGAAAAACGGATTCAAATCCCACAATCTTGGTCTAAAGATGCGACGGCTATAACCAGCCTGCAAAGAAAATGCATCCGTGATTTTGTAAGAGGAATGGACACTCGGAAACCAATTGGTGAAGGTTTGATTATTGACTTCATTGGTATTGACTAATAGGGTGTTGATCTCTGTGTTTTCTAGGCGGAGTCCAAGTTTCAAGCCCCATTTATTGCCTTCATAGGCACCTGTGCTATAGACTCCCAATACCTTTTGCCCGTATTCAAATACATTGGTTAAGCTAGCGTCATTGAGCCACTCATTATTAACCCATTCATTGACTTCAAAATCGTTGCTTACATCATTGATAAAGTATTGAGCACCTGTTTCGAGTGTAAAAACCTCTTTGATAGGTTTGGTATAATCTAGCTTAAATGTGTAGCGAGCTTCTTGAAAATTGGTGCGGGTTTGCTGATTACCAAAAGGAATCTCTCCAAGAGTAGCATTATTGGTAAAAATGGAGGATTGATCCTTACCGAAGAAGTTGCCAAGGGCACTAAATAGCAAATTGTGATCCTTATTATCTCTAAAATCCTTTTTGTACTGCAATTCATATTGATACTTAGGATTAGTCGCTTGAGTAGTTTCTTCTCGATTCCAGCGTGATATTTCTTGGCCATTGCTATCTAACTGAGTAAAGCTAGTGGCAGAAGGCTGATCCTCTACTTCGTAGGCAAAATTGCCAGAGAGAGTCAGCACATTGTACTTATTGATATGATAATCGGTACCGAGCACGATATTATAAAAAGTCTCGTTGCGGTATTCCGTTCCCTTCGATAGAATCTGAGAGTTGGTGAGTAAATTTTGGTTGATGTTTTCAGATTCATTAGGTAGTTCTCGATACCCCACTCCCAGCTGACTGAAAAGATTGAATTTTTCCGTTCGCCGATTGAGGCTAAGACCTAAACTATGGTTGTGAGGCCAACCCGTATTGAGAGACACTGCACCATTAAGTCCTTCACGTTCTTCCTTTTTGAGGACAATATTGATAATACCAGAGGTCCCTTCGGCTTCGTATTTGGCAGATGGATTGGTTATGACTTCGATCTTTTCGATCATGTCTGCAGTGATAGTACCAAGTGCATTCCCTTCTTCGCTAGCGATTACAGAGGGTTTGCCATTGATCAAAATCTGAACGCCTGAGCTACCGCGTAAACTGATAGATCCTTCGATACTAACGTTCACCGAAGGTACATTGTTGAGCACCTCTAAAGCGCTCGCTCCAGTACTACTCAAATCCTTACCAACGTTAAAAACTCGCTTATCTAGCTTAAATTCCGTGGAAGATTTTTCACCTTCTATCAGCACTTGGTCTAGGCTTACGACTTGTTCTACTAAGCGAATCGCACCAAGGTTTACCGTTCCATCGGAGAGTGGCAACTCCCTAATAACCAGCGTCTCATAGCCAATAAAGCTAATTTCTACATAAACTTCTTCCTGACTGGCCTGCAAAGAGAAGCTTCCATCAGCTTCAGTGGTGGTGCCAGTCAACTTTGTCTCATTAGTCGCATCGACAAGCATCACAGAGGCAAACTCAATCGGGTTGGAGTTTGTGCCATTTAATACTACACCTTTGATTTCGAAGCTTGGACTTTGGGCTAATAAGGAGAAGGGCAAGAAGCCCATTAGGAGCATTAGCGTAACTGTAAATCGATATAAACTCAAGTTCATTTTGTTGAATAGTAAGATGAGAACTTTCTTCATAGTGCTAGTTAAACAACAATTCTGAAGAGAATCTGGTCTGGACCAATCAGCAATCGTTAAAGAACATATTAGCCTTACATACCCTAGATAAGTCGCATAGCGATTATAAACCATACTCCAATAAGGGATTTATTTGTCATGCTTGTAGGAGAAAGACTACGATTGGTTTTATCGGTCTTTATTACTCTCTTAAAGACCGCTTATAAACGGTCAGAATCCTTGTGTAAGAAATAACAAATAGAGATGATTTAGTTAGCACTCAAAACGAGATTATTGCTCAGGCTGCCTACAATATCCTCGTCAGTTTCAATCAATACACTTATGATTTGGGTATTTCCCCTGAACCATAGAACCTTTTTCGGTCTATAATTGATGGAAATCAAGCGCTCCTTGATCTATTGACGATTAGGCATTGAATGTCGATCCAACTAAAGAATCTGATAGGACAAAATTCTCCACCTTTTCATCGAAGGCATTTTGCTGAGTAATGAGCAGAAATCTACCCGTTAGAAATGCTAGACGAATAAGTGGATTTTCGCTTTTTCCGAAATTAGCTTTGTGGTTAGGGAGACTATTAATTTTCGACTCAATAACATTTTATGAGAACCATTACCTTTTCGGGAGATTCTTTGTCAGCTGTGGCAAAACAAATTGACCAGATTCTCCAAAATGGATTTCAGCCTACTCTCGCAATCGTCTTCAGCTCTGTAGTCCAGAAGTACCAGGACCTCACAGCATTGTTGGATCAACATGGTGTAGATGTCATTGGTGCCACGACCGCCGGCGAAATCTGTGGAGACGAAACACTGGAGTTTTCTATTTCCGGTATGCTTCTAGACATCAATAAATCTTATTATCGCTTGCATAAGGAAGAGCGAAAAGACAGAACTACCTATCAGATTGCTCAGGATTCTGCAATTTTTGCTAAATCTCAATTTGAAGATTTTGGCATGATCACCGTTTCTGGAGGATTGAATACAGATGGAGAAGAGATTATTCGAGGCGTAAAAGATATTGCAGGAGAAGATGTAAAGTTATACGGAGGCTTAGCTGGAGATGACTTCAAAATGGAAGACTCATTTGTTTTTTCGAACCACTGGAATACCAATGATGGCATCTTGAGTTTGATCCTAGACCAAAAGAAAATATCCCTAGAAGGAATAGCCGTAAATGGTTGGCAAGCGGTAGGAGTAGCCAAAACAGTAACCCATGCCGAAGGAAATATAGTTTATTCAATCGATGATGAACCTGCCCTCGATGTATTTATCAAGTATTTTGGTTTGTCTAGTAGTTTGGATGCACGCAAAGAAGTGGCTTCTACCCTAGGCGTTCAATTTCCCTTACAGGTTCAAAGAATGGACAATACTTCGGTCATTCGGGCCCCATTGATGGGAAATAATGAAGATGGATCTTTGGTTTTTGCAGGAGGAATTCCCCAAGGAGCCAAGGTCAAATTTTCCATCCCACCCAGTTTTGATATTATCGAACAAGTCATTGAAGATTCACAGCATCTCAAAAATAGTGTTCCAGATGCTGATGGGCTGATTTTATTTTCTTGTAAAGCGCGTCAATTGGCACTCGGTCCGATGATCGAGGAAGAAATATCAGGTATGAGAAGCTTATGGGATTCTCCCATGGTTGGGTTTTTTACTTATGGTGAAATTGGGAAATCAAAAAAAGGAAAGTGTGACTTTCACAATGAGACTTGTTCACTAGTCATCCTAAAAGAAATATGAATGGAAGACCAATACACACAAAAATTAATTGATCATATAGAAAGCAGTACCTTACCTAATCTTGAAAAAGAAGAACTGGCCCAGATAATCAAAATAATCGATAAAAAGATCGCACTGCTCGATTTCAAATTTAAAAGAACCCAAAAAGAAAAAAATGCTATAACCCACCTCCTTTCTCAAGTATCAAAGGACCTCACAGGGAAAATGGAAGAGTCAGAGGAGAAGTCGAAAATTCTTGAGATAAAGAACCAAGAATTGGAAGAGGCTCGAAAGATTGCAGACCAAGCCAATAAAACCAAATCACGATTTCTGGCCAATATGAGCCACGAGATCAGAACCCCAATAAATGGCGTATTGGGTATGGTTCAATTACTCGAACTCACCAACATTTCAGCAGAGCAACAAGAGTATATCAATTCTCTCAAAATCGGAGGAGAATCCTTGCTTTATGTGATCAATGAAATATTAGATTTCTCAAAAATTGAAGCGGGGAAAATAGAATTAGAAAAGCGGCCTTACTCTATTCGAACTGATATCGGTTCAGTATTGGATCTTTTAGCTCCGATGGCAAATGCCAAAGGAATTGATTTAAAGCATCATATTAATCCTGATATTCCCGAAATATTAGAAGCCGATGTAATCAGAATTCGGCAAGTTCTGAACAATTTGATTGGAAATGGAATTAAATTCACTGAGGAAGGATTTGTTTCACTCTCCGTCAGAAAATACGAGAGATCATCAGCTGAAAACTTGATCCATTTTATGGTCCAAGACACTGGAATAGGGATCCCCAAAGAGCAAGTTTCAAAACTTTTCCAACCCTTTACACAAGTAGATGCCTCGACAACCCGCAAATACGGAGGCACCGGATTGGGCTTAGCCATCACCGCACGCCTGATAAAAATGATGGGAGGTAAAATCTGGATCGAAAGTGAAGTGGATAAAGGTTCCGCTTTTCACTTCGTATTACCCTTGGAGACCTATGATAAAGTTAATAGTACAGCAATAGCCTTAACTGATCCTAACTTATCATTAGATTCCAGCATGGCCCAAAGGTTTCCGCTAAAAATCATGGTCGCCGAAGACGATGAAGTAAGTCAAATCTTGGCCAAGGCTTCATTCCACAAAATGGGATATGAAATCGAAATGGCAAAAGATGGAAAAACCGCCTTACAAATGGCAATTCAGGGTGATTTTGATTTGATTTTTTTGGATTTAAATATGCCAAAAATGGGAGGAGCAGAAGTCAGCAAGCATATTCGCGCATTTTATGACGATTCGTCCAATCCTATTATCATAGCCTTGACCGCAAATGTCTTTTCAGAAGTTGAGGATACATGCATCCTTGGAGAAATGAACGATTTCATCAGCAAACCCTATAGATTAACCGACCTACAAAACCTGATCGCAAAATGGGGGTCCAAATTATTTTTTTCAGAGGTCGCAACTACTCACGAAAATCGGTCAAACACCATCAAGGCAAAACAAAATTAGCAAAGCGAAATCTTTAAAAATAGCCGATCAGTAGTTTAGCAATATTCATGATCTGCTTGGCTTATGGATCGCCGTTTTACGGAACGCGAGAGAATATCCTTCGCATTTTCCGACCGTTTCCCCCCCCTCCTTCGGAGAACGTTTAGTTAGCTCATCATTCGTTCGACTTGAGCCAGAACAGCATGGTCGATCCAAAAGAAGAAGGATCAAAACCTAAGTCAAGGAGAGCATTTCAACATTCTCTACCAATTATTGAGTAAAACAAAATCTCCCGGAGCGCTTGCTGAATCATTAATTTTCCCTGAGTCAATTTGAATTACCCTGAATGTGGTAACATTATTTATCATATTTACTCAAGCACAAATATTTTTCAGCATGAGAGCACTTTGGTTTTTGGGAATAGTTTTCCTACTCACCTTAAATTCTGTCGCCCAAAAGCGAGCCCATCATTGGCATTTTTATAATGAAGCCGCTGTGGATTTTAGCTCTGGTAGTGCAGTAGCTGATACGAGTGGCAAAATGAAATTACAAATAGGCGTCACTCCTCCTATTTATTGGGACGAAGGTGCCACGAGCATGTCTGATACGAGTGGAAATCTGCTATTTTACTCTGATGGAGTCACTGTTTGGGATCAGACTCATCAAATCATGCAAAATGGGGCAAACCTTAGTGGTCATTGGTCTGCATCGCGTGGTGTAATTGCGATTCCCCATCCAGCTAATACCAATCAATACTATCTTTTCACTCAAAATCAAACCTATCCCACTAACCTCCACATGGTTGGTACCAAAGGCCTGCATTATTCGCTGATTGATATGAGCCTCAATAATGGGAATGGAGCAGTGATCTCAAACAAAAAGAATAAACTAGTCACGGATTTGCCCCTTTTCGCAGAAAAGTTAGCCGCTATCCAAAGAATGGATGGTGGTTATTGGCTGATTGCTTACGCAATTAACGCCAAATCCTTCTTTGCCTATGATATCAATGAATTGGGCCTCAATCCCCAGCCCATCATTAGTAAATCGAGCGATTATTATGGTGGGTATTTCGGAATGTTAGCATTTTCTCCCACAGGGGAAACCTTAGTACAAATCACCTCTGAAGCTAATCGCT
The DNA here is from genome assembly GCA_045106675.1 of Bacteroidia bacterium. Lineage (GTDB taxonomy): Bacteria > Bacteroidota > Bacteroidia > J057 > J057 > JBCAWW01. The sequence goes on from JBGCFA010000257.1 coordinate 30,174, forward strand.
TAGAGTTTTATGATTTCGATATTGAGACAGGACGATTGTCTCTCAATATCAGTATTTCAGATTTAAAGTTTTACCATATGCCAGGTATAGCGTTCTCTCCTTCAGGGGAATTTTTATACATAGGAGGCGGGAAAGACCGCACTCCTTATCCGGATCACACTCCTAGAATCTATCAGTTGGACTTAGGCGTAATGGATTCTGCTTCGATACATAATTCAATGAAGATTATCTATGACTATCAGGATACAAGCTTTGTTGAAACCATTGGAAATATACAATTAGGACCTGATGGTAAAATTTACGTAGCGACTGTAGGTTCCTCTTCATTAGGAATAGTCAATCAGCCAGATTCAGTGGGTATGGCGTGTGATTATGATCCTTTTGGCATATCCTTAGCGGGACGTCGAAATAGTGCGGCCTTGCCGAACTTTGTCACCAATTGGATAATCGATTGCAGTAGGCTAGAGCCCATTTCCATTGGTAGAGATACCACTCTTTGCTCAGGAGATGTGCTAAAACTTAGCCCAGACAAGCCCTTTACTTCTGTCGTATGGCAAGATGGTAGTTCGAATAAACAATATACCGTCACTCAGCCTGGATTATTTATTGCGCGGATTCAACGACTACAATGTATCTCCTACGATACGATAGAAATTGATTATTACCCAGACATTCAAAATAAACTTGGCCAAGACACCACCCTCTGTCCGGGAGAATCTCTGTTACTAAGTGCGCAGGAAGATAACGCCTCATACTCTTGGCAGGATGGCTCAACCAATGCTGATTACCTCGCCAATACTCCTGCTACTTATTCGCTAAGGACTACAGTTGGTCTTTGCAGTCAAAGCGATACACTTATACTTGATTATCACACGCCTCCGGTATTTAGCATAGGCTCAGATACAAGCATTTACTCAACTGATGAATTGTATATAGACGCCAGCTCAGACGATCCCGAAGCAATTTATCTTTGGTCAGATGGTTTCCATGGGCCTGCTCGAAGTATTTCTAATCCAGGCCTTTATATCGTAAATGTCCGATCAAATACTTGCGAATTTCCAGATAGCATTCGTATTGAAGTAGCGGACCTTATTATCCCTAATATCATCACCCCAAATGAGGATGGTATCAATGAATCCTTCATTATTCGAGGCTCAGGCTACGAACAATGGAATCTCCAGATATTTGATCGTTTTGGCAGACCCGTTTATAAATCAGAAAATTACCAAAGTGATTGGCGGGGAAATAATCTAGAGACTGGCACCTATTATTATGCACTGATTGATCGTAAAACCGAGCGGATATTCAAGGGATGGGTTTTAGTGGTGCGCTAGGGAATTGAGATATGGTAAAGAAAGAATCTTGTCAACGAATATGAAAAATGAGAGGTTTGGTAATCTTGTAGCATAATGGATAACCAATAGCACTAAGGGGACATAGATTCATCAAAATGATGGACTCAGATATTCCACAAGTATTTTAGGAATTATTCATATCCAAGAGCTATAAATAATCAATCATGAGATTCTTAATCCTATTCCTTCTACTACCGACAGCGTTTCTATTTAGTCAGGACCATTCTTTCGTCATCCGAGCTCATGTTACAGGATTGCCCGAGGGAAGCTTTCTCAACGTGATGCAATACAGCCACAGTACAGCTAGCACGATTGACACAGTATATATTAAAGCCGATACATTTTATCTCGCTGGAACTTTGAGTGAGGCCTTGCCGCAACGCCTCGGCTTAATGAACTTTTTACCGAATGGGCCTATCGGTGGAATCGAATTTTGGGTGGAAGAAGGTAGCGGCCCAGTAATCATCGAGGGGAATGGCGCCTACCTTGCTACTTGGCGAGCGACAAGCTCTGGAAAAGAACAAATGGCATTGAAAGCAATAAAAGAACCTTTACGTGAATTTCAACGCCTTAAGGACAGTATTTCGCAGGTGCGGAACCAATACGTTCAAGCCTACATCCAAGGCAAAGATGATCGAGATTATGGAGCCTTGATCAAGGCCATTGACATCCCTTTCGATTCCATTGACAAATTGTGCACTCCTTTGATGTTTGCCCAAATCCAAGCCGCTCCCAATAGCCTTAGCGCGGTTCAAAACCTCTACTATCTTGCGGAGTATAATTCAGATCAAATTGGTGGCCGAGAAGTAATCCAAAATATCTTTGCTCAATTAGAAGCTCCTTACACCCAATCCCTTTATGCCGTAGGCTTAGAAACGTTACTGGATAAACCCCAAATACCAAAAGAGGGGGCACCTATGATCGATATAGTTGCAAATGACCTTGACGGCCAAGCACATCGATTGAGCGACTACCAGGAAAAGGGAAAATATCTATTACTGGATTTCTGGAGTTTGGCCTGTGGTCCGTGTATCATGGCAGCTCCCGAGCTACGTAGCTTGCAAAATCAGTATGCCGACAAACTCAACATTGTCGGTCTAAGCATGGACACCAAGTTTGCTTGGTGGCAACAAGCAAGCGAACGGGACAGCATTACTTGGGCCAATCTTTCGGACTTAAAGGGGACTTTTGGTGGTGCAGCCGCTCAGTATGGAGTCAAAGGTCTTCCCACCTATATTATGATCGACCCCGAGGGCAAAGTAATGCTGCGTTGGACGGGTTTTAGAGAAGGAATTTTTGAGGAAAAAATAGCGCCTCTCTTGCTTGATTAGTAAACACTAAAGTTGATATCCTTGAAAATTCAATCCAAGTCATTTTTGAGAATAGAGGCAAAAAGGATCATTTTTTTCATTGATTTAATGAAATGCCTATAACTTAGGTTGTTCGCTAGCAACTAAGTTTATTTTCTCTACCAACGAAAATCATGAACCTGACCTTAAGATCCCTCCTGATTGCCATCCTATGTGGACTATTAGCGGCATGTGGTAAGCAAGACAAACAAATTCTCCTCTTTGCGCAGATTACAGAGGCCAATCGCACATCCGTTGAAAATGCAAAAA
>JBGCFA010000258.1:0-51666 GCA_045106675.1 Bacteroidia bacterium
GGGCAGGGGGAGGAAAATATTTTGGCCATAAATCACAAAAAAAAATTCGTTACTTCGTCATTCCTTCTTCTTCAATCTGACTTCTCACCTCCCCCATGTCATCCTTCTGGCGCTCGGTCTCGACTCTGATTACAGGCAATCTATTGGCCCAGGGGATCAGTGTGATAGGCTTGATCGTCTTGGCGCGCTTGTATTTGCCGGACGCATACGGGGTTTTTGGGTTTTTCATTGCCAGTGTGGCAGTAATGGTTGTGGTGGTCAATGGAGGATATGAGATGGCTGTGATGTTGCCCCGCGAAGCGGAACGCGCGCATCAATTAGTCTTACTTAGTTGGCGTATTGCCATCGGCTTAGGCACATTACTCTTAATCATCTTTTTACTCCTCGGTCCGTCTATCATCCGTTGGGGAAAAGTAGAAGAGATGGGCCTTTGGTACTTAATGATCCCTACGAGCATACTCCTAGAAGGACTCGCCCAACCCCTCCAAATGGCGCTTAATCGCCAACAGCAATATCGAATCATGTCCATCAGTAAGGTGGTACGTTCGGTCCTTACCGTAGGATTGAGTATCGCGATGGGATGGTATCTCAGTAGCTTTAAAGGTTTGATCGCAGGCTATGTACTCGGTCAGCTAGGCTTTACCCTCATTTCGTATTGGGGATACCGGCGTTCGGCGCAGCCGATCAAAATCAAAGACTTATGGACGGTACAAAGTATCGCCGCTAAAGAATTTAAAGACTTCCCTATCTACGGCATACTGAGTGGTTGGCTCTATACCGCTGCCAAACATCTGCCCTTCTTTTTCCTGCCACGCTTTTTTGACGCCTCCGTCAACGGCCAGTTTACCAAAGCAGAGCGCGTACTCAACTTACCGCCAGTATTGGTCAGCATGCCTGTAGGACGCGTTTTTTATAGAGAAGCAACTCGTATTGCGCAAGAAGATCCGCCTGCATTGGCCGGTCTTACCAAAAGAACCTTCTGGCAATTAGCTGGCCTAGGTTTACCCGTCTTGATTGTCATCATGCTTTGGGGGCCGCAGATATTTAGCTGGGTTTTGGGAGAGGTTTGGACCGAAGCAGGTGAGTATGCGCGTTGGCTCATGCCTTGGTTATACTTAACTTTTATTGCTTCTCCCCTCTCCTACCTCATAGACATTAAGCGCAAACTCAAAGCCTTTTTGTGGTACAATATCTTTCAGTTTGCTGGCCGTTTGCTAGTTCTCTTGTATGGCGGCTGGTACCTCAGTCCCTTGGAAACGATGCAAGCGTTCGGCGCAGCCGGGGCCTTTATGGTAGCGATACAAATCTCCTATCTCCTATGGCTTGGGACCCAAAAGGAAACGTTTAAAGAGATAGAGCATCCCAAATAGTAACAGGGATATAAGCAGCAAGCCTATATCCCTGTCTGTATTTTTCATTTCCCTCTTTAGGGCTGTCGTAATGCCACTTTACGGACAATCGACAAATCACCAATTTGTACGCGCAGGATATAAATCGCTGTCGGCAAATCAGGATAAGCTAGTGCATAGCTCGTGATTTCGTCTGGGAGGATCGCAATTTGCTTGAGCACACGTCCTGAAAGGTCAATCAATTGGAGATAGCCACTTTGGGTGATGCCTTCACTCAGCTTGACATCTACATAAGGGCCATCAGGACTTTCAAAAAAGTTGACCTGCAATGGTATGAGATTCGCAAATAGATCTCTGAAGTCTTCAAGCTTCATTTGAGTCTCGGGCCCCTGTATCGATCCCCAACTAGCACTAAGTTCATTGCCATCTACTTCAAGCCAGTGCAAACCACAAACTGAAATTTCATAATCGCCTGCTTTTTCTTTTGAACCAATAAAGTCGTTCCAATAATCAGGCAAAGGGTCAGGTAGTTGGCTGAGGCCCAAAATATATGTTTCGCCATCTTCAAAGTTGCTAGTATAAAGTCGGCAAAGATGGCCAATATCTCCCCAAATCGTAATCCGATCCGAAACTGGAGCACCGGAAAATTGTTCGATGACTTTGACCTCCATACCATGATCAACCGACTTGATTTTCTTAGCCAAAATCACGGTGGCATCTGGATGGCCGTTAGCCACAAAAAAATCTTCACTTCCCCAACAAGAACAGGCATAAGCTTGCCCTCCAAAAGCAGTAAGTAGAAAAACACTGAGTAATCGTATAAGCATAGCAGAAACTATTGAGTGGATGATGAATTGAATTTTTGCGTCATATACTTAACAATTCAAAAATTCTAGGCCTCAATATTTATAACGCCGACTCGCGATGAATCGCTGCATCAAGGAGCTAATCTTTTTACCACCCAATTTCCCTCTATCCGTTCATACACAATTCGATCATGTAAGCGGCTTTTGCGGCCTTGCCAAAACTCGACATAATGCGGCACCACACGATAACCACCCCAAAAATCTGGTCGAGGGAAGCTCTCTTGCTTCGCAAAACGCTCCGTCACCTCTTTTACGCGTTCCTCAAGGAGGTCTCTATCCGCTATCGTCTCACTTTGTGGAGAAGCCCATGCCCCCAAACGACTGCCACGACCACGAGATTGATAATAGGTATCCGATTCTTCGGCGGAGACTTTTTCGATCCGGCCTTCGATCCGGACTTGGCGTTCTAAAGTGGACCAAAAAAAGGTGAGAGCGGCCTTAGGGTTAGCGGCCATCTCTTGCCCTTTTCGGCTATCATAATTGGTATAAAAGGCAAAACCACGTTCATCAAAACCTTTGAGCAAAACAATCCTTGCGGAAGGTTGCCCATCACGAACGGTGGATAGGGTCATGGCATTCACTTCGTGAACGTCCGCCTCCACTGCTGCCTGAAACCAGCCCTCAAATTGCTCAATAGGACTTGGAGCGAGCTCTTCTTCCAGCAAGGCATCTTTGCCATAATCGATACGGATATCCGCGACTTTTTTGCGTATGGACATGATTTTATTTGTTTATAGCATCGGTTTGCAAATCGATGCTACAATTTGCAAACGCTTGTAATGGTTCCCAAACTGATGCTTGGTGATTTTTTTCATACTTTCCGCTATGCGAACGCTTCTGTCTCTCCTCTGCTGCTTAGCCCTCACCGGCCTACAATGCCAGTCTGCCAAATCTGGCACCCAACTCAATGATTCGATCACGGAGACCTGGCTCCTCCAAAATCTCCGCAAGGAGTCTCCTCGCCTTATTTTGCAAGAGGCTCAGATTGCTCAGATCCAAAGTCAACTTGCCACAGATCCGCTGGTTCGAAAATATTTTGATTATCTCCAGGCCCAAGCTGATCTCATCCTCCAAGAGCCACTTTTGGAGCGTAAGCAGATCGGCAAACGCTTGTTGAGCGTTTCGCGAGAAGCCTTGAGGCGGTTTACGGCTTTGAGCCTGATGGCACGCCTCACTGACGACCCTACCTATTTATCACGCTTAGAGATCGAGTTACAAGCTGTCAGTCAGTTTTCGGACTGGAATCCCAGCCATTTTTTAGATGTAGCAGAGATGGCCATGGCAGTATCCTTGGCATTGGACTGGACAGGAGAGCAACTGAATAAGGAGACGATTTTACTGGCTCGCACGGCCCTTAAAGTCAAGGCACTCGAAGCGAGTTTTGCAGACGATCATTTTTGGATCGACCGAGACAACAACTGGAATCAAGTCTGCCACGGGAGCCTAGTCGCGGCCGCGATCGTGCTCGCAGAGGAGTATCCAAGTCTCGCTGCTCAGGTGATTCAAAGAGCGGTCAACAATAGCCCCATCGCCCTTCAAGTCTATGGCCCAGATGGTGGCTATCCCGAGGGGCCGGGATATTGGACTTATGGCACGGCTTTTTCATGCATCACATTTTCGCTCATGGAGACCGCTTTGGATACCGACTTTGGCTTGAGCCAATGGTCAGGTTTTTTGGAGAGTGCCACCTACAAGATGATGATGGCTACGCCTTCGGGCCGAGCCTACAACTATGCCGACAATCGCACCGGTGGCATGGACCTATCGACTCATCATTTGCTCAGCTGGTTTGCCCTCAAGACCAAAAATGCGATGTATTTTGATCGCGCGGGACTCGACCAAGAGATCCCCAGCATGGTGGTTTCAGGAGACAAATTTAGTCGTTTTAGCAGCATTGGTTTTTTGTGGTTTTCCGACCTAGTCGAACGCCAGAACCAATTAAAGCCGGACAATTTGCCCCATAGCGCTATCTGGCGTGGGGACAATCCAGTAGTCGTAGTCAGAGGAGAAAACGGTTTTTACTTAGGGTTCAAAGGCGGCAAAGGCGCAGTCAATCACGGCAATGCTGATGCGGGTTCGTTCATCCTCCAATGGCGTGGGGTCGATTGGTCCATTGATCTCGGCAATCAATCTTATACGCCGCTCGAAGAGGTAATGGGCGGGGAACTCTGGAACCGTGAACAAGAGAGCCCACGCTGGACATTGCTCTCCAAAAACAACTTTGGGCACAGTACCCTGACTGTCAACGATGCCCTCCACCAAGTCGAAGGTTTCGCCCCCATCCAAACGTTCCGCGAAGCGGAGGATACGACCTACGCCGTCATCGACATGAGTTCCGTCTTTGGTGCCGATCTCCTGACAGCTCAGCGGATCTTCCAACGACACAATGACTCCAGCATCACGATCACAGACCGCTTTGCCTTGAGTCCAGCTACTCGAACGATCACTTGGCAGCTCATCACCAAAGCCCAAATCAGTATCCAAGGCAAAAGCGTTTTGTTGCAGCAAAATGGCCAATCCATGCAGTTGACGGCATCGAGCGCAGGAGATCCTAGCATCCAAGTCATCGCGCTTTCACCACCACCCCTCCCCTATGATATAGATATCCCCGGCCTCCAGCGGCTCGAAATTCGCTATCAAGCCCAAGCGTTCCCCAAGGGGAAAGGCGAGATCAAAATTCGCATGACTGGGCTTTGATTTGTAGCTTGCAATATGGAAGCCTTGACGGTCTATATTACCTGTCCAGATCTGGCCTGCGCCCAACGCATCGGTCGGGAGTTAGTACAGCAAAAACTCGCCGCTTGCGCCAATATTTTGGAAGGAATGCATTCGATTTATTGGTGGGAAGGAGAGTTGACAGAGGATCGAGAAGTCGTTTTGCTGCTCAAGACTCAGGCCGGCCTTGCCGAACGCTTGATCGAGGCGAGCAAACAAATTCATCCCTACGAAGTCCCTTGTATAGTCGCATGGCCCATAGCCAAGGCTAATCCTGAATATTTGAACTGGATTGCCCAAGAGACCCAAGCCTAAGAATAACCGATTTATGTCAGAAATCACGATTCGCAAAGGTACGGCAGCAGATATGCCCGCCGTTCATGCCCTGATTAGAGAACTCGCCCTTTATGAAAAGGAGCTAGAAGCCGTCGAAACCACTGCAGAGATTTTTGCCCAAGATGGATTTGGCGAGCGCCCTTATTTTGAATGTTTCGTCGCCGATCATCAAACAGAAGGCGTCGTGGGTGTATGCTTATTTTATTTTGCCTACTCCACTTGGAAGGGGAAAATGGTCTATCTCGACGATCTGATCATCACCGAAACTCACCGTCGCAAAGGGATCGGCAATATGCTGCTCAAACGCCTCGCTACTTACGGTCATGAAAACGATGCTGCCCTCGTACGCTGGCAAGTGATCGATTGGAATGAACCCGCCATCAATATGTACAAAAAACTCGGTGCCGAAATCGATCCAACATGGCACAATTGTACCATCCGGCGCGAGAAAATGGCCAATTGGGATGGGTGATCAATGTCCAATAATGAATCTCAATGGTGAATGGCCAAAAACATGTCCCTTCTATCTTGGATGTTGAGAATTGGATATTGAAAATTCCTTACGCGTCATCAATAGCGGCAAACCGATGAGGACCAAGGCGACAAGATTGATTAGGTAAACATTGTAGTAGGCTCCATAAAAGCTTGAGATGCCTGAATCGATCACGAACCAAGAGAGCAGCCCCGTCCAAAGCGCGACCCAAGACCATCTTTGGCGTTCCTTGAAAGGGTAAACAGTGATAAAAATCATCAGGATATGATAACCCACTATGGTCCCGCCAATAATACCAAAGAGCCAGTTTTTGAGCGCGAGCATATCACCAGAGATCGCTTGGCCCTGAAAAAACAGCTCCTGCGTATATGTATTGTGGAGTTCAAAAAAAATGCTATTGCCTGCAAATGCAGCGATTAACCCCACTCCTATGGTCATTACATTAGCTCCGATGAGCCATTTGCGCCAAAATTCAAAAGATTGGTCTGTCATGATTTATAGGTTAGAAGCGAAGAGATACAATTTTAAGTTAGTAGAAAATCAATAAAAAACGATATGAAACGAACTGTACTCATCACCGGTGCTACTGCTGGGATCGGTAAAGCTTGTGCCGAGATCTTTGCCGCGCATGGCGATAGGCTGATTTTGACGGGCCGCCGTGCGGAACGCTTGGAATCATTGGCAGAAGCCCTTGATACTGATGTCCAAACCTATGCCTTTGACGTTCGCGATGTAGCGCAGGTCCAAAAATTTGTCAGCCAATTGGAAGACGAATGGCGCAATGTAGATATCCTAATCAATAATGCTGGGCTTGCCGTCAATACTACCAAATTACAAGATGGACTTTATGAGGATTGGGATCGTATGATCGACACCAATGTCAAAGGTTTGCTCTACATCACTCGCGAGGTGTCTCCTTTGATGATTGCGAGAGGCAAAGGAGGCCATATAATCAATATCGCTTCGATTGCTGGCAAGCAAGTATATCCCGGTGGGAACGTCTATTGTGCGAGCAAACATGCTGTCGATGCTCTGTCTCAAGCTATGCGAATAGATATGCTTGAACACCAAATCAAAGTCACCAATATCGCTCCAGGCATGGTGGACACTGAGTTTTCATTGGTTCGCTTTAAAGGAGACAAGGATGCAGCTGACAATGTCTATAACGGACTTGCTCCCTTAACCGCAGAAGATGTTGCAGATGTAGTTTTTTATGCTGCGGGCCTACCCAAGCATGTCACGATCAATGATTTAGTCTTGATGCCAACCGCACAAGCTTCCGCTTTTCACGTTCACCGAGGGTGACATTAATCAAAAAAAACGGTCAGAATTGGCATAATTGATCTCATTGGGAGATCATCGGACAAATGCGGGGGACATTTCGTATTTTCGTCCCTTGAAAAAGATATTAGCAACTCGAATTATCATGCAGAAAGGATTCTATCGTATTGTCTTGTTGGTGGCCTTAATCGCTGGTGCAGCCACACTACAAGCACAAAAACCCCTCGAAAATCACGAGGGAATGTGGCTGCCATTTAAGGCGGCTGAACTCAATTATACTGATATGCAGGCTTTGGGATTTGAACTCCCAGCTGACAAAGTATATAATGAGGAAGCTCCCAGTCTAGAAGATGCCATCGTAAAACTCAATGGCGGTTCTTGTACCGCAGAGATGGTTTCTGGTCAGGGCTTAATGTTAACTAACCACCATTGTGCTTATGATGCCGTAGCGACGCTTTCTAGCGAAGCCGACGACTATCTAACTGATGGGTTTTGGGCCATGAATCGCGGCGAAGAATTGCCGATTCCTGGTTCTACCGCTGGCTTTTTGATTCACTCTGAAGACGTTACCGCTAAGATATTGGGTGAAGATGGAGTAGCCGCTCCAGAAGAAATTGAGGCCGCTATCCAAGCGATCGTCAAAGAGGCGACTACAGATAATGGTTATGACGCTGAAGTCAAAGAAGTATTTCACGGACTTGAGTATCACCTATTTGTCTACGAAATCTATCGTGATGTACGTCTAGTAGGCGCTCCTCCGAGCGCTATCGGCAAGTTTGGTGGAGACACTGACAACTGGATGTGGCCTCGTCACACTGGAGACTTTGCAGTACTACGTGTATATGCAGGTGCTGACGGCAAGCCAGCTGATTACTCAGCTGACAATAAGGCTTATGAGCCTCGTCATTTTCTCCCGATTTCCATCAAAGGGGTAGAAGAAAACGATTATGCGATGGTCATGGGATATCCAGGTTCGACCTCTCGTTACTTGAGTGCTGCCGCAGTAGACATGGCTCTCGATCAATCTAATCTTGACAAGATGCTTTTGTTCGGGCAGACTACTTCTATCATGAAGGAAGCAATGGACCAAAGTGATAAAGTACGTATCGCTTTAGCTTCGAATTATGCTTCATTGATGAACTACTACAAATACCTCATCGGTCAAACGACCATGATGAAGCGTTATGATGTAGTCGAAGAAAAGCGTCAAAAAGAAAAACTGTTTGTCAATTGGGCCAACGAAAACGAAGAGCGCGCGATGGCTTATGGTACTGTACTGCAAGAAATTGCAGAGCTACAGTCTAACCACAAAGAAGTAGATCGCTTCATGAGTTACCTCAACTTTAGCGCCTTAGCAGCAGATGCGAGCAAAAACTCATATTTTCAGCTCAATCCATTTCGCCGTACACTCAGCACCGAGGGCAAGCCTGGTCTAGCTGAAATCGTAACAGGTATGAAAGAAGGATTAGATGAGACTTTCGAATCATACTTCTACGATGTTGACAAAGAGATATTTAAAGCAGCTGCAATTAGCTATTATGAAAATATCCCTGCCGACTTACACCCAGCAATCTTTACAGAGATTTTGGCTGACCCAATCGTAGAAGCAGTAGTTGTAGAGGTAGTAGAAACGCTTACTAAGAAGGAAAGACGCAAGCTGAAGAAGAGGCAAAAAGAGATGGAAAACATGCCTCCTCCCCCTCCTCCGCGACCTGCGCCAACACCGAAGACGCCTCAGGAAAAAATCAGCGAATGGGTTGACAACGCTTATGCGAAAGCCATCATGACAGATCGCGCTCGTTTTGAAGCCTTCCTCAATGCTCCTACAATGGAGGCCCTAGAGGCTGATCCGATCCTGCAATACATCAATGGTATCGTAGGTATCTACCGTTCTAAAGTCGGCATGAGCCAACTAGCTTTCGATACTCAAGCGGATAATCTACGCAAAAGCTATATCGCCGGAATGCAAGAGATGCATCCAGACAAGAACTTCTACCCAGATGCAAACTCAACGATGCGTTTGACTTATGGAACAGTGCGTTCTTATGAGCCACAAGATGGCATGCTTTATCAGCATTATACCACCTTGGCTGGTGCCATGGACAAAGAAGATCCCAATGCGGCAGAATTTGTCGTTCCAGCAAAGCTGAAATCTCTCTACAAAGCCAAAGACTTTGGCCCTTATGGAGAAGATGGACGTCTAGAAATCAACTTCCTGACTACCAATGATATCACTGGTGGTAACTCAGGCTCTCCTGTCCTCAATAGTAAAGGAGAATTGATCGGACTCGCTTTTGATGGCAACTGGGAAGCAATGTCTTCAGACATTCACGTATTTCCGGATCTCAAGCGTACGATCTGTGTTGATGCGCGCTATGTGTTGTTTGTGATTGACAAATTTGCTGGTGCCAGCCACCTCCTTGAAGAAATGACTGTTGTCTCCGAATAAACATTTTTGCAGTTAAAGACTTTTTATATTAGGTCGCAGTGTAGATACACTGCGACCTTTTATTTATCTTGAATCGTTCTTTTTAATTACAAGCTCACGAAATTGACCATATTACAAGCACTACTAGGATTTGGTATCGTTGCAATCGCAGCGGGGCAATTAGCCCAGTTTTTCAAAAAGGTACGTCTCCCCCTTATTACAGGTTTCCTTTTTACGGGAATGATAGCAGGCCCCTATGTTCTGGAACTATTGCCTGAGGGTAATTTATCCTCCTTGCGCTTTATCAATGACCTCTCGCTGGCGTTTATCGCCTTTGCGGCAGGCTCTGAACTATATCTCAAAGAGTTGCGTAGCCGCTATCGCAGCATAGCCGCCAACACCTTGGGACAATTGGTAATCACTTTTGTACTGAGTGGATTAGCCGTTTTTTTTCTCGCAGAATGGATCCCCTTTATGCAGGAGATGAGTTCTGCGGCCAAAATTGCGGTTGCAATGCTCACTGGGACAATCTTTGTTGCCCGCTCACCAGCCTCAGCCATAGCCGTGATCAACGAATTACGAGCCAAAGGGCCATTTACTCAAACTGCAATTGGCGTTACCGTCATCAAAGATGTTTTGGTGATTATTTTATTCGCAGTTTGTTTTTCGCTGAGCGGAACGCTTATCAATGGCGAAGCTTTTAGTATTTCGGCCATTGGTTTTCTACTCGTAGAACTCTTGATCTCCTTTATCTTAGGTTATCTTCTCGGCAAGATTTTATCATTTCTGCTTAACCTCATGATGCCTCAATGGATGCTATCGATTCTTACAGTAGCCATTGGTTGGGGTGTATATTTATTTTCTGCTTGGATCAGGGATTATAGTGGTGAGCTGATTGGACATGAACTATATCTTGAACCATTATTGATCTGTATCCTCGGTAGTTTTGTGGTAACCAATTATAGTAAGCACCGCCATACCTGGGAAGAAATTTTGCATAAGGTCGGTCCGACCATTTATATCGCCTTCTTTACCTTGACTGGGGCCAGTATGGCCTTAGATGTCCTTGCAGGCGTCTGGGGTATTGCGCTGATCTTGTTTGCCGTACGGATTATTTCGATGGTTATCGCCGGTTTTGTGGGTGGATCTATCGGTGGTGATCCGCGCAAGTTTTGGAGTATCAATTGGATGCCTTTTGTCACGCAGGCCGGAGTAGGTTTAGGACTTGCGACAGTGGTTGCCCACGAGTATCCAATTTGGGGCGCAGAGTTTTCAACTATCATCATTGCAGTGATTGTACTCAATCAAGTAGTTGGCCCCCCTCTCTTCAAATGGGCCTTAACTAAAGTCGGGGAGTCTCATGTTAGAGCTCAAACGCCAATATTTGATGGGGTAAGAGATGCCATCATCTGCGGTTTACAAGGGCCTTCAGTGGCCTTGGCGCGTAGTTTGATGTCCCACGGGTGGAACGTCAAAATCCTTACTCAACAAACTGAGATACCTGCAAACCTACAAGAAGAGGGCATACAAATTCACAGTATCGAAAGCTGGGAGTTAGAGGTATTTAAGTCTCATGACGCGGCCAATGCTGAGGCCATCGTCTGTATGAGTACCGATGCAAAAAATTACCACATTTGCGAACTCGCATACGAGCATTTTGGGACCCGTGAGATCATCGTACAACTCAACGATCCTAGCAATATTGAGAAATTTGTCGAATTGGGTGCATTGATCGTAGATCCATCAACCGCTATCGTAAGCTTGCTCGATCATATGGTGCGTTCGCCGCAGGCAACCTCTCTCATACTCGGTCGTGAAGATCACCAAGACACCATCGAACTTGAGGTACGTAGTCCAGAAGTAGTAGGCATGTATCTACGGGAAGTACGCTTACCACTAGATATCATCGTTTTGTCGATCAATCGCAATGGACAGTTTATCATTCCACATGGTAGGACTCAGTTTAGAGCAGGCGATCTCGTAACTTTGGTTGGACCTGAAGAAGAATTGGACCAAGTCGCATTGCGATTTGAAGAATAGTAGATCCTATCATTGAAGTTATCTAACGGAACTCAAAGGCATAAATTCGTCCTTATTTCCCCCTTTTTTGGGGTAGCCGTGCTGAGCCGAACTTGCCTCGAACCCTAGGGAGAGGCATTTCGACAGGCTCAATGTCCGGTAAAACTTCCTGTCTTGCTAAGCGATAGCCGAAGCATCTATAGTCGTTTAATCCTTGCTTCGCAGAACGCTTGTACTTCTCCTGGTATCCTGAGGCTCTCGAATGTATCCTGAGGCTCTCGAATGTATCCTGAGGCTCTCGAAGGATCAGTGCACTTCTCCCTGCTTCGCAGAACGCTTGTACTTTAGGGCATTGCGACGGGCTCAATGTCCCAAGAAAAATTTCTGTCTTGCTGAGCGATAGTCGAAGCACCTAGCCGAAAGCGCGTTCCGCGCAGCGGAAAAACAACTCATCGAGAGGTTTGAGAAATCGCGCCTTTTTATTCTAAATTCTCACCACTTCGTCCTTTTTTATAAATCCCTTTAATAGCCACTTTTCCCGGCAAAAAACAGCGTTTTAGGTTCCTTATTATTTACTGATAAGTAGAATCATGAGCAATCGCTCATCTATCAGAGGCTACAAACAAAACCTAAAATTTAATCTTTTCCCCCTTCTCTATAAAGGAGTTCGAGCAGAACAAAAAACTCAATAAGATGAATATAAATAGGACTTTGGACGGGAGCGTTTGCATAGATTGATTCTACCGTATTGAAGGTTGCTGTGTCCGAAAATGTTGAGATAGTTTTTCTGGATCGTCGCTTTATTCCTATATAAAGAAGATGAGTCAGTTCGAAAATTCGAACTGACTCATCTTTTGGCTGCGCAAACTTCTGCGTCTCTAAAAAATTTATTTGATGTTATAGCGCAAGCCCATATAGATATTGCGACCAAAGATCGGCCCCCATACCAATGAGCTATCAAAATAAGGGCTAAAGGGTTGATCACTCCCTAAAATTGGATCTTCTTGGATAAAATTCAGCAAGTTTTCTCCACCTAAATAGACGTCAAATTTCTCAAGCCAGGTTTTACTGATCTGGGCATTCATGATAAAGAAAGCTGGCGATAATTGTTCTAATCGATAGCGTTCCGGATTAGCAGAAGTAAATGGCAATCGCTTTGAACTCTGCCAATTGACAGTATAATCAAACTTCCAATAGTTACGCGTCTCATAGGCCAAATTGACAAATGCACGATGCGTAGACACCAATGGCTTTTGACGCAGTTTGCCATCATAAGTCGTTTTGACATCAAACCAGCGATAAGCCAATCGTACGTCCAAACGTTTGATCAGTTCGTAATCAAACTGAGCCTGAAAGCTATTGGAATACGATTGTCCATCCAGATTGTAAAACACGACTTGTCGTGGGTTTTGGTCCAAATCGATCACGATCTGATTGACAAAGTCCGTCCGATAAAAGTCCAGACTGAACGTTCCCTCACGATAATCCAAAGTGAATAATTGGGTCAGGTTCAAGCCATAGTTCCAAGCAACTTCTTGGTCCAAGCCAAAAGGTTTGTCACTATTGTCGCCATCGCCTTGAATCACAAATTCGCGATTGCTGGCAAGTAAACCATTGTTTTCAGATAAAATATTGGCGGTCCGTTGTCCTCGTCCTGCACTAGCACGCAAGATAGTTTTCTCAAGGATTGCATAGCGAATATGCAAACGAGGCGTTACAAAGGCACCAAAGAGATTGTGATAATCAACTCGTAAACCCGCAACGATACCTAGCTTATCCAAATAATTGTAAGTGTACTCTCCATAAGCACCCGGCACCACTTCTACTCGATCATAGTTGGTGGATTCCAAGCGTTCCGCGTAGCGATCATACTGAAAACTCAATCCAGTCTTAAAGACATGATTAGTCGTACCCAAAATCCCTTGATAAGCAAAATTGGCATAAGCAGTTTGCTGGTTCGCATCATACTCACGTAAACCAAAGTAGCTATCCTGTTCATGCGTAGCAGCCGATAGTTGCAAACCCATCGAATGACCCGCCTTAGGCAATATTTTCCCAATCTTGGCAAAGCCTTCGAGGCGGCGTGTATTGAGTTGCATCCCCCAAAGTGTAGGATCTTCGCTAGCACCTAATTGACCACCAAAGCGATCTATATAAGTGCCTTTGATCCCCAGTTGGATGCGTAGACCGTTAGAGCCGAAATATTTCCAGCGATTGAGAGCGATCACGGTATTGTTGAGAGGATTGTCAAGAAAATTGTCGCCATTACGATCACGCTCCGCGGAACGATTGGCTCCATGCAACAATAGTCCAGTTGACCATTTTCCTCCTTCAAATTTATGGGCCAAATTCAGATTGGCTTCGAGTCGGCCTCCTTCATTGGCGTACAGATTGAGCGCAAAGCGATCTGCCTCTTCAGGTTTGCGTAGTTCAACATTGATTTGCCCAGCGATACTCTCATAGCCATTAGCTACTGAACCTGCGCCTTTGCTAAGTTGAATGCTTTCTACCCAAAATCCGGGAGTATAGGTCAAGCCATAAAGGGAAGATAAACCGCGAATATGCGGCATGTTTTCACGGGTAATCTGGGTATAAGGTCCGGCAAGGCCCAATAATTGAATCTGTCGCGTACCCGTAACCGCATCTGTAAAAGCGACATCTACGCTGGGATTGGTTTCAAAGCTTTCGCTCAGATTACAACAGGCTGCTTTTTCGATTTCCTTTTCACCGATATTCTCCGTTTTGAGAGGATCGAGAAAGGAGATAGAGGTGGCACGCTTTCGGCCTTCGATTTCAACAGCGTCTAGCGTAAGATCTGGCTGCATACGAATTTCGACAAAACTTTGCGTTCCAATCAAGATCGTATCATTGGAATAGCCAAAGAAACTCACGACTAACTGATTGCTTGCAGCAGTTTTTCTGAGCGAAAAGGCTCCTTCTTGGTCAGTATTGGTTCCCTTTTGGGTGCCAAGCCAAAACAGCTTAGCACCCACTAAGGGAGTATTTTCGATCCCGTCACTCACTTTGCCTTCCAAACGAGAGCTTTGTTGAGCAGAAATACTAAAAGGAATACAAAAGAGTGATAGGGCAATGATGAATAGCTGCCTCATGCTAGTGCTTTTCTACACCATCGCGATAAGCACAGCATCCAGGTAATTTGGCATAAGCCTCATCAGTAGATTTTACTTTGTCAGTATCATGACCGTGATCGGCTACTGCTTGTTGGATAGATTCAGCATCAGTCTTTTTGGTCTTATAGATCACTGTGAGGATACTAGTTGCATTATCCCATTCGGCGAGTTTAACGCCTTTGATAGTCGCTGCATTTTCGATGCGAGTTTTGCACATCCCACAGACACCTTCTACTTTGAATTCAGTGGTGGCAACTTTAGGAGCTTTGCCTTGACCAAAAGTAGGAAGCGCGATGAGGGCAAAAAGGAGAGAAAAGAGGGATATTTTGACTTGAGTATTCATTACAATTGAAGTTTAGTTTTTAAAATAAATAGATGAACGGAACGGCTGTAATCCATACAAGCGTTCCGCGAAGCGGTAAAAACCAAAAACTATGCGTAATGAATAGGAGCGCAAAAGAGCAACCAAGTAGCAGGCCGCTTTGGAGGGGGTAAATCCAGTAGATAAGGTTCGAAAGTCTTGAGCGGACTACTCGGTAAGACTAAACGTTCCACGAAGTGGGGAGCTACTAATAAGATATCAGCGAAGCTCTGTACGGCTGGAACGACTTTCTCCTCGTCATCTAACTGAAAGAAATAGGACTCATCGTCGCAACAGACCATCATTTGACCTTCATCGTCGCAACAACAATTGCTTTGAGCCAAGATTACATTTACGGACTCTAGGCGTCCGAGGCAGTAATGAAAGTTGACCGCCACCCCGATCGAAGCGATGAGGTAGAATGCGGAAAACGATATGGCGGCAATTTTTTTCACTCTAGTTTAAGTACGACCAATATACGCATTTTGTTATTTCTGAGGGAGATAATTCACTCTACTATATGACTCCTCGAGAATTGAGGTTTGGAGTATTTCTCGCTTAGCAATTATCACTTTTCATGCTTTTTCGCGCTTAATACCTTGAACGAGCTTATCGTTCTGGGGGAAAGTCCCTTTTCTGGTCCGAAAACCACTCATACATATGAAAGCATATTTAATCATTTTCTCACTTCTCATCCCATTAGGAGTATTCGCGATTAGCGACAGTGGAGCTCCTACGGTAGTTTCCGACACATTGATTTTAGTGCCGCTAAGCCAAGGAAGAGAGATCAGAATTCTGGAAGGAGAGTATGTAGATTTGCGCTTGTCGGACGGCTCAGGATTAGCGGGAACGATCCAAGGTGTAGGAGTAGATTATATATTAGTTGATCGCCAAAAAGTATCGATCAGTGAGATTTCGAGAATAAAACTTAAGCCTCTAAATAGTAAGCCAAAGAGGAGAGGCAGGCATGTAATCATGGGTACTGCCGCTGTGATATTAGCCGTATTGGGAGTGCGAGCGATTTCAGACGGTGGTATCGGTGGCTTATTTGATAGTCCGGGTGGCTCAGGTCCTCTAGGCGAATTAGTAGGTTTAATCTTTGGGATCATTGGTGTAGTTGTCTTAGCCATAACAGCATTGGTTGTAATAGGCTTTTTATTAATCTTGTTGCTTACAGGCCTAGGAATAAGTGCTGGTAAGATGGCAAGTAAAAGGGCTGGAACTAGCTATAATATTGACAGAGATTATACGATCAAGACTGGTCTGGCTAAATAGTAATTGTGTCTAAAGCTTGAACAGATTTTTTTGGGTCTGGCCTATATCTATCGCTATTTTGATCAATCGATTGCTAATAAAAATCAGCAAAAAATTGGTCAAGCCTTGATCTTATGCTAAAAAAGAAGTTTATCAAGCGTACGCTATGGGCAGTTTCCATCATTGGAGTTCTACATCTTTGCCTGATCATATTTACGGGTATTAGTTTTGAAGCAAAATCGGCTGATATGATGGTGATTTTGGGAAGCCAAGTGCATGAAAATGGTATCCCTGCCAAACGCCTACAATATCGTCTCAACAAAGGACTAGAACTGTATAATAGAGGTTTAGCTCCACTTATCATTGTCAGTGGTGGGATAGGCGTCGAAGGCTTTGATGAGGCAAAAGTGATGGCGAAATATTTGATTGATAAGGGAGTGGACTCAGCGGCGATCATCCGCGACAATCTCGGCAATAACACCTATCTCAGTGCCTTGCATTGTCGGGAGATTATGGAGTCTCGCCGTGCGAACGACATCATCATTGTTTCGCAATATTTTCATCTCTTACGTTCGCGAGTAGCGTTTAAAAGTATGGGAATAGCCAATGTGAGTGCCGAGGCAGCTGATCTTTTTTTTGAGAGTAGGGACTTTTATTCAATCCCCAGAGAGGTGATTGGTTTGTATTATTATTTGGGGCGAAGCTATGAGACAAAATAAGGAACAGAATAAAAGTCCTCTCAGTATTAGAGCCTGACTAGAATATCGACAACTGGGTAAGGCTGGTAAACTCTTCCAGAAACCTCATTCCTCTGTATGAATTTCCCTTTTCATTTAATTTTGGACTCCATACCACGATTACATACTTCTGGGGATGAACTGCAACAATGCCTCCACCGACCCCACTTTTTCCGGGAAGTCCAACTTTAAAAGCAAACTCTCCAGATTCGTCATAAAAGCCGCAAGTTTGCATAAGTGCATTGATCCTTTTGGATTGGCTTTGGGATAAGATTTGCGTCTTATCAAAGGGTAAATTGCCATCATTTGCCAAAAACAGAAATAGCTTTGAGAGCTCTTCGCAATTCATCTCGAGTGAGCAAAGGTTAAAATAAAAGTCTAAAACCTCAGATGGCTCATTTTCAATATTTTCGAATGATTTTATAAAATTGCACAAAGCCACATTGCGAAAGCCTACGGCCTTTTCGGAGCTAACTACTCTAGCGGAATAATTGATTGCTGACTTTGGAGCAAGACTTCTCACAAAAGCCAGAAAATCCTCTTTCGGATGATCCAAACTACTCATCAGGATATCAGAAATGACGATAGCCCCAGCATTAATAAAGGGATTTCTCGGTATCCCCTTATCTGCTTCAAGTTGCACGAGAGAATTAAAGGCGGTCCCAGAAGGTTCTACGCTTAACCTATCCCATATTTTCTCCCCATGAATGCCATAGGCTAAACTTAATGAGAGCACTTTTGCGATACTTTGGATAGAAAATGTTTCATGACAATCTCCAATCCCGAATTCAAAACCATCAATGGTGGAAATGTAGACACCAAATTTTTCGGGATCAACTTTCTTTAACTCAGGGATATAGGATGCCAAGTTCCCTATATCATCTATGGTTTTAATTTTCTGATATACTTCCTGAATGATTGCCTCGAAATCCATTCTCTTTTTGGGTTTTATTTTACGAAAGATGCGTTATACAATCCATGCTCCCAAGTTAAATGAGTAAACGCCAAGCTTATGATAATTCATGACAAATTCGGTCAAAGCATCAATTCTAGCTTATTGTAAATAAACTGGAGGGCTGGGGTGGCTGATATATTCAGAGTCTTTAATCGCGACGGGGTCGAACGCATGAAACCACATACACTAGCCGGTCAAAACTACGCGATTTCGACCTTTGAATTTGTCGATGAATCGGTACATCCCAGTGCTCAATTGCTTGAGGAAGTAAAAACATATTTTAATATTGCGCTTAGCGTTTAGGAACGGGCAAGTTATTCCTAACCAACAAAGATGCTTCTTGATAACAACTTTTCAAGCCAGACTGTCCCCCAATAGTAAACAGCATTTTCACTTCAGTCTTTGAAAATCTCCATAGGTTTTCAAGCTCAAAAAATGTAGGTTAAGTGTAGAGGTTATTAGCCGCTTGTCATTTAGTTTTCACGCCTTCACCCCGATTTACCATAGGCCAGACAAGGCTGTTTATTGCTTTAGATCAGCATTAGCATCATGGATATTCAGGCCTATGAAATATTTTCTAGCCCCTTTACTTGCTTTAGAAGCTGCTCAGACGAACGCCCAAAACAAGCTTGAATCTAATCTCCTTTTAGATGTAGAAACTGACAGATTTATCGATTCAAACCCTAAAGCGGATCTCTTTTTCAATCTTTCGAGGGAGCAGTTTGCCTTATTAAGTCCTCTTGAGTTAGGTCCTAAAATCATCTACCCAGCTCAACAAGCGCTAGCGCATCTCCAACAATCACTCAAATTGGCTTTGGCGGGTGGCAATCCAGTTTTGCACTGGCATTTTCTCAATGAAGAAGGAAAAAGTAATCCTTGTGAAGTGATGCTGCTTCGTTTTCCTCCATATGATCGGTCATTTGTGCAATTCATCTTTCAAGATCAAGAGGAGCAATCTACCGCCCAGAAAAAAATAAGTCAGCAAGCAGCATTATTGGAAAATGTATCTGATGCAATCTTCTCAACAGATACTGACTTCAAAATCCAATATTGGAATAAAGCCGCTGAAAACTTATACGGATGGACTGCAGAAGAAGTCGTCGGTAAAGTATTTCCAGAGATGATTTTTCCTAGCTACCCACATTCGACGAGAAAGCAGGTCATAGAAGAGTTTGATAAAAACGGCAGCTGGAGTGGAGAAATCATTACCCAAAACAAAAAGCATGAAAAATTACACATACTCGGTTCTGCTAAACTGATATTTGACGCTAAGGGAGTACCAACTAGTACGATCGCGGTACATCATGATATTACGGAACATAAAGCAGCAGAGAAATCCCGCCTGATATCTGAGGAAAAGTTTAGCAAAGTATTTGAATTTAACGCCAACATCATGGCCTTGGTAGATCTTGAAGAGATGATGGCCTTGGAAGTGAATCATGCTTATACGGTAAAAACTGGTTATGAGAAGGAGGAGATACTCAACAAAGCCGGAAAGTTTGGTTTCAATATGGCTGATCAAGCTTTATTGTCAAAACTCACAGATGTCGTTCGACAAAACGATCATCTGTCCAATGTAAGTGTCAACATAGTCGCCAAAGACGGAAGCATCATCAGAGGGCTAGTTTTTGTAGAACCGATCGAGATAAATGGTAAGAAACGCTATATCGTAACGATTGTAGATGTTAGCGCCCAAAAAGCGGCAGAGGATAAATTGGTGCTTGCCCAAGCAGAATTGAGCAAATTCAACAAAAGATATCAACTCGCTATTCAATCAGCACGAGTAGGGATATGGGATTGGGATTTAAAGACCAACGAATTTGTCTGGGATGATATGATGTACAAATTGTACGGCCTAAATAGAGAAAAAGTAGACATCAACTATGAACTCTGGGCCAGAGTTACTCATCCCGATGATTTAGGAGAGGCAGAAACAAAATTAAAAGAAGCCTTAGCTGGCAAAGATGAAATCCAAAGCGATGTGAGGATTATCTGGCCCGACCAATCTATCAGACACATCAGAACTCGAGTAATATTGCAACGTGATGAGGCAGGTCAGCCAGCCCGCATGATCGGTACGAATTGGGATCGTACTAAAGAGATAGAAATTGAACAAGCAAAAGCAGATAAGATTTTATTAGAAACCCGAAATAAAGAACTAGAGCAGTTTGCCTATGTGGCTTCCCATGATTTGAAGGAGCCGATCCGAACCATGATCAGCTTTGCAGGCTTGCTCAAAAAGCGACACTCTCAAGATCTCGATCAAGCTGCAAAAGAGTATTTAGAGTTTATCTATCTCGCGGCCAATCGCATGAATGAATTGGTAAAAGGCCTTCTAGAATATTCTAGATTAGGTATCAACAAAGAACTCAGTAGTGTCAATTGTCAAATTGTCTTCCAAACTGTCTTAAGAGATCTGAGTGTCCTAATTGAGGAAAAAAAGGCTATTGTTGAAGTCAAAAACCTACCTACCATTCCTGGCTATCAAACAGAACTACGCATCCTGTTTCAAAATCTAATTTCAAATGCCATTAAATTCGTAAAATTAGATACTCCACCTATCATCCAAGTTTCAGCCACTCGAATAAAAGCAAATTGGGTGTTCCGTGTAAAAGATAATGGCATCGGTATTGAACCCGAATATCTCCATAAAGTATTTGAGATCTTCCAGCGACTAAATCCACAAGAGCAGTATAAAGGAACAGGCATCGGTCTCGCTAATTGCCAAAAAATCGCCGAATTACACGGTGGGAAAATATGGGTAGAGTCTCAAATAGATAAAGGGAGTTCTTTTTATGTCAGTCTGCCAAATACTTTCTTTCAGGAAGAATCTTTGTCTTGACTATTCAGGTTTTATATTTAGGAGTCTTTTGTTTTGAACTTTACCTTAATCCAATACTCCTAAGCCCCATTTCATGGAACGCATTATTTTGATCTTAAGCCTCTTGATGTCTAGTCAATTGATTTTGCCAGCCCAAAGCAAATTGCCCGTTCTGCGCAGCAATCAAGAGACTCTCTCAATCCAAGACGGGCAGATCCTACGGCAAGATTATTGGACGCTCGATCCTCGCTTAGCTTTGGATATTTATGTAGCAGACAAGACGAGGCAAATCAAGACGGTTAGCTATTACTCAGATATAGATACGCTCGCATTTGAGTTAGCGGCTGGGGAGATGCATGACTTCATCGTCATTCTCAATGAGCAAGACACCTTTTACAATCGGGTCCAAAGTGGAGTCACTTTTGCAAAGAACGCTTCCACCAATGTGCCGCCAGACACGATTCCTTTTCGGTTGAGTCAGGCCAATAATATGATCGTAGAGGCCGTTTTGAACGGTCAGGACACCTTACAATTGATGTTTCACCTCGCCAATGGCAATATCAATCTCACTGAGGAAGCCGTACAAAAGCTCAAAAGCATCTCGATGGATGGGGCAACTTCCGCCAATAGTTGGGGAGGTCAAGGTGAAGTCCGTTATTGCCTCAACAATAGTGTACAGATTGGAACTAAGCGCCTAGATAGCCTTATCGTTTGGCAAGACCGTTTTTCGGGGCCAGAAACAGATGGGAAGTTTGGACCTGATTTCTTTGATAATCAAATCGTAGAAATTGATTTTGATCGTAGCTATTTGGTCATCCACAATCAACTACCCGATATGCTCAGTAGCTATCGCCCAGTTAGCATACAGTTTGATCGCAATATGATGTTTGTTGAGGCTCATAGTCAGATAGGAGGAGAAAAGTTGTCTCATCGATTGTTATTGCATAGCGGTTTTGGGGGTGCGATACTACTAGATGATGCATTTGCCAAGCAACACCAGATCGGTCAAAAACTAGAGATCACCAGTGAAAAAGAGCTGAAAGATTCTTTTGGAAACATCGTCAAGACAAAAGAAGCAATTTTGCCCAGTTTAAGTATTGGTGGCCTAAATCTTGAGGCCGTGCCAGTAGGATTTTTTGAAGGTACGATTGGTCGTCAGCAGATGAGCATTGTAGGAGGCGATGTCATCAAACGCTTCAATTTCATCATAGATTTACAAGGAGGAGAGTTATATTTGCAACCAAATTCGCTACAAGGAGTACAATTTAGTAGTTACTAATCCCAATAAAGTAGTGTTTTGATAGACGATTGTCTATTTATACCCCACATTTGAGGGAGAAAGCTTATATTGAGGATAATCGAGTACGATTATTGTATAACAACATTTAAATAACAATTTATACTGATTTTATGGCAGATAGCTTTAACAAGAAAGACCGAGAAAAAAAACGTCAAAAAAAGAAAAAGGATAAGGCAGAAAAAAAGGAACAGCGCAAAGCTGATGGAGTAAAAGGCAATGACATCATGTACATTGATGAATTTGGTAACCTAACGCCTAATCCGCCCGATCCGAAGAGAAAAAGTAGAATCAAAGCTGAAGACATCGAAGTTTCAATCCCCAAGAAAGAGGATTATGAAGAGATGGATGCTATCAGAGAGGGTGTCGTGAAATTTTTCAATACTGAAAAAGGTTACGGATTCATTATTGACTCGGTAACTGGTGAAAGCTATTTTACACACATCAACAATACTCGCGATCCAATCAAAGAAGGCGACAAAGTCGTATTTGAGATAGGCAGTGGTCCAAAAGGTCCAGTTGCTTTGGATGTGGGCTTGAAATAAAACAATCTAAGTTAGAATATAGAGACCGGCTAAAGCCGGTCTCTTTTTTTTGTGGTATATGCTCAAGCTGAGCCTAGCTTGCTTCGAACCTTTAGGAGAGGAAGGATCAGCCCATTTCTCATTGCTTCGCAGAACGCTTTTCCGGTATGGGCATTTCGACAGGCTCAATGTCCCAAGAAAGTTTTCTGTCATAAGCCGAGCTTGCCTCGAACCCTAGGGAGAGGAAGCATCTAGGCGAAAGCGCGTTTCGCGCTGACCGTAGGATTTATGAAATTTACTTTACGTTAGACAACTTCTATTCCTATATTCTGAACTTCAAACTAACTCACCCAAAAACGTTCCTAAGATGACAAAGAGATCAAATGTGCTGCTACTTTTTCTAGTTGCATTGAGCGTGGGCCTTACTGCCCAAAACACGCATAGCCTCAAGATTGAACTAAGTGTAGATAAGGACGTCCAAGACAATTTTCAAAAGGACGGTAGACTATTCGTTTTTATCACGACTAGCTCACGAGGTGAACCTCGTTTCAATACTTGGCCAAGTCCTAGCAATATCATTTTCGCCAAAAATATCAGCGACTTTAACGTTCGGCAAGGCCTGACCATAGAGGCCTCAGAAACTTGGCAAAAACTCAATGATTGGGGGCTTGAAGCCATACCCGCAAACGAATACTACGTCCAAGTGCTTTGGGATCAGGATCAAACAGAATCCCGTACTGATGCGCCGGGCAATATTTACTCTGAGAAACGCAAAATAGATCTCAATCAGGATCAGGCGATCAAACTCAGTTTAAAAAACATCGTCGCGCCCCGCAAATTAGCCGATCATGAATTGGTCAAGCTGGTGGATTTCAAAAGTGATGCACTATCCAATTGGTGGGGCAAAGAGATGCGCCTCAAAGCCTCGGTTTTATTGCCGTCTGACTATGATGCGAGTAAATCTTATCCAATACGCTATAATGTAGCGGGCTATGGCGGTCGTTATACAAGGATCAATCGTCTGGTCGGATACAAAAGCTTTATTAGCTGGTGGGAATCTGATGAATCGCCGCAGATTATCAATGTATTTTTGGATGGAGAAGGACCTTTTGGCGATAGCTACCAAATGGACTCAGACAATAGTGGGCCTTATGGTTATTCCTTAATCAATGAATTGATTCCTCATATCGAATCCACTTATCGCGGTACCAATACCGCAAAAACTCGTTTTGTAGATGGTTGCTCTACTGGCGGCTGGGTTTCACTGGGGCTGCAATTGTACTATCCAGAGACTTTTAATGGCTGCTTTTCGTATAGTCCTGATGCGATTGATTTCTCTCATTATCAATTGATCAATATCTATAAAGATCAAAATGCCTTCACCAACGAATTTGGCTATGAGCGTCCAGTAGCACGTACTACCGATGGCGAGCCTCAATTGGCATTACGCAATTTCATACAGTATGAAAACATCTTAGGCCCTTCCAATACCTACCTCAACTCTGGTGGGCAGTTTAGTGCGCATACGGCTTTATACAGCCCAAAGGGCGATAATGATCTTCCTAAGCCCCTCTTTGATCCTGTCTCAGGTGATATTGATTCTGAGGTGGCAGAGCATTGGAAGAAGTACGATTTTAGTCTTTATACCGAAGAAAACTGGACTGAGCTCGCTCCTAAACTCGAAGGCAAAATTTATGTATGGATGGGAGACATGGACAATTTCTACCTCAATCCGGCGACTCGTGCTTATGATAAAGTATTGAAAGGACTCAAAAATCCAGTCTCCGATGCCCAGATTGAATATTCCCCGATGGAGGGACATTGCCAACAGTACAATCCTCAAAAGGTTTTGGAGCAGATGCAGGCAAGACTAGAAACGATTGAATAGGACTAATACATATTATAAGACGCCCATGAAATATTTATTCATACTACTCTTGTTGAGTGCCTTTATAGCGCCTAGTTATAGCCAAAATGCAGTTCAACTTTCTGAATTGACCCAAGCTCTGCTGAGCTCTATGAGTGAAGAGCAAGTAGCAATAGTACAACGCCCTTTTGACGACCCAGCTCGTACGGCTTGGACCAATCTTCCGGTGGGTATGGCAAAAAGGCCTGGATTACGATTGGGTGATTTATCGCCAGAAAGTAAAATAGCCTTTCATGAATTATTGATTGCGATTTTTAGTTCGCAAGGTTATCTCAAAGCGACTAGTATCATGAAGCTTGATGATGTCTTGAATGAGAGTTATCAAATTGCTTTTGACAATGGACAAATCAATGAAAAAAGACTCAATCGGATCAAGGACCTAGATTGGGATTATGAAAACTACTTTCTCACTATCTGGGGTAAGCCAGATTCCAAAGAGCCTTGGGGCATCAAGTTTGGAGGACATCATATGTCTATCAATCTATCAGTAGTCGGGCAAGAGGTTTCGCTAAGTCCTTTGTTTTTAGGTACTGATCCTGCAGAGGTAAGAGACACCAAATATGCAGGTTTACGAGTGATGAGTAAGGAAGAAGATTATGGGTTTTTATTGATTCACTCGCTTAGCGATGAACAAAGAGATCTTGCTACCATGAGCGGCGAAGTCCCTGGAGACATTATCACCAATCCTAAAAGTAGCCAACGTATCGATTCGTATTACGGCATCAAAGGTGCAGATATGGACAAGGAACAACAGCTGATCTTGATGCGTTTGATAGAGGAGTACATTGGCAATCTCGAATACGAGCAAGCCAGCGCAGCTCGGTCTGCAATACAACAATCAGGAGTTGAAGAAATTTATTTTGCGTGGATTGGTCCTTATGAGCGTCGAAAGCCTCACTATTATATCATCAATGGACCTGATTTTTTGATCGAATACGACAATGTCGGCTTTCAAAATGATGGTAATCACATTCATACGATCTATCGCCAAAAGGGCAATGACTTTGGTGAGGATGTTTTAAAAAGTCATTATTTAGAGCATAAACACTAAGCCTATTGCGCAAGAATTGGGTTATCTATTAGATAACTTTATTTATCACCTCCACCTTTGTTTAAGGGGAGGTGTTTTTTTAGGCTCTATGAGGCATAGCTTATGTTAGAAAGGGTAAGGACCGCTCAGACGCGGAACGCTCAAACAGAGCCTACTTAATTTAATACGGCATTCGTTTATAAGATCTGAGCAAATTATTCAAGCTCAAAAATAGCCTTCTCAACTAAATGATACATGCCCACATATCAACAATGTTTAACCATCAAACTGGTTACTTCTGCCAAACTATCAGTCCAAAAGAGACATAAGACATGTATGAGCTCAATTCTAAGATACCTCCTTGTTATAGTTGCCATTTCCTTTTCAGTTTGGCTAGTGGTCCTTGGCAGTTATACATTTTATAAGAACTATCAAGCAAGCAAAATCACGAATACAGTGAGTCATTTACCCCATACCTCCCAACTAGTGAGCCCAGATAGTCTAAGCAGTCAAAACACCCAAGTGTTCGACCTAGTCGAAAAAGTCCGGTTATATCAGTAAAGGCTCAACTGCCAAGGATTAGATAATTGCCTTTTTGTGAAGTTTTTTCCATAGCCAAAGTAGGGGTAGAACGATCTGAGGGTTGTCATAGAGATAGCACCCACCACCTTATACACTTTAGCTTATCCTCTATGCACAGCAAATCTTCTTTCTCGCTATCAAAAACACTAATCATGAGCCTGATAGTCGGCTTAATGATATTATCAGCCTGCAAAGAACCGATTCCCGAACCCACTTATACGCCACCAGATTCTAGTTTCGGATTAATTTACAGTAACATCTTTGCACCTTCATGTGCCTTAAGTGGCTGTCATGTCAGCGGACAAGAAGCCCCTCTCTTAATGGGAGAAAACGTCTATCAAAGTATTGTCGGCATGGCCGCAACCAATGGAGAAGCCATGCAAATCGGCCTACAACTCATCAAGCCCTTTGATGCAGATAGCAGTTTCATGTATCAAAAGTTGGTCTATGATTCTAGCGCCTTTCAATTTGGGGCGCCGATGCCACAAGGAGGCATTAGTCTGGCCGATGATAAAATCGCTTTTGTCAAAGAATGGATAGAGGCCGGTGCGCCTTTGCTTGGCCATGTTGCTGACCGTACACTAATTGAATAAGTAGCACTTAGGCCCCTTTTTTCGTCCTAAGCTACAGACACCTAAGCCTACTATAATGAGAAAACCATTTATTCTTTTTGGCCTATTTAGCTTGGCCTTTATGCTTTACTCTTGTGAGAGAAGTTTTGATTATAATCCAGCCGACATTCCCGAATTTGAGGGTTTGGCTGCTCCTGCAACAGGAGAAGGCTACCAAATTCATATCGAAGCTTTTCCAGTTCCTTCCAACTACGAAAGGGAGATTTTTATTCGTAAAGAAATCGGCAATACCGAAGATATCTACGTCAATCGCTTTGAAGTGCTTTGCCGTCCCGGAACGCATCATCTAATCGCTTATGGCTTTGAAGATGAAAATGATCCCATCAATCCTATAGTTGGTGTCATGAGAGATCAAAATTTGCCTGACGGACGAGCCAATTTCAGCCTTACGATGGGAAGTGGTGCGATGTATTGTGGGGCACAGGAGCCTAGTTTCATCCAGCAGTTTCCTCCCGGCATAGCCATACGTATTCCGGCAAACTCTAGTCTGGACATCAACTCTCACTACTTCAATGTGACGGGCCAAACGCTCTTTGGGGAGGTTTTTCTCAATATGGTTACCATCCCAGCAGATAGTGTCAAGGAAACCCTTGAGATTGACGATATAGACAATGACGATGCCTTGTTTTTGCCAGCCAAAACAGCCACGGTTATCGATTATTCAGAGACCTTTAGGCGCGATACGCGCATCAGACAGATGTTTGCCCACATGCACAAGCGTGGCTACCAATTTGAAGTATTCAAAGTGGGCGGTGCCAATGATGGCGAACTGCTATATGTCTCTTTTGACTATCAGCATCCTCCTTACAAAATTTTTGATCCGCCATTGGAGTTTCCAGCTGGTACGGGTATACGCACCAAGGTCTATTACAACAATGAATCTGATCGCGACATAGAGTTTGGCGTTACCTCAGAGGATGAGATGGGCATTTTGTTTTACTCAAAAATTCAGGAATAAGATGCGTCAAGGATTTATCTCTCTCTGTCTCGGGATTCTAGCGTTCGGCCTCCAGCCGCAATACCTAAATGCCCAAGAAAACACAGAATCGCCTCAATGGTCTCTGCAACTTAATGCGCTACATCAAGATGTGCTTTTGCTCTATGACATTGGACTCTTAGGCGTAACGCACGAAGTCAATATCAGGCCTGCCTTCAGTCTTGAAGCGCAAAGATATATCAAAACAAAGCCTAAGAGTAGGACTTTCGTCAGCGGGCAATTGGGACATTATCGCAATCTGTATCACGAACGCTGGAATTCTCTCCAAATAGGCTTTGGCTGGGAAAGGACACTTTTTGCGGGTCTTTTTCTCAATCTCAGATTGTCGGCGGGAGTGGCCCATACCAAAAATGCAGACCCTCAATATGTGCATGAAAATGGTGAATGGGTCGCCGTTAACTATTCGGATCAGCAATATGTGGCTTTGGTGATGGGACCTCGATTGGACCTCGGCTATCGTGTCAAAGCGAAAGGCAAACCAATCGACATCATCGCAACAACTCAAGGCACGCTACACTTTAATAAAATACTTCAATTTCCATATCCACATTATGGAATAGGGCTGGGAGTCCGTTATAGTTGGTAGCGATCTAAGCAAGGTGTTCACAATAACTGTCAGATTTGGCTTGCATTTTTGAGCTGAGCCTGCGTTGAAAAACCTGTCTTTTAGCTCGCTAAACTCAATCTTTTCGCCTTGGCTCAACTCAAAACTGCTGCGCCCTCTCTGGACATTTATTGAGTTCACGTTGCTAAGGTTTAGCCTTCCCAGAATTACCATAAATATTCCCGATTGTACCATCAAGCCATTTTGCAAAAATATAATTTGCGAGATGGCTTGATTATTATGAGGAAAATAGAGCAGTATCATCTACATAAAGCGCATCCAGAAAAATTACAATTTGAGGCTTATCCACTAGCGGCATATCGACAGGACAACTCAGAAAAAGCCGTTGTGCCTCATTCTCATAGCTATTATCAAATCATCTGGTTTATCAAAGGAGAGGGGGTTCACTACGTAGATTTCGACACCTATCCAATTGAAGACAATACCATAATCTTCATTTCAAAAGATCAAATACACGCCTTTGATGAAAAACTCACCAATGAAGGCTGGCTCATTCATTTCAATGAAAGCTTTTTCATGCAGGCTGAGATCGATATATTTTTGAAGCACAATATTTTCAATTCGTCTCTAAATCCATCCTATGTCATTGATCATGACACTGCGAATACCGCTTCGACTTATATCGATTTAATCCAAAAGGAACTCAGCAATCGGCAAACCTTTGGTTTTGAAACTGTCTTACGCTTTTTGTTAAAATCCCTTCTCATCAAGCTCACTCGCATCCACCAAAAGAGCCCGCAAAAAAAACTCAAACTAAATAGTGCCTACGAACTCCAACTATACAAATTTAATGAGCTAATCGAAACCTATTTCGCAAAAGGTTTAACAATAAGAGCTTATGCAGACTTGCTCAACATTTCTACAAAAACATTAGCGACTATCACCAAAAAGATAGTGAAAAAATCTCCTTCCCAAATACTCTGCGAACGGATCATTTTAGAAGCAAAACGACTCATAAAATTCACCCCTCTTCAGATTGGCGAAATCGCCTTCCGCCTAGGTTTTGAAGATGATTCTTACTTCATCAAATATTTCAAAAAACAAGTAGGCCAGTCTCCCCTCCACTATCGAAAAAACGTCTCTTAGACGTATTAGGCAACATTCCAGCTTTCTCAATTTTACCATTTAAAGTTACGATCCTCCTACTTAAAGGCGGTTGCGGAAGATACTTTTGTATCAGATCATTTAGAAAATATCAGAATCAAAAATCGCAAAAATGAAATCAAAAATTTTCGCTTTAGCACTCGTGCTATTTGTAAGTATTGGCTGTGGTAATTCTCAGCAAAATCAAAAAGTCAAATCCACTACTCATGCCGCTATGAGTATTACTAAAAACAAAGAAATCATGAAGCAAACAGGAGCATTTTTAGAAATCAGTTTGAAGGTCGAAGAAAGCAATCGTCCCGCCGCCGCAGGAATTTATGTAAAGTACAAAGAGCCGTTTTTGAAGCAAATTGATGGCGCGATCTCAAAGGATTTATTGATCCGAGGAGAAGATGTACAAGTCCTACACGGTTTTGCCACCGAAGCCCAAGCCACTGCATACCTCAGCACTAGCCTATTTGCCACAGATATCGTGGGAGAACTAGGTCCATTATTAGCCGCAGATCCAGAAGTTCGTATCTATTCTGTTTTTAAGCAGTAATCATAAAACAAATTAGTCAGATGATTCGCGCACCATAATTATCCGCATCATTTCATATCTTAGGCTGATGAACCTACGCCATCTAATCATCGCTTTTGGCGCCTTATGCCTACTATTTGCCTGCCAAGAACCGCCGCCAATCCCTATCGATCCAGGTCCAGCTTTCGAAATCAAGCCAATCGTTCCCCAAGGGGATGAAAAGTATCTCAACTTAGACTCCGACTACGTTTTTGATCAAAGCAAACTCCACACTTTTGAATTGCGAGTCTCAGGGCCAAACTTAGCCAAAATCAATGCTGATCCAGCGGCAGAGGAATATGTAGAAACCATGCTCATCTTTGAAGGCGATACCCTCAGTCCAGTTGGCGTTCGCTACAAAGGATCGGTAGGAGCCTTTGTCAATTGTCTTTCGGGCAACGATTGGGCTAATCCTTCCGGATATAAGACTTGCACCAAGTTATCGATGAAGGTCAAAATCAATTGGGAAGGCTCCGATACCAAGTTTTTTGGGCTCAAAAAACTCCAATTTCACTCCATGAATCTCGACCCGACTCAGATGCGAGATCGTTTGGGCTACTGGTTATTTAGAGAAATGGGGGTTCCGGCGCCTCGCGCAACGCACGCACGCCTAGTCATCAATGGTGTATATGTGGGTCTATTTTCTTTGATCGAACAAGTAGATGGACGTTTTACCCGTTACAATTTCAAAAACGGCAAAGGCAATCTCTATAAAGAAGTTTGGCCACTCGATGCTTTTGGTAATCCTCAAGCAAGCGGTGCCTATATCAAAGCGCTGGAAACCAATGAGGACGAAAATCCCTCTGAGACGATCATCCGATCTTTTGCCCAGCAAATAAACCTTGCAGATTCGACCGCCTTGCGGAACGTCATCACGAATCGGATGAAACTGTCCGAGATCATGGCTTATATCGCAGTAGATCGGACGATCAGGCATGATGATGGGCCTTTTCATTGGTATTGTGGGGGAGCTAGTTGCTCCAATCATAACTACTATTGGTATGAAGACCCCAAAGAAGAAACGCTACATCTCATCCCTTGGGACTTAGACAATGCTTTTGAAAATATCATCAGCGATGTCAATCCCGTAACCCCCCTTGCAGATCAATGGGGCGAAACCCGCAACAATTGTGAGCCCTTCAAATATGGTGCATTTCAGGGAAGACAGCGTTCCGCAGCATGCGACAAACTCACTGCTGGCTGGGTAAGTTTCACTACCGAATATGAGCAAGCTCTTCAGGCTTTGAAGACAGCTCCACTCTCGGAGGCACAGATCACTCCCCTACTCGATCAATGGGAAGCGCAGATTGAAGCCGCTACTCTCGAAGCCGAGCAAAATCACAATGATGCCCTGACTCATGCTGCCTGGCAGAACGCCTTGAATAATTTAAAAGCGAAGCTCGATTTTGCTCGTAAATAAGGGCCAATACTACCCTCGTCGACTTACTTCATCTTTGGCAGCTTTGTACTGCGTATAGGCAGGAAGCCAAATAGCGAGCATCGCTATAGTCGAAATCATACTGTAGATGCTGACATCATCGTTTTTCTGCGCAAAGAGTAAATAGGCCGAGTAGCTAAGACTGACCAACATGATGACAATCACAATATTCATGATGAGTCCAAATCGGTTTTTACGCTTGAGGAGCGCTTCGGGGCTGAGGTCTTCTAGATACTTTTTTGAGGCTGCCATAGGTTCGTTCAGATTTTAATCAATAGTAATGAATAGGCTTGAGTCAGTCGCTCATCAATGATTGAGCAAAGCCTGCTCGATCTGTTTGAGATGATGTTCATTATGCCAGACGACCTTGTCGAACTCTTCTTTCAAGGTCCGTTTACCCGTTTCATTATGTACATATGGATTGGCTCCATCGGCTTCATAATGCCGTTCGGCCAAGTCGATGATCGCCTCCCTTACGGCAGTAAAGACTGCCCGATTGAGCTTGAGAGGGCGTTCCGCATAGCGGAGACCGACAGCCCAAGCATCTTGATCAAAGCCCCAAACCACTTGATTGGGCTTGGAGATCGCTCGCCGGATACGTTCATAAAGTACCGTCTCAGCATCCGCGAGATGATGCAACAGTTGACGCACACTCCATTTACCAGACGCGTAAGTTTGGGCTAAGCGTTCCTCAGGGAGGTCAAAATACGCCAAGGTCTGCGCTTGAGTAGCTTTGAGTTGGTCGATGAGTTTCATATGGATGCTTTGAGGACAATTTAATATTCTTGCTCCGAGATTGCTTAATTTGAGGCAAATCAATCACTTCCTCGCTAATATGCGATTGCAACTACCTCCTTATTATAAGCTTAGCTGGATGGCTACTGGCCTACTCGTCAGCGTATTAGCTGCTACTGTGCTAGGGACTCCCCATACGATTGATGAGCCAATTCTTTATCAGAAAATCATTTTCAATCTGTTGATTGGAGGGACGATTTGGGGACTATACTTGATTGTTGTGCTCCAATTTGATCAGAAAATGCCCTGGGAGAAGATTGAAAAATCGAAGCGATGGTTTTGGCAGATACTTTTCACCTTACCGGCCGCAATATGGATCGATTGGGCCGGAGTCAAACTGCGCAATTTTGTTTTAGACGCCGAGTACATCCCCCATATCTTTTGGTACACTGATTTTCCAGTGATGATTTTCCTGACCCTAATCATTCAATATCTTTTCCAACAGGCTTACCTCAAGCATTTAGTTGTCGCAGAAGTCCGAGTCGCCTCTCCCCAAATCGAAGCCCCAGCCACGAACGAAATCCCCGCCCATATCAGTCTCAAAAAGGGCAAAAAAACTTATCAGATTCAGTGTAAAGAAATCGCTTATTTATATCGTACAGAGCAAATCAACTTCCTTCGTCTCAAGGATGGTAAAGATTGGATCTGGGACCAATCTCTCAGTGTACTCGAATCTCAACTCGATCCGCAGCAGTTTTTCAGGGTCAATCGTCGATTGCTTTTGAGTAAGCAAGCGATCATTTCATTTGAGGTTTTGGCCAACCGTCAGACCCAAATCCAACTCAATCCTCCCCTAGAAAGCCCAGCTCTCCTCAACAAAAACCGTCTCGCCCAATTTAAGCAGTGGTACCAAGATCAATAAGCTTGTCCGCTTCATGCGCTTCTAGGTCCTCTTGGTGCAAAAATCAACTCTAGGAAGCAACCTAGGGCATGTTTGCGGGTATTTGGAGCAAACGATAAACACATGAATCAAAAAATCATGCTTACAGTTGGGGTCCTGTTTTTTCTATGGCAGCTCCCTACTTTACAAGCTCAAAACCGACTCAGCCTCCAATTAGGGGGGCAGCATATAAACTTCCTTGATCAGCAGGCAAGCCCTTTGATTTATCAAGGACTAGGCCCACAATTGCGCCTCAATTTTAATCGTCAGCACGAACGTAGCGAATGGGAGTATAATTTGCGCGGAGGTTTATTGGCTTTCAGTCCACAAGATCCCAGCATAAGTGAGTGGCGTGGTGCATCTCTAGGAGGCACGTCCGTTGGTTTGCAGGCCGCTTATTATTACCGCTTCGCGGAACGAGAAAACTGGGCGTTCTCCGCAGGAGTAGGGCTCAGACAAGAAATGCTCCTTGACTTCGGAGCGGTTGGAGCCTTCGCATGGATATTGGGACAAGGCAATCTTTTGCTCAAAGCAAAAGCCGACTATCAAGTGGGAGAGCAACATCACTTTTCGGCTGAGCTAGGTTTACCCGCCTTTAGTTGGATAACCGATATGCCATATAATCAAATCCCAAGACTAGAAAATAGAGCACCAGATGTCGTTACTGTATTTACTGTCGGTACCCGAGCGCCTTCTTGGGGGTCTTATCAGCGAGTGGATCTAGGTTTTTCATACCGCTATGATTGGAATGAAAAATGGAGCTTTAGTAGTCGTTACGATTGGGCTTGGTATCACGATGCTACGCCTAAAGACCTCTGGGCTTATCAAGGTGTCTTGACCTTGGGCGTCGATCGCCGCTGGTAATTATTCTCCCTTCTCATTCAACAACAAAACAATGAAATCTTCTATATATCTTTTTGCCCTTAGCCTTTTGATCTTGACGAGCGCATGCCGAGAAGTATTGATCGGTGAACCCGTACCCAATACCGTAATTAATAGCTACGAGCTATTCGCTCAAGATTTTGAAGAGCATTACGGCATTTTTCAAGTAAAAAACGTCAATTGGCCTGCCCTCGTGGATCAATATCGTACTCCCTTGACGGCTAATAGCAATGATGATGGCCTCTACGATGCTTTGACAGGCTTGATCACCGAACTCGATGATTCACACTTATTTTTGTATGCTTTTAGTGATCCTAATGATCCGATGTTTTTTGGAGGCGGAATCGCTGGCCGTTTAAATCGGCAGAACTATGAAGACCTTGATTTGAAGCTGGTCTTTGATAAATATGTCAGCATCATCGACAGTGTCTCCGAAATCATCTATTATGGCACTTTAGCGGATAATATTGGCTATATCTACCTGCCTGAGATCTACGATGAGCCATCATTTTTCGAGCAGTATATGCCACAAGTCATCGAAGACCTCAAGGATACCAAAGGTATCGTCATTGACATCCGCGACAATGGTGGCGGCGAAGATGAAAGCAGTAAGATGATCGCGAGCTTTTTTGCCGATCAGCGTCGTTTGTATATGATCTCACGCTATAAGATTGGTCCAGGCCCTGATGAATTTGAAGAGCCAAGAGAGTGGTATGTGGCCCCCTATGCCGGGGAACGCTACGACAAGCCAGTAGTACTGCTGACCAATCGTTATAGTGTCAGTGCAGCGGAGACTTTCAGTTTTGCGATGAAGACATTTCCGCAAGTGTCTCAAGTCGGTGATACTACCACAGGAGCCTTTTCAGACGTTGTCACGCGAGAATTACCCAATGGTTGGTTATATGGCGTTTCGGTGGGCGACTATCGCAATGCAGACAATATCAATCTTGAGAGCATCGGCATCGCACCGGATGTAGTGATTGTCAATACGCCCCAAGACCTTGCCGCAGGCAATGACCTGATGCTAGAAAGGGCGATAGATGAGTTAAGATGATGAAAATTCGATTTCTCCCTTTGGTTTGGCGCGTGTCAGCACGCTTTCGAACTGAAGGGAGAAATCTCATATTTGTGTACACTTGAGCGTGAGAAATTATAGCGTTCCGCGAATAGCGGTAAGAAAACTCAAGCCCCTAATCGTCCTCTCACCTCTCGCAGAACCATCACCATAGATTGAGCTTCGATTGCCGCCCAAGTCTCATACTCCTCAATGGTTTGCAGTCGAGCCTCCTCCTCAAAATATCCGTCTCTGACCACTTGTTGGCCTCTACTCTGGGCCACGGCGGACCAAATGCCAATCTTATGAGGGAAATTGGCTGCGCCCTTCAGATAAGTTTCGCTGGAGTCAAAGACTTCGATCTGCTCTAGGCCTATTTGCTGAAAGTAATCGGGTAAGTCCTGAGCAATTTGATTGTTCATACCCGCTTCGGCCCGCCATTGCAAAAATGCAGTATAGAAGCGCTTCATACTTGCGGGCGGTTTCGGTGTCCATTGGATCGCCGTATGGTCGTAATCGAGAATTGAAATCGTACCGCCAGGCTTTAAGAGTGATTTGAATTTCTTGAGTGCTTCGACAGGATTGCTCAACCATTGCAAAACACGCGCTGAGACAATAAGGTCAAACTTCTCCTTTGGCTGATAGGCAAATAAGTCTTCATGACTGAGGGAGAGATTTTTGACATCAGCATTGCGCTTTTGTCCACTGGCGATCAGGTGTTCACTACTATCAATGCCCCTAACGTAGCCATCAGGACCCACGCGTTCGGCAAGGCCGCGGCTAATGGCACCACTCCCGCAGCCGACATCTAGCACCCGCATACCAGGCTGGAGAAAATCTACTAGCGTACGATAATCTTTTTCTAAGCTACGCTTGTCCAAAATTGGCGCGGAGCCTTCGGGCATTTCGGCTCTTTGTTCTGCTTTACTCATATGGTAAGATTTAAGGAAAAAAACGGGGGCAAGCCAGAAAAAATCTTTTAAACTTCAAAAGTATTTACAAGTAAGGGCATCCAAGCCACAAATCAACTCCTATGAAGAAAATTACAACTATACTACTCGGGCTGGTTGTCGGTTTGCTAAACGTACAAGCCCAAGATAATCCGGCCATCACGGCTTGGCTACAAAATACTAGCGAAACGGGTACTTATTACGTTTCGGGCAATTCGACTGCCATCAGCAATGGCGAATTGGTCAATTGTCAGCAGGTTGAGTATTCGACAGATTATGCATATGTCACTGCCACAGGCATTCCAGCTTATCCAACAGGACCATTTTTAGATGGCAATCCTTCTCAGGCGACTAATCAAAGTGGTATCTATCAGATCCCTCTTATCCCAGTACAAAATATGGCTACGCCCACCTCTACCAATGGCGGCAATATTGGTATTTTCATCAATGGAGTAGCACTATTTGATTATCGTGATGGTGTGGGTTGGAATTCAGCCACTAACGCCCTTTGTGGTGGTCCTGGCAATACTCCTTGCCCCGGTGGCCCAATGGCACAAACTGCTTGGACACGTGATGCTATCCCCGCAGAAATGGATGGTTTTGATTGCTCGAAAGGGCATCCAGCGATGGGCAATTATCATCATCACCAAAATCCTTCGGCTTTTGACCTAGATATCACGGTAGTGTCTACTATCTGTAATCTTTACGATGCTGACGGGCTTTATATGCTCGACAGCACGGCACATTCGCCTTTGATTGG
Organism: Bacteroidia bacterium; assembly: GCA_045106675.1. Classification (GTDB taxonomy): domain Bacteria; phylum Bacteroidota; class Bacteroidia; order J057; family J057; genus JBCAWW01. Next base: position 36,783 of record JBGCFA010000258.1, read on the forward strand.
TTTTGCCTATGATGGCTTCCCGATTTATGGCGGTTATGGTTACAAAAATAATGACGGGACTGGTGGCATCGCTCGTATCAAGCCTGGATATCAATTACGTAACATTACGCAGCGTACTGAGTGGGCTGATGGTACAGATGTAGATGATGGACCGGATGTGGATGCGACTTACTTTCTTGGCTACTTTAGAGAAGACTATGAGTGGATTGCTCATCCCGGTGAAGAAGAATATCTAGATGTTCACAACGGCCGAGATTGTGTAACGCCTGAATATCCTGAAGGTACTTATGCCTACTTCGCTACCGTGGATGAAAACTGGAATTCTGCTTATCCTTATGTGGTAGGCCCTACTTTTTTTGGTGTATCTGCCAATCGCAAAGTCACTACCATCAATGAAGTGACTACGGTTTATGCTCCGAGTACTGATGGGCTTTCCGAATCAGAGTTTAACGGTCTCAATATCGAGATATTTCCAAATCCTGCTTCAGATTTGATCGCCATTCAATTGGGTGATTTGATCAATGAAGACTTACAGGTGGATTTGATTGACATCACTGGCAAGCAAATCGCGAGTACTAAGATCAGTCGTGGTAGTACGATCGCTTACTTTGACATTCAGACAGTGTATAAGGGCACCTATATCGTACGCATTTCCAATGAGTCCTTTAAGCTTACGCGCAAAGTACTCATCGCTAGATAGTAGATTTTTTAAGGTTTAGATTTTTCCCGGCTAGTCGTTTATGGCTAGTCGGGATTTTTTTGTCCCTCTGTTTTTGGCCTCCTTCGGAGAACGCTTTTCCTTTATGGGCATTTCGACAGGCTCAATGTCCCAAGAAAATTTCCTGTCTTGCTGAGCGATAGCAGATACATTTTTAGTAGCCTTCAACTTGCTTCGCAGAACGCCTGGACTTCTCCTGGTATCCTGAGGCTCTCGAATGTATCCTGAGGCTCTCGAAGGATCAGTGCACTTCTCCTTGCTTCGCAGAACGCTTGGACTCATCTTTGTGAGTAAAGCAGCAATCTGCTCTGAAATAATTATATTGCTAGAGAAATCTGCGAGGCCTTACATGCTACAAAAACTCAAAGTCTTTCTCAATCAACCTTATCCAGATCGGGATGATATTCCATCGATGATCCAAGGAGCTGTCATTGGGGGCTCTGTGGTCTTTTTTATTTTACTGGCGTTCAAACCTTTTGGGATCTCACAGTCCCCTAAACCCTTGTCGATTTGCCTGCTATTTGGTAGTATTTCGATGGTGGTGGCCTTTATTTACGATCTCAGTTTGCGTTTTGTCTTTGGCCTTAAAAAGGATAGTCCCAATTGGACCTTTTGGAAGTGGGCCGTTTCGGTGGTAGGCTTGATCCTCTGTATTGCCTTGGCAAACTATAGTGTCTCTTTCTATTTTTTTTCGAGCCGCATTTCACACTTTTGGGTGTTTGTCAATGTCTTATACAGCACATTTTTGATTGCTATTTTCCCCGTGGCATTATTTGGCGCGGTCAATTTGATTCGAAACCTTAAAGCCAATCAAAAGATTGCTCAAGAGATTCATCCAGCTCCTTTACAAAATCCCGCTAGTGATTTCCGAGACTTGCCTATTCATCAATCGGACAAAGCGTTCCGCGTAGCGGTAGGGCAAATCCTCTTTATCGAAGCTCAGCAAAACTACGTGCGGCTGTATCTACTCAATGAGCAGGGCATCCAAAAAGAAATGATCCGCAATACCCTCGCTCGCGTCGAAGCAGTATTGCAGGATAGCCCCATCAAACGGAGTCATCGCTCCTACTTAGTCAACACCCAAAAAGTAGTCGCCGTCTCAGGCAATGCGCAAGGTTTGAAGCTTCAATTGCAAGGACTCGAAGAGTTTGAAGTGCCTGTCTCTCGTAAATATATTCCTTATTTTCGCCAAAATTAAGCTTGTCATTCGTCAAGAAAGCTGCATTTCAGCCCAATGACTTGCTATTCGTCCCATTTCCTTGTCGCCTATCACACTTTCCAGCAACTGATTGATTTAGCTCCTTTCTTGTTGAAAAATCAATCACAATGGAATCTATCATCAACCTCCTTTTAGGTCTTCACGTCAGCGCTGGTGTCATCAGTCTCATCTTGTTTTGGATCCCTGTATTTGTTAAAAAGGGCAAAGGGCTTCACGCCAAAGTCGGACGTTTTTATGTATACGCCATGTGGACGGTAGTGATCAGTGCAGGCATCTTATGTGTATTCAATATCTTTAGAGATCGTATGATCATGGCCGCCTTCTTAGGCGTGATCACGGTACTGACAGCCCATCCACTTTGGTATGCGATTACGATTTTAAAGTATAAGCGCGAAGTGCCGGTTCGGATTATCAATATCCGTCGGGCGTTGAGTTGGGTATTGTTTTTAGGTTCTGTTGGTATTACGATCTGGAGTATCCAACTCCAACTTCAAGGCGCGGCCATCCTTTTGCTCATCTTCGGTATCATTGGTATTATCTCTTCTCGTCCCGCATTCACCTCTGTTGCCAAGGCCCAAGCATCAGCGAATTGGTTACTTGATCATCTCGATGGCATGATCGGTACAGGTATCGCAGCCTATACAGCCTTCTTTGCTTTTGGAGCCCGTAGTATGATGGCGGATTTGTTTTCAGAGCAGCTTATGGTCATCCCCTGGGTTATGCCTACTATCATCGGCACCATCATCATCAAAGTGATGAAAAAGCGTTATAGCCCGAAAAAAACTAGTACTGAGCAGAAGATGCAGCAAACCACTGACACTAAGCAAAACATCGCACAAACCGCTTAGACCGCTTAGACCGCTTAGATCGCTTAGACCGATTTCACCGCAGGAGTCAAAATTCAATACTCAAAACGATGAAACGCATCCTCCCCATCAGCCTATTTTTGTTCATCTCATTGGCTTGGTCATTTGTATTCTTTGTCGAACGTCCGCTCGATTTTGTGTTAGAGATGGGTCTAGGGCATTGGGCATTGCTGCTGGCTTGGCTCCCCCCTTTGGGTATGTTTTTGATCAGCTTGCTGCTGCGCAGAACGGACCCTTCAGATGATCCTACGACTTTCTTCGGGCATAGCAGCAAGTGGAGTATAATGATCGCAGCATTGCCCGTCATGCTATTAGCAGCCTTTGGCGTAGCGAATGACTATGGTATCCAAGAAAATCTCTTCGGACTCTTTATGGGCGGTTTATTATTGGGCTATACCTTGCTAGAGGAATATGGCTGGCGAGGCTATTTACAGGACGCGCTGCCTTTCAAGACCGAATGGATCAAATACAGTCTGATCGGCTTGATCTGGTATGTATGGCATTGGAATTTTGTAGGGGCCGCCATTTCATGGAACGCTCTGCTGATTTTGGGTTTGATCGTTTTTGCTGCCTTGGGGATTGGGCGCTTAGCCGATTCTAAAAAATCACTCTTGATTTGTGCCTCCTTCCATACCATGGGTAATATCGCGATGTTCAGCACCTTCCTGCAAAATTATATGCCGCTCACGGAACGCTTAATTTTGGTAGGAATCTGTATCGCAGCTTGGATAATCATCTTTAAAGTTTGGGATCGCCAATCTAGTCCTACGCTAGTCAAGACAGCTACAACCTGATGAGATATTTTTGCGTACTGGCAGTAGCACTTATCTACATCTTTACCCTCAAATGAGAACCTTATTTCTCGCTACACTTCTATTATTCTCCCAACTCACTTTTAGTCAAAGTACTGCTTACAAAAACCTCGTCTTTGAAGGCGCTGGCATTCGAGGCATTGCCTATAGTGGAGCAGTTGATGGACTAGAAAAAGCAGGCGTTCTGCAAGGCATCGAAAAATATGGTGGCACCTCCGCAGGAGCTGTAATCGCCATGACTCTCGCCCTCGGCTATGATGCAGAGGAGATCAGAAGCATTTTACAAGAAACTGAATTTCAAAAATTTAACGACGGTAACTTCCTTGGTTTTGGCGGTGTGAGGCGCATGAAAAAGCGCTACGGCTGGTACAAAGGAGATAAGTTCGTCCGCTGGTTAGGAGAGATCATCGAAGCCAAAAGTGGTAATGCAGAACTTACATTTGCGGAGCTTTATGCATGGCGAGGCAAAGACCTTTATACCGTCGGCACCAATTTGACGCAGCAGACGATGATGGTTTTTTCCAGAGAACGTTACCCCGACATGAAAATCAAAGACGCAGTGCGGATTTCTCTTTCTATCCCGCTCTACTTTGAAGCAGTCTTTATTGACGAAGCGGGCAATCTTTACGACAAACCCCAAGCTGGAAAATCTCTCGACATCATCGTGGATGGTGGTATCATCGGCAATTATCCCATCCAGATATTTGACAGTACGTTCGTCGAAGACGGCCAAACAATACGTATCCCAAATCAAGAAACCCTTGGTATTAAGATCGACGATGACGAGCAAATCCAATACGACAATCAGCAACAAGGCCTCAGTCCCCGTGAGATAGATAGCTTCAAAAGCTATATCGAGGCATTTTATGTCTTTGCACTCGAAAATCTCAACCGCGCCCAAATGCAGCCAGAGGATTGGGCACGCACCATCTTAGTCTCGTCTAAAGGCATCGGACCAAAGATCAAAAAACTGTCCGGCCAACAAGTGAGCACATTGGTAGAGAGTGGTAGGAAAAGTGTAAGTGCTTATTTCGAAGCTTCTTGATGAAGTGATTTTCAGCATAGCTACAGCTCAATGCCATTCGTTTGCGTATTGGAAATTCCCTGCGCCGCTTCGCGGAACGTTTAATTGTGGAATCGCCACAATTTGTAGTCAGATTAAGTAGATAGGTTCAACAGCAGATAAATTCAAGCACAAATCTGATAACGTTATGAAATCGACTACTTTACTCTTTTACGTTTTGGGGCTCACCATTCTCAATATCCACGCTCAGGATTCTGGTTTCGATCAATTTAGTAGTTATTACGAATCCATTTTAGCAAAAAGTCATCAGTACGAAAGTAGCCAATGGTCCCTCAGTGGATCAGTCGCTTCGATGAAAGTTTGGGAATATACTGCCAAAAACGAACGAAAGGATGTAGTAATGATGAGCTACCAGTTTGACGAAAGGGGGTATCTCCTCTTTTGGATGAAAGGAGATAGTAGTCAGCGTGAGCGCTATTTCGAGCATCGGACTTTCTCGTTCGGCGAAGACGATAAACTCCCAAAAACCACTCAATATGACTATCATCAAAACTCCTATACCTTGACAAAAACTTTTGATGAAGGTGGCTATCTCAGCAAGATAATTTATCATTCGGACGATGATTCGACCCTCAATTTTACCACAGAGGCCCAATATTCTGATGAACATTCGAGTATGAGAATCAAATACAATTATGAAACAGAGGCTAGTTCTTGGGAACGCAGAGTGAACGAAAATTATCAATTCAGCTTTGATCGCTCTGGTTTCTTGATCGAGGAGAAGATGCAGGGTCGTTATGCTTATCAAAAAACTTTCAAACGAGAGGCCAAAACCGGACAAATCCTCAAAAGCCATCATCTTGATTTATGCTTTCCGAGCAACTCTTGTGTCAATCTCATCCAAGAATGGAAATATGACAGAGCCGGTAATCTTATCAAGCTCAGTTCGCAGGACTTAACGGTTCGCAATTCTCTTTGGACCTTAGGGGACGATTTTGAGGCGACTTATAATGAACAAAATCTCATCATCGAAAAGCGAATACGAATTGACCGATATTTATCCTCCTTACAAAGTCCCACGATGAAGTTCAAATACGAGTACATCTTTGATGAACGCGGCAACTGGATCAAACGAACCGAATACACCAATGGACAAGCCGGCAAAGTGATCGAACGAGAGCTTACTTATCGCTAGGCAGTTTGGCCTCTACAAAAGGAAATATCGCCCCATATAGTCGTCAGAAAAACCTTAGTTTTGGATAAATACAAACTAAGACATGGCTGATAGCTTACAATCAATATTAGACGCCCGCAAGGCACAATGGGCCGAAAAAGCTCCTGATAGCACCAAAAAAGCTTATAATAAGGGCATCGCTGATGTCATACAAAAAGGAGTCTTGGCCCAAGCCAAACAATTGGGAGATCAAGCGCCTGATTTTAGTCTATTCAATGCAACGAACCAAAGCGTTCGGCTGGCCGATCTCCTCCAAGATGGGCCCGTAATTCTCACTTGGTATCGCGGTGGCTGGTGTCCTTATTGCAACCTCACTTTGCGACGTTTACAAGATGAACTAGCTCGTTTTCAAGTTATGGGAGCAACTTTGATCGCGCTGACGCCAGAGTTAGCAGACAAATCACTCAGCACACAAGAAAAGAATGACCTAAGTTTTGAAGTCCTCAGCGACCTTCACAATGCGGTAGCCAAAGAGTATGGCGTGGTCTTTAGTTTGACGCCAGAAGTCGCAGATATGTACCAAAAAGGATTTGATCTACACGGCTATAATGACGATGAGAGCAATGAATTGCCTTTGGCGGCGACTTATGTGATCGACCGTGCCGGAACGATTCGTTATGCTTTCCTAGATGCCGAATATCGCCATAGAGCTGAACCTGAGGATTTATTGCAAGTGTTGGAGCAACTAAAAAATGAATCCTAAATCATTCAGAAGCGAGTCAAGGCTTATTTGACAAGTTTCGCCTTAGCTAGCAAGATTTTATCCTTAAATTGAAAGGCTAAATGCTTATTCAATATGAAAATTACCAGTCAAGAGGAATTGCGCGTGCTTTATGGTTGGGCTAAGGGCCGAGCCAAAGACAAAGTCTTAACGCAATTGGAGGAACACTCTAAGAATTTCATTTTGCATTCGCCCTTCTTTGTGATGAGTACCTATGACCAAGAGGGTGATGCCGATGCTTCACCAAGAGGCGGGAAGCCGGGATTTGTAAAAATATTGGATGATCAAACCTTATTGATTCCTGATGCTAAAGGCAATAATCGGGTAGATAGTCTAGTAAATATTGTAGAGACAGGGAAAATGGGGTGTATATTTTTGATCCCAGGCATAGATGAAACGCTCAGGATCAATGACAAGGCCATTATCACAACCAATCCTGAGTATATCGAGCTATTTCCAGAGGAACAAAATCAGCCCAAATCTTGTATCAAACTTAGTATCAATGAAGTCTTTTTGCATTGTGCCAAAGCCTTGATGCGTTCTGAACTTTGGGGTGATACCAATCGAGTAGAAAGACCCGGATTTCCGACGATGGGAGTCATGCTCAATGAACAGCTAGGAACAAATAATGCCCTTGAAAGTCAGGAGGAAATGATCAAACGCTATGCAGGGGATTTGTAGAAGCTTCTCTAATCCAAAGGTTTCGCCTTAGCCTTAAAAATAACGTTCAGCAGCATGCTAAGTAGGATCAATAATATCCCACAAAAAGCCAAGGGCGTATAAGACTCTTCGAACCAAAAGAAGCCGACCAATAGTGAGTACACCAGTTCCATATATATCACGGGTGCGACCTTACTGGCTTGTTCTACTTGCAGAGACTTGGTCATCAAAACTTGGCCATAATAACCTAATACGCCAATACAGATCAAATAAATCCATTCTAGACCTTGGGGAGTACGCCAAAAGGGGATCATAGCTATGCCCGATATGATGGCCGCTAAACCCATAAAATAATTAACGATCACCATTGGATGTTCGCTATTGCCAATCCGGCGAATGATCACATAAACCAGTCCAGCAAACATAGCCCCACCCACTCCTAACATTAGATCAAGGGTCCCGATTTGAGAATCAAATCCTTTGAGCATCAGCACGCCTATCAAGGCTAAAGCGAAAAAGGCCCAATTGATCAGGCGCACTTTTTCTTTGAGAATTAGTACCGCAAATATTGCCGTAAAAATTGGCGATAGGTATTTGAGTGAAACCGAAGCGCCCATGGGTATGCGCTGCAAAGTCATAAAAAACATACTCATAGACATCAGGCCGATGATCGCCCTCAAAATCAAAAGCGCTCGTTTATTGCCCCAAAGGGAAATACCATGGCGGCGCAAAAACACAATACAAAGGATTGAGGTCCCAATGCTTCTAAAAAAAACCACTTGAAAAACATGATAATTCGGCAGATACTTGATCAAAACCTGCATGATCGTAAAGCACAAAGTGGCAAGCAAAATATACCGAATACCGGGGGTGAGTATATCGAGAGGAGACTTTGTAGAACTGATAGGCTTGGGTTTATTGGACCCGCAAATTACATAATTAGTCTCGTGGGTACAGAGAAATTATAGCAATACCCCTGCGGGGAACGATAAGTTGAGGAAATAGCCAAAAAGCATCAATATCCCCACACCAGCCCCAGTCAAAAGAGCCGTTTGCCACAACTTTGTTTGTGCTTTGATGGTGAAAAAACTGATAAAAAACAGCATGATAGCAGGAATAAAGCCAATCAAAGCACTCAATCCATATAAGCCTCCAATCCATAAGAGCGGTTCGTACCAAGTCGCTTTATAAGCATCCGCCTCCACCACTTGCTCCGCATCAAATACAGCAGAATTGTGCGTTCTTCGAAGGAGAAATATAGCGACCAGCCATACCGCAAAAGGAAGCGTCACAGCGGCTACTATCAAGGGAAAAATCCCACCTAGACTCGATTGCTGGATGGAGTCCCATAAAGCAATCACCATAAATCCCAAGACAAAGATCGCGAACCAAAGCTGAGGCCATAAATTGAGCGACTTAGTCTCCTTGTCCATCAAGGCAGCATTCTCGTCTACTGAACCACGACGGCTAAAGTATATTGAAACCACACTCAGCAGGGCGATAATCACCACTCCGGGTCGCAAAAACATCTCCCAACCGTAAAATTGAGAAGCCATATTGAGATAGCTTTCGGCTTGGCCAGCTAATACAAAACCAATCAAAAATGCCGGTCTCGACCAGCCAAATCGTTTCAAAAAGATCCCCAACAAACCAAAGCCTAATAGCATCCAAAGGTCGGTCATGTCTTTGGTGGCTTGAAAGGCAGCAAAGCTGATCACCATGATCATAAAGGGCGCTAACAAACTAAACTTGACCTTGGTCAGTCTCGAGATTGGGCCCGCCAAAAACAAAGACAAAGCTGCTCCAATCAAATTGGCGATGGCTAAAGACCAGATAATGGTATAGGTGAGTTCGATATCAGTAGTGACCATCGCAGGACCCGCCTCAATTCCAATCAATACCATACCACCCAAAAACACCGCCATCGAACCAGAGCCGGGTATCCCAAACAAAAGGGTGGGCATTAAGGCTCCACCTTCTTTAGCGTTATTGGCAGATTCGGGCGCGATCACACCTCGAATATCTCCTTTGCCAAAGCCAGATTTATCTTTAGAAGTTTGCACGACATGGCCATAAGCGATCCAATCGACTACACTGCCTCCCATACCCGGTATCGCCCCGACAAGGGTACCGATGGCGGCACAGCGTAAAGCTATCCATTTGTACTTGATCAAATCTTTAACGCCTTCTAGCCAACCGCCTTTGGCGAGTTCCGCCTCAGCGGCGATGGCACTTTCTTTGCGAAAGAGCTCAGCGATCTCAGGAAAGGCAAAAATCGCCAAAGCAATAATCACGAGCGGCAAACCATCATAGAGATAATTGAGACCAAAGGTCATCCGAAATTCTCCGGTAGCGGGCGCACTGCCAATGGAACCGACCAAGATGCCCAATGCACAAGCGATGACGCCTTTGACCAGACTTTTGCCTGACAAAGAGCCTACCATAGTCAGTCCAAAGATCGCCAGCATAAAGAGTTCGGCGGAGCCGAACAATAAAATCATCGGTCGAGCAATCTGCACAAAGAAGGTCAGGATCAAGGCACCAAATAATCCTCCAAAAAGAGAGGACGAAAAGGCCGCTCCCAAGGCACGGCTAGCCATGCCCTTTTTGGCTAACGCAAAACCGTCTAGCACAGTAGCTTGACTAGAACTCGATCCCGGTATGCCCATCAAAATGGAGGTAAATGTGGCCGAAGTAGGGATTACCGCCACAAGGCCAATCAAAGTCGCGAGAGCTGAGACTTCATTCATCCCGTATAGAAATGGCAAGAGTAGAGAAAGTCCCGCTATCCCTCCTAAGCCAGGAAAAACCCCAATCACTAATCCTAAAAGCACCCCAAACATGAGATGGGCAAAATGTTCCGGCATGAACAATGTTGCTAGGGCTTGTGAGACGAGTTCGAGCATGGGATTCAAAGTTTAGATATTGAGTCCGTATTTATTGCGTAAAAACTCTTTACACCAGTTTTTTTTATCCTCATTGATTTGAGTCGCAAGTTTGAAGATTCTATCCGCTTTTTCGCCCGTCATTTGTTCATAAATGCCGATGGCTTTGTTCTTACGGGCAATGTATTCGGGGTCAAGTTTCATTTTTCGAAAAGCCTCATGATAGAGTGCGATGATTTCATCGGGGGTATCTTTGGGGACTAACATCAGTTTCATCCCACCAAATCCCGCAGCCATCGTTGCAAACCATGCCTCATAAGCTAAGCCTTCGGCTTTGCGCCCATGCATGATTTCAAATACTTCTCCAAAGTGTGGGAGCTCAAGAAAACTAGGATCTCTGGCCAATTTTCCTTCATCATTGATCATCCCCCAACTCCATAGTGGTACTGCATCTCCTGATTGGACGAGAGGCACCACATTTTTGAGATAGCCAGAGGAAGTCTGATAATCAATTTTCACCTCCCCTCTTTCAAAAGCCAGCCTACCAGCGCCTCGGCCTCGAAAACCAAAAATGGTTTTGACATCTAAGCCCAAAAGCTCAAAGGAAATATTGGGTACGATGTCGAGCGAGGTCGGTCCTTGGCTCGCATAGATCAAGGAAAAATCTTTGAGTTTAGCCACTTCACTGGCATCCTTGATCCCAAGCTCAGGCGAAACATAGACGACTCCTCCATTGGGAAAAGCCATCACTGGGCGATAGTTAGCATAATCATATAGCACACGTGGATCATCCAACAAAAAGGGCATCTGGGTAGAACCAGATGTGCCCAGCACCAATAAACCGTCTGGTTTTGCTCGTTCCGCGAAGAGGTTAGCCCCTTTGATCGAACCGCCACCGGGCAAATTGCTGACGATAAGGGTAGGATTGCCAGGCAAATATTTGGAGAGAAAGGGCGCATTGAAGCGAACCCAAGTATCTCCTCCTCCACCTTCCTTAAAAGGTACCACCCACTCTATCGTTTTTCCGGCAAAATATTCGTTTGTAATCCTGCTTTCACCAGATGGATCTGAGGAGTTGGAGAATGTTTGAGTCTTAGCTGATTGCCAATAGCTGAAAGCATAAAAGCTTCCTAAAAACAGGACGCTAAGCCCTATGATTTGTTTTAGTCTTTCCGTTTGCAAGGGTTTAGTCTTTCCCGTTTGAGCGTTCACCGAAGGTTGACACAGCAAAATCGCCCGAACATAATGCGATGCTCAAGTTTAATAAAACCATTTTATCCGTGATAAAGCGATCCGCTTTGATACAAGCGGTTGCAGGATGTCCAAAATGCCTCAAACAGTAATCTCAATACGGTTGGATTCTGGGTCTAGCACCACGCTTTCATAATAGCCATCGCCTGTGGTACGGGCCTCACCGACGACTTGGTAAGCGTCTGCTCTTAACGCCTCAGTGAGTGCATCTACTTTTACTTTACTGCCTACCGAAACCGCAAAATGGATGATACCGCGGTATTCTTTGATCAAATCATTGACATTGGCGGGGATATCGGGTCGATGCATGAGTTCTAGACGGGCTCCTTCGGAGAACGTTAGAAAGTATGATTCGAAGTTTTTGGTATCGTTGCGATATTTATCGTTGGCAGTGGCTTGGAAGTAGCGTTCATAAAATGCGCGCATAGCTTCTAAGTCCTCTACCCAGATGGCGAGATGTTCAATTTTCATTAGACAGATTGGCGATTTTTGATCTCGGTTCGTATTTCCTCTTGTTGTTTTTCCGATGCTCTATATCCAATGAAAACCACTATCGGTATCACGATTTGAGGGACTCCCATATTGAAGGTCCCCAAATACATTTGAGAAAACATAAACATCACATAGAGGAGCGCGAGGGCTATAAAGACATAATTGAAGGTTTTAAACTGCTTGATTTTATTCTGCAGTTCTGGTATTGAGAGGTCCGAAAGTTGGTTACTAGCCATGATTGTAGTATTGGGTATGGGTTTAATATACAAAACAGTCTGGAACCATCATCATCTTGTCATTATGCTCTTGAGGGAGGTTGGGGAGGCCCAATTATAGAGATTTCTGTCTCTTTTTAGAGAACGCTCATTATGGAAAAGAATCGAGCACCATGTCACACAATAAAAACCTACAATTATGTTCCAAAGAGCAGTAATCCTTATTTTCCTATTACAGTTTGCCTTAAGCAATCTTTTCTCCCAGCAAGATTTACGAAAATTCGATTATAGTGCAGTTGATCAGCATGTCCTAAAGGTTTCGAGAACCTACGAATCAGATATTTATAAGTTGGTAGATAAGCTGGCCATTTTTGATCAGAAGCATCTCAATTTCAGAGCTGCATTTTTTTGGATCGCGAGTAATATTAAATATGATTGCAATGATCTTAGCAAAGCAGATAAGTACAAAAAAAGTCAAAAATGGCCAAGAACGCTTGCTGATACATCTGCGATATGTGGCGGATATGCAAATCTGCTAAAAGCGATTTGTGATCGCATGAATATTGAATGCGAGGTGATCAGAGGAAAATCCAAAGGAGGCTGGAGTGACTTAGAAAATCGCACCACCAATTCGCACGCTTGGAATAGAGTTAAATTAAATGGACAATGGTATTTAATGGACCCAACTTGGGCAAGTGGTTATATAGACGATAAAACAAAGAGCTATAAGGCAAGCTTCAATCCCCATTATTTCCTCGCTGATCCCAATTTGATGATCCTAAATCATTATCCTAAGGAAACTAAATGGCAGCTTTTGGAATCACCCGTGACTTATACTGAGTTTATACGCTCTCCGGTTATTATTATTAGAGATGATTCTACCCCTCTAGAATCCTATTATCCCTTAAATGGGATCGTAACTACCGGACATAAACAAAAGCTAAAATTTTCATACTCCCTCCTTGAACAAGCGCCAGCAATGGCGGTGAAAATGCAGATCGCCAAAAGATCTGCCTACCTGAAGGCAAAAGGTTACAATAGCAAAAATAGCGAGATCGTTGAGCAGACTCTTCAGAAAGGGGAAGGCAATAATGAATATTTCACGCTATTAAAAATCGAGGAGCCAGGGGAATATTTTGTTACCATTTGGCTAAACGACTCGGTAGTTTTTAGATACTATTATAGGTTGAGATAAGGGTAGGATCAGCAAGGCTTGGCCCAATCTATATAAGCAATAGGCCTAGCTTATCAAGGTATCGAAAATCGCTACTGCTCCCTCCCAATTAAACCTAAGGGACGAGCCAGTAGCGAGTCCTGTTTAACGATCTGATTTCTCTGAATTCCTCTTTTCACACTCAATCTTCCAAGTAGGAAACTTGAAAGTCTCATCTGTAATCTCGTAAAAGGTGATTTTGAAAAGCCCTTCTGTTCCATTGGGTGCGGCTTGGGGTTTATAAAGAATAATCTGCCCATCTTCGAGGAGATTGCCTTCCCAAGCGCCCAAGCTAGGGCTAGCGGTCGCATTGCTATAATAATGCACATACCAACGACTACTATCGACATTGTATTGGCGGATGCTGCCAGAGTGGATGCCGTCAGCCTTGATAGTCTCATCTTGCACGCCCTTGCCATTCATGATGTACTTAAAGCGCCAGATCATATCAACAGGCTCCGCCCAAGTTTGATCTGGATTACGTCTTAGTGATTTACAATCACACTCCCCTATCAAGGCTGCCCAATCGGTGATCTGCTCAGGTGCTTCTGGATTGGGCAAACCAAAAGGATGCTCTACAGAGGGTTCGTAAGCATAAGTATCGGTCTGAGCGTTCGCATAGCAAAAACCAAAAATGAAGAATAGTGAGAGTAGTAGATTAGTAGCTTTCATAATTTTTGATTTGGAGTATTAGGAATACACCAAGCTACTAAGCTCACTCACAGCCTGTTCACGCTTTTGTTGCACAAAAATGCCTTGCGGATGGGCAAAGCTGCCAAAAGCTCAAATCAGAGGGCGATCTAAGGCATAAATATCACTCTCGTACTATCCGTAAACGCTTTGTCATCTGAGCTTTCGCAACTAAATATTGCCTCATACTCTCCTTTTTCAAAGACACAAGCGTTCCGCAAGGCGGGGGTAAAAGTGATGAAGCTGCTATAAAAATCACAATTCGAATCAAGCGTAGTCTCTATCTGAGAGGCTATCGAAGGCTGCATAAAAAGGTTAGTGCCAGCAGGAATAGTATCGCCCTGATAAGCAAAAGGACGATCAAAAGTCAGCTCATAAGAGGCTTGTAAAAGACTATTGGTATAGCGATAACAAATGGTGGTAGCGACAGCTGTTGAGACCAATTCGAGCTTAGGCTGCCAACAAATAGCACCAAAATGATTGGCGTAAATCACGAAGACGATATCATCCTCAAAAGTAGCTACACTATCAATTCCACTTTGAAAAAGGCTGTTTTCAGCTGCAGTAAATTGAATATCACATATTTCGATATCATTAATCAACCAATCTTCACAAGCGGGAATTGTCGTCAAAGGGATCAAGGCAAAGTAAATGGCGAAAATGCTGAAAATGCGTTTTAACATGGGTGTTAGTTTATGCGGCAAAGATACAATACCCCTATAAGACGGAAAAAATCATCCTTACGCTTCCTCTAGGTTTAGAGAAAACACATTCTTTCTAATTTTGTGAAAATCCAATGCATTAAGTATATAGCATCGAATAAACTGCTAATAAACATGAACTACTACACGATTTGGGCTAAGTTAGCCCTATTGAGTCTCACC
>JBGCFA010000259.1:0-5404 GCA_045106675.1 Bacteroidia bacterium
AGAAAAGCCGTAACAAAGTGTTGGTTGACGTTATTGATACGCTTTTGGTCCCAGACAGAGTCTGCGTAGCGGAGATATTCGTCGAGATGTATACCTTTTTTGAGGCTCACAGCTGGCGCTGGATTGGGAGCGATATTGTGGCGAGCATTGAGGTAAGTCAGTAGATAACGATCGGCATTGGTCGTTCCATCGAAGATGGCCTTGATACCCTTTTCATAACCTGAAATATCATCTTCGCTGCCCGCGACGAACATGGTAGGAGTTTTGAGGCCTAACAATCCAGTCGAATCCCAAACTCCCGCACTCATGCCCCAAGGAGCAAAAGCGACCACCGCTTTGATGCGATCATCATAGGATTGAGTATAGGCTTCTTGTCCAGCGGCTCTTTGCAAGAGGGCATCACTACCGCCAGTCGCTTTTTTGAAAAATTCGACCGCCCCTTCGCTATAACCCGCACCCATGGTATTCAATGCACCATAACCGCCCATCGAATAACCAATCAAGCCTGTATTATCGGCATCGAGTAAGCCTGCAAGAAAGCCGTCTCCTTTGCTGAGGCGATCCATTTCGTTGAGAACAAAGAGTTGATCTAAAGAGCGATTGAGCAGGGTACTAGTAAAAGCGGCTGCGTCTTTGAAAGTAGATTCTGTATGGTCGATCGAAACGACGACATAGCCTTTGGAGGCTAAATTTTCGGTCAAATAGGTAAATAAGTAACGAGAACCTGTATAGCCGTGAGACACAATCACGAGGGGATATGGTTTATCAGCTTTCAAGGTTTCTGCGTTCCGCAAGGCGCGGCCCTGAAACTGAAAAGGAACCAAAGGCCGATTGGGATCACCATTGTTGCCCATCACTTGGTCGTAAGTCACGAGCTCAGGCGTTCCTGCAGGGATAACAGCCGGATACCAAACCTCTAGTTTCAGTTTACGATCATAAGTTGGTGTGCCTTCCGCCGTGCGATTGAGGATATCTAATTGGTCTGGGTTGGTAACTTCTATGGTCTGGACTCCGACGCTGAGTTCCCCACGGGGGGCCAAAGCAGGGGCATCGGGTAGCATATCGCCAAAGATGAAAGGTTCTGCTTCAGGATGCACATTTGGTTGCCAAGCCCAGCTAAAAATCATGACAACGACCAATAACAATATGACGTAAGGAATCTTCATAAGAGAGGGTTTATTGTTTCAGCCTGATATTACAAAAATTATCATTGCTTATCCCAACGTGCCCGCCTGCCGCGAACGTCAAAATGAACCGACATCGTGCCGGGATAACGGCCTAGTCCTCCTTTGTTGGCGATTACCTTTTCGTCCAATATTTTCAATACGATATCTTTATCTGCTTGATTGTTGCGCCCATCGCCATTGATATCTTTGATCAAGATATCGACGGCTTCGCCTAACATATGACGACTGCGGCTTGCGCCTCCTTTGGCTTTGTTGTAAGCGGGATGTCGATAGCCATTGACCATGACAAATCCATCAGAGCGATATTTTTGTGCTTTGAGTTCGTTTTGTAAGCCGAGGAAGGCATACAGCAATTTAGGATTGATGAGCCAATAGAGTCCTTCTGATTCCCCCATACTCACCACATGATGACGATAATATGCGTCCTTTGGCAAAAAATCTTTGATGCGATAGTGGCCGACGATCTTGCGGTAGATATCATCTTCTGGGATGAGATAGTAGCGCTTAGCCGAAAGCATGCCTTTGTAGGGGGATTGATCAGAGAGCGTTTCGGATAGATATTCGGGATCAAGCTTGGCGTAAGACACACGCTCGAACTCAGCTAGGATCGCTTGAATCTTTTTGACTGAATTAACAGCCGTTTGCTCATGGGTGCGATCGTATTGCCACTGATTGATATAATCTCGGACGCGCCAATACTTCCAAGCCACGACAGCAAGCCCAATGCCTCCCAAGAGCCCTAATAGCAAAGCAATTTTTAAAACTCTTTTCATGGATTAGGGTAGACAAATACTTCTAAACTATCACTTTGTTGGGCTTTTATGTTAGTCCATTCTCCAGATAAATGTAAGGCAAAAAAACGATCCAAATAGCTTATGAACCCGTTCAAATATTCTTTTTGTGCTATTCCTTCAGCTGTATTGGGAGTAAGCTGATAGCTATAATCATAAAAACTACTATGATCAATCCCTGCAAATAGGACTCGATAAGCAATAGAACCTCCTTTACGACAAAAAGCATCACGACGATCAAACTGCATCCGATAACCATCATGTTGACGATAGTCAGTAAGGTCTTCCAGATAAAGATAAGGCAGTCCGATACCATTGGCTAAGGCATCAGAACTTGGTGTGCCATCGAGATTTGCGACCGCTTTGATTAGCCCAGTATTACGCGCCGCGTCAGTTACCGCAGCGCCGCCAATCGAATGCCCCCAAGCGCCAATTCTCGCAAGATCGAGTTGGTTATTGAAATTCGATAGATTGAGTTCAAAAAGTTCCTCCAAGGCGAAGGCGATGTCTTCAGCCAATACTTGTTGCCGAGGCCCTTTTGCCGCTCGGTATCCATCTGCGGTGATTTGCTCAGGAATAGGAATCTCTTTGAGGCTATCGTGAAAGCTGAGGTTGGCAGAAATAAATCGCCCTACTGGATCTATTACATATTCGCTTTCGTATTGGTGGTTGATACCGATGACGACGTAGCCCGCGCTAACCAACTCCTCTGCTAGATAGGTATAGGAACTTGTATGACTCCCCAATGCAGGGGACAAAATCAGGACTGGATAACCGCCTTTTTGCTTTTTGATGCGGACCCCTGCGAGGGAACGCGTTTTGATCATGCTTAGCGCTTCGACTTCTTCCTCACTGATATTGGCCTCCTTTTGCACTACTTCAAAAAAAGGAAGGTAGTCTGCTCGTTCCGCGGATAGCGGAAAGTCCTCAATCGGATACCAGCATTGTAGTAAAAGGTGGCGTTTGCCTCCATAGTAAGGGTCTTCGATGCCTCTTTCGAGGATTAAATTACGAGTACCGGCGATAATATCAGCGGCATTCCAATCTGTAGTTTGCACACTTTGGGGAGCTGTTCTACAAGAAATTTCAAGGCTAATCGCTAGAAATAGAGTGAGTGTCGTTCGCATGTCAGGAAAAATTATGCTTCAAAGACATGACAAAAAGCCTAGGAGTTGTAAGCTTTAATTGCGAATCCTTCGATGATACCATAAATCATCTGTTTATGGCATTGCTGGGGAAAATTAGATCAGACCATCTGCCTGATAGAGTTCGATGCCTTTTCTGATCATACTGGCGATCTCTGTTTCTATTTCTGGACTGAGTTTTTTGATATGGAAGCAGCTTTTACCCTTGAGAAATTTGCGTAATTCGGGCGAGATATCGGCAAAAGCATCGACATGCGTATAGATCGGAAAAAAATAGAGCCTCGCGTCTTTGGGCTTGGGCATGATGCTGGCAAAGTAATAGCCATCTACTTTTTGCTTGCCTTGCATGGCAGGAATCGTACCTGCGACTTCAAAGACTTTTTCGTTGTTTTTACGGACCGCTAATGGTGGACATTGGTCGTTGAGCAGCTCGATGAGGGTAGTCTGGATTTCGGAAACTTCTGTTTTCATGGAGATTGTTCTAGACGCACTGCGTTTTGAAAACGCAGTGCGTCTGAGAAGTTATAGTATTTTCAGCATTTTCTCCACTATTTTTCAGTAAACGGTTGCCATTCTTCAGTAAAAGGCAAGGTGAAATTTATATTGCTAATCGCTCAGCGATTAATTCCTTCGTCCATTGCCATAGCTCATCCCGTAGTTTTTCGTCCAAGGCCCATACATTGTAGTCCATCGGTACCATTTCATTGAAGTATAAGCCTTGAAAACCCGCCGCTTCCTCACTCGTGGCTAACCATATTGGAGCAAGTGCTCCGGTTTCAGCTTTTTTCCAAGTCTTTTTGACAAGCCTTAAGAGTAGCCCCAATAGCCCTTTGAAATCACCTAAACCCGTATTGATCACCCCAGGATGGACGGCATTGACGATGAGGTTTAGGTCGGAAAGTCGCTGCGCGAACGATAGGGTAAACATCGCCGCACAAAGCTTGGTATTGGCGTAGGTTTTGATCTTGTGAAAGTCCTTGCCGTATGGCGTCTTTGCGAGATATAGTTTACCCTTGACATACAAACCTGCATTGACATTGACGATCCGCGCAGGAGCGTTCTGGCACAGCATATCAGCCAAGCGAGTAGATAGAATATAAGGCGCGAGATAGTTAACCATAAAACTCATCTCTAGCCCATCTACGTTTAACTGTTTTTGCGTCATCCATACCCCTGCATTATTGATCAGTACGTTGATGTCTGGGTGCGTAGATTGTAAGCGTTCGACGAAGTCGTAGCAAGAAGCGATGCTCGAAAAGTCTCCCTTTATCCAATCTAGCTCCGCTTGGGGATATTCTTGTTTGAGCTCATGGAGGCATTTTTGCCCTTGCGCCTGCTGGCGAACGCTAAAAACTACCGAATGGCCCTCGGCGATTAATCCAGCGACGATGGCTCGACCAATGCCCCGATTGCCACCCGTTACCAATATTTTAGTTTGCGGCTGATTCATAGCGGTCAAACTAAAGGCTTGCTCGCCCAAAGTCATTTACCTATGTAATGGGATTTTCTTTGAGGAGCCGCTGCGCGGAGCGCTTGCTTAGAGATGCAAAATCTTGTCTCTCTCTCTCGGATATCATTTCCACGTCACAGAAAATCAATCGTTCGCACGGCGTAAAAACTGGGCGCTCCTAATTCGACTGAGTTGGGTAGGAGAAATATGCAAAAAACGGGCGATCTCATACTGAGGAATCAATGCCTCTAACTCAGGATAGCGCTTTTTGAAATTCTCGTAGCGTTGCTCAGCTTGGTGGCTGATCATTTCGTGAGCGTCCTGCTCCTTACTGACGACAAAAAGTTCTGCCATGCGACGACTCCATCTTTGGATTTCAGGATATGACTGAGCGAGAACTCGCCAAGCGTCGTACTCTCCCACCCATAGCTTCGCTGGACTTAGGCATTCGATATAAACCTGATTGCTCTCTCCCGTCAGAAGTGACCTGAGCGCGCCGACATAAGACTTCGGAGTCTGAAAATGGAGCGGGGTAAAAATGATCTGGATAGCTTCCTGCCCATTATCATTGAGGGTATAAGCTTTGAAAAGACCTTGGGTCAGGATACCAAATTTCTTTTCGACACGGCCTTTTTGGGCAAAGCGTTCGCCCTTGGCGAACGACTGCTCTACTAAAATTGCAGTCGCAGCAGCCCAAGCCTCGTCTGACAATGGCAGGACAAGATCCATATATCGGCGGATTGCTAATGGTGGCGTTCCCATAGGGAAAAGGTAATAAATGGATATGCTTACAACAAATATGACAATCCTGTCATAAATATTGCGTAAATT
>JBGCFA010000026.1:0-4631 GCA_045106675.1 Bacteroidia bacterium
TCCCGCCTTTACATCGGATCAATGTCTACAATGATCCTGAGCGTCTTTTGCGGTGCTTGCTTATAGTAGAGTGTGATGAGTTTATGCAGCGCTTCGCGCAACTTTGCGGCAGAGACTTTGCGGCCGATCTTGATCATAAACTGCATCCGGTATTGGTTGCGTACCCGAGCGATCAATGCATAGTCAGGGCCGAGTAGGTTAGGACCAAACTGCGGTTTGAAGAGGTTGTATAGACGCAGCGCTTCCTGCTCGATATATCGACGTTCTTTGTGCTTGAATTCGATGCGAATTACTCGCGAAAAAGGCGGATAACCCAATTGCTCTCGACCGAGTAACTCTTGGTCGTAAAAGTCGCGATAGGGCTTTTGTAAATGCTCCAAGACGACATTTTCGGGCATTAAGGTCTGGATGTACACTTCCCCTTTTTTCTCGCTACGTCCGGCGCGGCCACTTACCTGTGTCAATAATTGGTAAGCCTGCTCAAAGGCTCTAAAATCAGGAAAGCTGAGAATATTATCAGCATTGATCACACCCACAAGGGTTACATTTTCAAAATCAAGTCCCTTAGAGACCATCTGAGTCCCTACCAAAATGTCTACTTGTTTGGCTTCAAAACGACTGATAATCAGCTGATAACTATTTTTTGTGCGCGTGGTGTCCAAGTCCATGCGTTCCACAATGTGGTCCGGAAAACGAGAGGCCACTTGCTCCGCAATCTGCTCGGTACCAATACCCGCCCAGCGTAAAGAATAATTGCCACAATTGTCGCATTGCTCGATTCCAAAATCAGTATGTCCGCAATAATGACAACGGAGATGCTTCTTCTCTTTGTGAAAGGTGAGACTGATGTCGCAATTGATACATTGTGGGACATGGCCACAACTATCGCAGATCAAATAGGGCGCATAACCACGACGGTTTTGAAAAAGGATCACTTGCTCGCCTTTAGCTAAGCGTTCTGCGATAGCATCCTCCAAGACTTTGGAAAAGACTCCGTCAATCAGCCGTTTTTTGCGTTGCACCCGCATATCAACGATTTTGATCTTCGGCAGGGTGGCCTCAGTCGCGCGTTCCAAAAGTTGGACGAAGGTGTACTTATCGGTGATCGCATTGCGATAGGATTCAAAAGAGGGCGTCGCCGAACCCAATATTACCGGACAATCCACCAAAAGGCTATAATAGATGGCTAGATCGCGCGCATTGTAGCGTGGAGCAGGTTCGTGTTGTTTGAAAGATTGATCATGCTCCTCATCTACGACGATCAAACCAAGGTCTTGGAAAGGGAGAAAAACAGAGGAACGCACCCCAATCACAACCTCAAATTCACGCTTGCGGACTTTGTGCCAGATCTCTACGCGTTCATTGTCATTGAAGCGGCTGTGATAAATGCCGACGCGTTCGCCAAAGGCACTCTTGACCCGATCAATAATCTGCTTAGTCAAGGTAATCTCGGGCAACAAATAAAGAACCTGTTTGCCTTGGTCCAATACTTCCTTGATCAGCTCGATATAGATATGCGTTTTGCCGCTACCCGTAATTCCGTGCAGCAAAAGAGGTTTGCGTGGTCGTGTATCAAAACCTGCTTTAACCTCAGTCATAACTCGCTCTTGTTCAGCGGTTAGGATGATTTCTTTGGTGTGTTGTTTATAGCCGTAAAACTCCATCCGATCGACTTGGATCTTCTCCTCTTCGAGGAACGATTTGCCGACTAGACTTTTGACTACTTGTGAGGCTAGGCCAAGTTCTTTGAGCGTTTCGGTTTTGGGGAGAGTTTTACCCTGAAAAAAAGCTTCCGTTACCCGCATCATGAGGTTTTCTTGTTGCGGGGCACGGCCTAAACTATCAAAGGCTGCTTTGAGGAGCGATTCATCTTTTTGGAGGGCTTCGGGCAAGCTCAGATAGCTCTTGTATTTAGCTTTGTAGCGTTGCTCGACATGTTGACTCAGTTTGATGTAACCCCTTGCGGCCATGGTTTTTAGCCGAGGATTGGGATTATTGATTTGCCATATGTCGGCGACCTCTTTGAATCCTAATTGGGGTTGGATACTTAATGCTTCAAGTAGGAGGAATTCTTTGTCATCTAAGGGCAAATTCTCCCATTCGAAATTTGGCGAAGAAATTTCTACTCTTAATGCACTTTCGGGTTTGAGGCCAACGGGCAGAGCCGCTTTGAAGACCTCGCCTTCGGTGCACATATAGTAATAAGCGATCCAAGAGAAGAGTTTGAGCTGATTTTCGGTAATGACAGGAGTCTCATCGAGAATTTCTTCGACCTCTTTGAGGCGGTCAAATTCTTCAACATTATCGAATTCCTCGATACTCTTGATAAGTCCGGTATAAATTTTGCTTTTACCGAAGCTGACCAGCACACGTTTGCCTATGGCAAGCATGTCATACTGGTCTTCTTTTAGCCGGTAATGAAAGTTGGACCGGACAGGAAGAGGGAGGATGATTTCAGCAGCTAGGTACAAATTTTGGCCTTTTGCTAAGATTGTTAGCGCAATTTACATAAAAAAGCGGCATATGCCAGCTTCAAATAGTGCGCAAGATGAATGACGGTTTGACTAATTTGTCGTCTGAAAGAACTAATTGAGGAATTTGTTGGCGGGGAGAATGGGGATAGAAATTCAACAAGCCAGCGTATGATGACTCAACGTATCCATACTTTACTACGTGTAAGGTATGGAAACACTTATTTGCGCAATTACTATTATGACCCGTACCATACTACTATGCCTGTTGGGTTTGCTATCTAGCAAGCTGAATTTAGCCCAAGAAATAAGTAATCTCCGAGCTGAGAGTCAGGGCGATAGCGTGAGGATTTCCTATGATCTCAAAGACGCTTTTGCAGCTCGAACCTATACCGTAAACGTCAAAGGAATCATCGCAGAAGACACTGTGGCCCTGAGCGCCCTCAGTGGAAGTCTTGGCGATAGCATACGTGCTGGATCGCATGAGGTATGGTGGAATTCTGTCTCTGATTTAGGGCGTTATAAAGGCTCGGTGTCTTTTTATATAGAGGCGTTACCTGATTTTTACATCAGTGCTCCTGATACCGGCCTTGTTGTCAAGCGAGGTAAGCCTATTACCTTCAAATGGTATGGCGGCAATGCACAATATGATAGTTTGAAGCTTGATCTCTACCAGTATGATAAGTTTCTCTACTCGATCGATGTGGTCAAAAATGGCTTACAATATACTTGGAAAGTACCCTCCAATCTTGCGGCGGATGCTGGCTACCGATTCAAGATTACGGGTAGTGATCAAACAGATATTGAAGCTTATAGCGCCGAGTTTGCCGTCAAGCGGCAATACCCTCCTTATTTGGTTTATTTGCCACCTATTTTGGCTGCAGGTGGCTTGATTTATGGATTTGCGATAAGATGGGGACTACTACCTCGCCCAGAGGTCTTACCTGGAAATTGATTTTTACACCAAGCATTCTAGCCTACTAGCACTTTCTTTTCAACCTACTCACAATGCAAACTTTGAATATTTCTACTTATAAACGCTACTTCTACCTTTTGTTGGGGTGTGTTTTAGGATTGCCAACTATTGCAGAAGCCCAAAGCTACACCGAGTTAGCCGGAACAAATTATAATTCGCTTCCCATCAATCTACAAGATGCTGCCATTAGCTGGTTGGATATCGACGGGGATGGGGATTTGGATTTTATTTATACCGGGCGACAATCGGTCTTATTGCCGCCAGTCGTGCATATCTATCGGCGTCAGGGAGCTAGTTTTCAGCGTATTACTCCCTCTATTACAGCTGTGTATGATGGCGTGATTGCAGCTGCCGATTATGACAATGATGGCCATGTCGATTTATTTATTGCTGGTACGAAAGCAGGCGGGCAGTTTGATGTCGGTCTTTATTCCAATAATGGGATTGGGGTTTTTACCAAAAATCCTTCATATACCACTGATCTAAGTAGTATCAATATCAATACTGCCTCCAAACCGGCAGCTGCATGGGGAGACTATGACAATGATGGTGATCCAGACTTATTATTTAGCTGGAACCAAAGTGCCGCTGGCAATAGTCCTCAACTACGACTTTATGCTAATACAGGCATCAAACTAGATGAAAGTGTCGTCAATCAAACTACCAACTTTGGTGGTTCTGGGGTGATCAATGGCGATATGGATTGGGGCGATTATAATCAAGATGGATTATTAGATATCGTACTCACAGGAGAAACCAGTAGCAGCAGTATTAGCCGAGTACTGACCAATCTCGGCAATAATCAATTTCAACTTTTACCCTTAAGTGTACCAGGATTCAAAAACGGAAGTGCACAATGGGGCGATTATGACCGAGATGGGCAATTGGATTTACTGTTTTGTGGTGAATCCGCTGGCATGGGGATGACACAAGTCTATCGCAACAATGGTACTAGCTTTGTATTGGCGAGTAGCACGATGACAGGTATTCGCAATGGAGTAGCAAGATGGGGCGATTATACCTCTGATGGTTACCTTGATGTTGTGATTGCTGGCTCCAACGGACTAACAAACAATTTACAGACCTATATTTATAACTCTGGTGGTGGAGTATTCCTGCCAGATAATACCAATACATGGTTGGGATATGGTAGTGGAGTCGCATTGGCTTTTGGTGATTATGAT
>JBGCFA010000260.1:0-9199 GCA_045106675.1 Bacteroidia bacterium
AGAGCCAGGCAATTCGGCACCAATAATAAGGGCTTCCGCATTATCTACAATGGTAGTATTAAGCCTAACCGCCCCATCAGCCACTCCATCAAGGAAGAAAAAAGCAGAGTCTCCATCGTAGCTTACTGCAATATGATGCCATGAACCAGGAAAGAACTCAGTGTTTGATTCTCCTTCCACAGGACCACCCAAACCAGCGTTCAGCGACAAGCGGAAATTATCATCATTGATATCACCATTGGCAACGGGCCAAGCCATCTGTAGAGAATAAGGTGAGGCAGTCGTACCCTTGGTCAATATTCCATAGTAATCTCCGAAAACATCAGCATTGACCCAAGCGGCGATGGTCATAGCACCTAAATTGAAATCCGCATCATGAGGGATTTCAATATAATCACTAGAAAAATCTATCGCGTTGCCATACTGGCCAGTAGTCCAAGTAGGGGTATTTTGTAAGGTTCCACTATGCCCTCTACCAGAATAATCATTTGCCGTAGTGCCCTTACCTTCGTTAAAGGGCCAATAACCTACGAGAAAGGATTTTGCTGGTAGTTCATCACTATAAACGATGGGTTCAGTGCCACTGATAGAGCCAATATTGTCCCAGTTGATAATACCAGTATTAGTGTGAGGATTAGTCAAACCCGTAGTCAGTGTCGTAGGATCTGGAATAGCATAAAGGTACTCTAGTCGACTCGCGTCGAAGGTATCCGCCACTGGGATAACCGCTAAGGGCAAATCACTCCGATTGGATACCGTAATAGAAAATGCAATGGTATCTCCCTCATAGGCCGGGTTTTCTGAAGTCAAGCGTTTATTGACTAATAAGGGAGGACCAAAACCAAAATCTTTGTCGACTTCATCTATCCCAATAATATCTATATTATTTACATCGAGATCGACCCAATAACTAAGCACAGTGGTTTCGACATAACCGGGAGGTAAATCAGTATCGAGTTGATCAACAAAAACAATATAAGTACCATCTGGCAAATCGTTAAAAGCGTACGCACCTCCAGCATCGGAGTCCTGACTACCCCATAAATAATCATCGCCATCGATCGCCCCGTTTCCGTCAAGGTCCATATAGAGAGAGACCAAAATATTGGGCAATGAAGCTTCGTCTCCATCTTGAATTTCATTCCAATCGGCACCTGTTGTCCCCCCATCATCGGCCCATACAGTACCGCTGATTGAATTGGGACCATATAACAATACTCTTGCATCATCTTCGGCAAAGGGCGGTCCGTTACCAAAACTAAGATAAGCAGTATTGGGGATCAATAGATCAGGATAAGTAGCCGAGACATTTACCTGAAATTGGACAATCCCACTCTCATAAGCGGGCAAAGCATCTTCTAACCACCATTGAATATCGGTTACATCGCTAGCCGTAACAGGCTCCGTAAGTGTCCATGTAATGCCACCATCAATAGAATATCGAATCGTATAGCCTGAAACCCCAGTGGGTAAAGTATTAGTGGCGGAGGCAGAACCAGCGAGATATTGCGTTCCCGCAGGGATGGTCTCCGAGATCACTAAAGGAAGGCTTTGGTTTGGCACTCCTAAAGGCACGTCGGTTTGGCTAGCATAAGCCATGCTATAAGTGACAGTACCAGGCAAGCTGGTTAATTGAGTTGGGTTGGCAGTTTTGACAAGCGTAACGCAAGGTCCTAAACTTGATCTAAGCTCCTCGCCTGCCCCAAAGTCTCCATTATATTTTTCATTATTGTTGCCTGATGCGACTTCTTGATAGGGAGTCATCTTCGATGAACACGGTCCATTAAGTACTGAATATTCATAGATAACAAAGCCTACTCCACCTGTGTTTTGGGGAGTTTTTGTAAAATAGAGTTCATCTTCAAACTCTATCACCATGTTCCCTCCCTTTTTAGTAAAAATGACCATCAAGCCGTAGGTTCGAACAAGTCGGTAGCAATCGGCATCAAATACCGAAGGATCGCCAACCGGTTGAAGCCAAACATTGGCATCCGGTATATTGTCTCCATCGTTGTCGAAACCTTTGTTGATATTGCCGAGATCGTACCAGACCCCCCGCAGTTGCAGACTCTCTTCGCCCGGACAAATCAAAGAATCGCCAACCGAATAATCAGTACGCCAACCCAAGGAATCTTGCACGAGGTTTTTGTATTCGTCAGGAACTTTGTTGTCGTTGCTTGGCCAAATCTTGTTAGCCGCCGCATCCAACTGATTGCGACAAGTAACCGTATGGCTCTTATCAGCCGCTAGGCTAGCGCCTCCATCGGTGGCAGTAGCCCAAACATCAAAGGAGAGTGCTAAGTCATCTGAAAAACTATTTCGAGCACCGGTTACAGCATTCCCATTTGCATCCACACGAGGGTAGCTGACCAACCAATATTGCATAATACAAGTATCAGCTGGGATTGTGCCGAGGAAGCGTGTAGCGTCCGAAGCACTGGCTTCATGGGTGAGACTAAAATCTCCACTATAAGAGTAGCCCAAAGCGGCTTCATCGACCCCATCAACCGGATAGATAGCAGGAGTACCATTGAGAAAGTCTCCAATATTGACCACAACATTGGTCAATTCGTTGCTACCATCATTGCATATACGAGCCCCTATATAGAAGGAAGATGGGCTATAATTGGAGGTGTTTTCAATATTTTGGCTAACAATCAGATTGTAAGCCGTCATAAATTCGATCCGCAAATCACCATCCGGGTTACCGGCTCTGGCGATAGGACTTGCAAACAGCAAGAAAGCAGAACAAAAAACATATAATGCTAGGGAAGATTTATATTTATTATCAATCAATGATTTCTAGATAAGGCTTAATGGGAAGAAACAACTAGTCCACAAATATAAATTTATGCAGGTCGTAATTTCAACCCGCTTAAGAGATTATTCTTGCACTAAAATGTTTAGTTTTTGAGGAATTTAATCACTCGAATCTCCGTCTCTGTTGATAATCGCAGAAAGTAAAAACCACTAGGATAATCAGATACCGTATGCTGCCAATAGTTGACTCCAGTTTGCGGTCGTAAAGCCTCAAACCATAAGGTCTGGCCTACACCATTGATGATGCTAAGAGTCGTTAGATTGTTAGGATCAGCCGTATATTCTGCTCTCAACACATCTTCTGGTGGGCTTGGCGAGATGAGCAGACTAAGGCTAGTACTGTTACCAATGACCACAGACCTGATTGCACTGTAAACAAAACTACCATCATTGTCTATCATTTTGAGGCGATAAAACAACTTTGGGAATCCGACGTTTATTACATCCTTATCTGCCCATTCATAGATTTGCACATCACTTGAAGTACCTACTGCTGTATGCGTGCCAACTCTATTGAATAGCAAGCCATCCACGGAGCGTTCAATGTCAAACAATCGTGTATTTTGCTCTGAAGCTGTTACCCACTCTAGGTCAACACCAAGATCGGAGAGAGTCGCTTCAAAAGAGAGGAGTTCTACTGGTAGAGAGCTAAAATCAATCCCATAGTCCTCTATTTCACCAGCGGTTGCACCACCAGAAAATGATACTGGTGGGATATCTGGCTCAGCTTCAAATATTCTAAAACGACTATAGTAGGTTTGATCTAGACTCGTTCCCGCAGGGATAGAAAAATCGAATATTTGAATACCTGCGTCGGTAGCCTCATTGATGATCATCTCTCCTTGATCAAGAAAATCTAAGTCTTGGTTAAAGTCTACCCAACCGACTAGCCAACCAGCACTCGAAACGTCTGCTTGGAGGCTACCGCCCTTGCTTTCGGCAACAGTCCCTACCTCCCAAGCGCTCAAATCCAAGAAACTAATCCCGTCATCTGAATTATTAGCTACCCCTGGATTGTCAGCGATGAAGCCACTCAAACTACTAAAGGAGATTTCCTGACTTTCCACTTTTTGGCCTAAGTATAAGTCGTTGTTGGGATCTATAATGTGATAAGCAAATCCTGTACGCTCGTAATATGCGGATGGTAAGCTGCCTAGGTCGAGATCAACTTCTAAGTCATAAGCAAAATCCACATTGCTGAGATTAGCAGTACCAAGTACCACCTGTAAAGTAGATTGGAGAGGGTCATCATTGATTTGAGAGGCAACCGAATTGCTCAGCTCAGTGCTCAGAGTCGCAATGTCCAAAGGGAAACAAACCAATGGCAAAGAGACACTATAAGTACCCTGATTAAGGTTAGGGAATGAATAACTTCCATCGTCTTGGGTTGTAACACTTCCTAAATAAGTACCATCTGAGCCCGTCAACAATACGTTCAATCCCCCTAGACTGACATCAAGAGAGGCGTTATCGCAGAGACCATCAATACTTGGATCATCTAAGCAAATGTTGCCACTGATCGCATAATAACCTCCTACACGTAAACCGATATCTCCATCCATATTACAATCAGAGCAGTAAGTTCTGCCATAAGCAATAACTTCCCCACTTCTAATAAATATGTAGGCTAAACCATTTACATCACCATCACCATCATTTGTCAATACATATCCAGCGGGAGCCTTAGCAGATAATCGATATGCTCCATCTGGAAGATTATCATAGGCATATTCACCATTTGCATTGGTAGTCTTAATCAAGGCACGACCTTGACCAGCTCCAATATTGACACGACTCGGAGGGATCAAAGCTACCGTTTGGTTAGCTAAACCTTCCTCTCCCTCATCCATTATCTTATTGTTATTGATATCAAGCCATATGACACCTCCCATCACTCCTTTTGCTTTATAGCCAAAGTTGATCCCTTGGATCTGACGACCGCTTTCAATGGTCAGGGTATGATGACTATCACAGTCGCTGGTACAAGTCTCACCAAATGAAGCTGGATGAGCACTTTGAGCAGCATTACTGATTGGAGCAGTGCTTGCTTGAACGCCTATCGTATAAGTACCTGGTACCAAATCCTCAAAGAGGTAAGATCCTTTTTCTTCATCAACACCGCCATAGCTCGTAACTACTGAGCGTAAAGCATTGGCAGTAGTACAACTATTCACCTCACCTTCGCACAGACAAACACGTACCCCGGCAATACCCTCTTCAAATTCATCACGTTGCCCGTTTGCGTTATAATCCCAAAAAACGATTTCACCGATACTCGCTAGTTGACTAAAGCCAAAGCGTAGATATGTGTCAGCTTGGGTATTGAGATTAACACTACCATCGCTGATTGTGGCAAGGACTTCAATTGGATTGGTCGCAGCATAAGCAGTACCATTTTCACTATTTGGTAGGTCAGAGTCCTGTGCATCAACTTTTACTTGATAAGAACTGTTGATGAGTTCCGCGAAGCGGAACGTCCCGTCAACGCCTGATAATACCGTAGTCAATGGTACATACACACCATCTTGATTAAGATCGACTGCTAATTCTACATTGATATTAGCGATCACTTCTTCTATCGATGACTGGGTTAATTGATCCGCATTATTATCATGCCATACGAGCCCTTCGATTTCTGTGTCGCCAAGTGGCTGAAAAGCCCATGTTTGAGCTACACTAGATTGATTAGCTGATAAGATCGTCTTAGCGACTCCATCACAAATACTACAAAGGCTAGCTGGTTCATCTGGATCAGCTATGATTTGAGTCTGTGCCAGAACGCTATGGTCCTGAATCTGAAGTTGATGAAAATAAGTCCCATAAATCAAATTCGTAAAAGTCGCAATGCCATTAGCATCTGACTGCATTGTTTTGACAAAGGGGTCAATAGTGGCATTGAATATTCCGTTTTCATCTGCATCAAAATATAAATTGACAATTACTCCATTGATCCCTTCATCAGCCGCATCTTGGGTACGATTTGCATTCCAATCAGCTAGCAGATTGACAGATAGTGTTGCAGGACCTTGCAGCTGAAAACCAAAGTTCAAATTAGCATACCATTGAGCATTGGCGATGGTTTTTTGGATACTGCCATCCTTAAGACCATCTTCTTCTGCAGTTTGTACAAAGGTATATGTACTACTCAATGGATGGATCCCAAGACTCACCGTATACGTCTGATTGTCTGTGAGATTTTCAAAACTATATTGTCCGTCTGCATCTGTATGGCTCGTCGGGCAATCTACTCCCGTACTACAATCACTACTAATCAGTTCTACAGGAAAATCGGCAATCCCGATTTCGATAGACTCTTTGGTGCCATTGCCATTGATATCATGCCATATATAACCCGTCAATGCGGCAGGAACCTCATAGCCAAAATTGGTACGAGTATAGTCCTGGCTAGCATCAACTAAGTTGAGTTCTTGCAGTTTCAAACTTGGATCGCCCCAGATTGCATCACAATCTACACAGACACCTGCTTCGTCAGGATCGCCCTTGAGCGTACTATTGATAGCTAAACTAGATGGGTCTACGGCTATATAATAAAAACCCTCACCCAATCCTCGAAATAGGTATCTGCCATCAGCTTGGGTATATGCTGAGTCTAGCACAGCCCAACTACCGCCATTAGCACCCGCATCACATGCTTTATTGACAGCAGCAGTCGATGGAGTTAAGCGTTCTCCGGAGGAGGTTACACATCCATAAGCCAAGAGTTTGATCTCAGGCAAAAAACTTTCACCATTTTCAAAGCCTTGCTCTCCTGCCCAACCAGCAATGCTGCCCGAAAGGTCATTCCAAACATACCCGCTGATGCTACCGCTTGGGCGGATGATTTGAGTGAGCGTATCACTTAGATATTCAATATATTTTTTGTCTGTAAACTGTAGATTTTCAACTGTCGAAATCAATTGAACAGAGTAATCTTGAGTATAATTCGTAGCGATCGGACGAAAGAATAATTCAATTTCCTGTGTTTCTCCAGCCGTGATTGTGGCAGCTGTCAGCCACTCTAACTTGCCATTGACAAGGTCGATTGTAGTGGGAAAAGGGTTAGCAGAGACAAACTCAAGTTGCGCTGGATTATAAGTTTCACTCCAAACAGCCCCAGATAGATAAACATTGGATTGATCCATCAAGTGCTCTAGAGATACTTTATAGGTGAGCAATTCCCCTTCGTAAGCAGGACCTGGATTTAATAAAACTTGCTCATGCCCTAAAAGTGGACTCATGCCCAGTCTGAGATTGTTCTCACTGTTAGAAACCAATGATACCGGACTAGCGACAGCAGTAGTCGTCCCATACCAAGCATCATTGATGAGTGTAGAGTCAGTATCTAGTAATAAAATAAATTGAGCTTCCGGCAAAGAGCGAAAATCATATTTACCATTGCTATCAGTCGTTTGCTCACGAATCTTAGGATCAGTAGCATCTAAGATTCCGTTTGCATCGACATCTAAATATAGGCCCAATTTGATCCCACCGATGCCATCTTCGCCATTGTCTTGTTGTCCGTTGGCATAGTGTTGAGGGCTTCCAGTATCTGAAAAAATCTTGCCAATCAAATCTCGGCCTCCCGCCACAGGAACAATATTGCTTGTCGTAAGTAGATTACCCCCACCTTGTATCCGAACACTGGCTGAAGTTTCGATCATATTACCAGCAAAACCAGTAGGGATATGCAACTGATAAGAGACAATCGCATTATCTTGATCTGTAATCCCTTCGTTGAGCAACCAAAGGATATCTGTTACAATTGCAGGATCAGCTGGTTCAGTTTGTTGCCAAGACATACCGTCATTGGTTGAGTAGAGAGTAGGGAGGTCGCTTGCAGCGGAACTACTAACTAAAGCTGTACCAGTAGGGATTTTGACATAAATACCTAAACCTGCTGCTAAAGCAGGATTGCCTAAAGCAATGGCATCCGTGCTACTAAGCTGATACTGTAGACTTATATTTGACCCCTTTGGTACGCTATCTATTGTATTTGCGCTAATAACAAAGGGATGCTTCTTAGCGGTCAAAGTTCCAACAGAGGCACCAAAGTCTTGATTAAAACTTTCTTGATTGATTTGGTTCGCGACAGATTGAAAAGGACTGAGGCTTGCGGTACATTCTGAACCGAGTGCCATCATCTCATAATTGACGAGGCCCATCACAGTCTTATTTTCGCGGCTGATATTGGTAAAGTGAGTTTGGTTGTTGAAGCTAGTAAAAGTGATATTTCCATCTTGATCTTCTACTAACAAAACCCCATAGGTTCGAATCAGTCTAAAGCAAGAAGGCTCAAAATTAGCTAATTTGCCTACTGGTTGTAAGAAAGCGTTAAAGTCTGGTACGAGGTCCGTATTACTATCAAAGCCATTTTTTACGGTCCCTAATTGATGCCAAACAGGGATCACGATACTCTGTCCAGCAAGGGCAACATTCTGATTATTGGTGTCCCAGCCATCTATACTTGCTAATAAGTCTGCATACTCAGTGGGGAGTTCAGCTCTATCCATTCCCCAAGCCTGACTCTTTGTATTGATAGTTTGCGATCTAAAGTTTAAGATTTGACTAGTGTTTGCCGCAAGATTAGCACTTGCATCTTTAGCAGTGGCCCAAACATCATACTCCAACCATAGATCATCTTCGGTCAAGTCTGTCAGACTAACAGAAGTACCATTTTGATCTGTACGAGGATACTCTACCAACCAATATTGGACAAGGCTCTTTCCCGGAGCTAAGTCTGCAACATAACGATTGGCATCCGAATAATTTCCCCCTGCGTTTTGATGGCTAAGGGCAAGTTTACCACTTAGTCCAGTATGTTCTCTACTAGGATAAATACCCGGAGTGTTTTTATCAAAATCCCCTATACTGATACTAATATCAGTTAAGGCATCTTGCCCATTGTTAGTAATTTTGGCTCCGATGTAGATTAATTCTGGCCCCGTACCATTTGGGGCAATGATCAGATTAGAACCACTCAATAATTGGATTTCCAAGTCGCCATCAGGATTGCCAGCGACTATTGTATTGACACTTAAAAGGCCAAAAAACAGCATTAAAACACAGGATTGCCAGCTTGGTAAGAATGTCTTATTCGAAGATAAGTAGGAGTTAGAAGGTAAACCTTGTTGCATAAGCATGAAGAAAATAATTCAATATTTACAAATTACTCCATTAGCAAGTAGTTTTCCATTCCTATTTATTACGATTTATTGCATCAAATTGATTTACAGTTTCGACACACCGATAGAGAGGCACAATTTATTGAGGTAGGTTATTGGGTATTGGAGAACTCATCAATGTCCATTGACACCAATTGCCAGAATTGTCGTATGAACATATACTTTAACATAATTAACTGTCGTTAAGCCTGTATGAG
>JBGCFA010000261.1:0-3059 GCA_045106675.1 Bacteroidia bacterium
ACTTCAATAGAGAAATCGGTGCGGCCCTGAGGACTTGTTGATTGTGCTGTAGGGGTGGTGAGATTGGTGGGTTCTACAAGGTAGTATCCCTTAGGCCGCTTCCGAAGATGTAAATTGTTGGCTGCGAAAATAGCTTCTAGCGCAGTATCGAGTGGAGTAGGAGGTAGGTATGCTGAAAGCAAAGCAAAGTGCTCTGGCTTAGTCAAGATCTTGCGACCCGTGAGAGTGGAAAGAGTACGGATTACCGCTCGTAAACTATCGTTTTGTAAGTCTGCACTGAGCATGCCTTCAGCGAACGCTATGTCAGGAGCCGCTTTGCTAGGGGGAAGCCTTAGCGTAGGCTGGTAGGGAGAAAAGGATAGGATACTGCCAGTAAGCTCAAACTCGTACTGAAATTGCTTGCAGAGAAAGAGTAGGACATTTTTGACGGATTCCCCTTGAAAATCACTGCTGAGTCGTAAAGTGGGAGTATCCTCGATATAGACATTGAGTGCGTGTGCCTGCCCCAAGGCGCGGACATAATGTGCCAGACTCACGTCTTCGAAGGAGAGTTGGACTGCTTCATTGAGCTGGGGATGGGTTAGGGAGAGAGTTTCAAGATTGCTGGCGAGGGCACTCAGGCGGTCGGAAGACTGCCCAATGCACCAAGCCGGCAATACAAAAAACAGCATACTCCAGAAGGAGAATAAATGATTCATGATTGTGTTTTTTTGCGGGAAGGATGGATATAGCTTTCCCATTTAGCTCATGGTTTGAGCTATTAAGTGTAGAGGTATAAAATGAATTCTATGGTGTTATTCTAGCTGCTTAAGCCATTCTTGGGCAGTGCTTTGTTTGTAGTGGCCGTTTTGTTGACTAATATTTGATAATTGTGTTTTGAGGCAGTCAATATCCTTACTATCGACGCAAAGGGCCACTTGATACCAGCTTGCACGTTGGTAGAGACTACTAGCTTGAGGTACTTGAGATAGGAAATATTGGGCTGAATCGTGCTGTGCTATCTGCCAATAAGCGATTCCGATATAAAATTGAATTTCAACGTCAGAGGTATCTTGTAGATAGGGCCGCCAATGATTAATGGCTGCTCGATTTTGCAGCTTAAGATATTGTTCTGATCCTTTTTGTCTTTTTTGTGGTAAGTCAAGATTGTCGCGAACACTAGTTGGTGTGCTAGGTAAAGGAAAAGCTTCAGCCATTTCTTGCCACTGTGGACCTTGGGAAAATGGATTGAGAAAATAAAGGCTAAATAATAAAGCAATAGCGGCTGCAGCTGCAATCCAAGGCCAGAGTTTTAGGCTCTTCTGAGGCCTATTTTGCATTAGTTTATGTCCCTTTTGATCTAGCTTAGCTTTCAGTAATTGATCCCCTTTCGCCTGAATAGATTGCTCACTTAGTGTAAGCTCTTTTAAGGCTTCGGCAACTGCTGGTTCTGCGAGGATGCGCGCTTCAATTGCCTCCTTTTCGGCAGGGCTTAAATCGCCATGCAGGTATTTTGAGAGCAATATGAGAATTTCGTCTGACATGATGTTATGCTAAGAAGGTTGTGTCTTTTTGCTTTGAATTAGGGCTAAAAGCTTTTTGAGGCAGTGAAACTTTTTGCTGCGAGCAGTGGCTGCATCTTTGAACTGGTGCCGCTGTGCCAACTCTTCCATGCTATAGCCCCAATATCCGTTATCCAGTAAAACTGATTGACAGGGATCTCCGAGTTGGTCCATGAAATAAAGAAGCGTTTCATAAGCCTCATTGGTTTCTAGTAAACGAGCGATGTCTTTGTTGTCATCGATCAGATAACTGGGCATTTCAAATACCCATTCAACCTTCTTAGTCTTGTTTTTTGCTAAAGCGTTAAAAATTTTGTTAAAAAAGATAGAGTACAGGAAGCTAAAGTAGCTTGAATCGCCTCTAAATGAATCACTTATGATTTTTTTTCGAAACTCTACAATTGCGTCACTATAAGCGTCTATGGCTTGTTCTTCATTTACCTTGTGTTTGGCCAAGGCTTTGTAAACGAGCGTAAAGTGAGCTTCATAGATTTTGAGCAACCATTTCTCCTGGGAAAGTCCCCCAGCTTTGATGCCGTCGATTACTTCTTGATTGGAGAAAGGCTGTTTTGCCATATTTTTTCTGACTGATAATCAGGCGTTTGTGAAATATTTCTAATTATTTCTCGATTTTTTTTAACGCTCATAAGACTTTCATAGACTAAGGTAAGAAAATTCCGGCTTTTGGTAAGACATCTGTTGGGATAATACGAACCACAATTTGCAAAATCATGGACATGGGATATAACTACCCGGATGGAATGCCTTTGCGTACTCCTCCAAATCGAATCGCTGCTTTGTTTGACAAAGCTCCTGTAAGCGGACCAATGATGAGTCTACCTTTTGATAAAGGCCTAGAATTGGTACCTGTCCGGCAGATAATAAGAGTGGAGGCTGATGGTTGTTATGCACGCTTGCATCTTCACAGTCGTAATAAGGCTTTTTGCTTCGCCAAAACGCTCAAGCATTTCGATACGACCTTGGACGCTTATCCGCAATTTGTTCGGATCCATCGGTCCCACTTAATTAACATCCGTTTTTTACGAACCTTATGGCGTCGAGGTCAAGTTGAAGCTGAACTAACTGATGGGACTCTTTTACCCGTCTCTCGCCGCCGCTACCCTGACCTCATGAAGATTTTAGAGGCAGCTTGGTAAAATGGATTATCCAAATTTTTGTAACTTAATTTTTCACACTTAACATCTTAGTACGATGCATATTATTAACGTTTTTTCGACACACTTTTTTCGCGCTCTTTGCTTGTTGTTTTTTGGTTTGATGATAGGGAATGTATATGGGGGGGGATTTAAGTCGGTCACGGTTGGGAAAGTCCTAGGGGACGGTTCTGGGAAATGGAAAGCTCCTACCGAATGTCTTGACATTATTTCAAATACAGTTGAGATAAGTTACAGAGTGAATTTTTTAGTGAATTTTACTGGAATTTATAAAGTTAAAGGCCAGGTATTCACATTGTCAAATTCAGGAGTGCCTAATGGGACTGTACCGTTATTGAATTCT
>JBGCFA010000262.1:0-59029 GCA_045106675.1 Bacteroidia bacterium
ACTTACGGTATGGGTGTACACTGGACTCGTAACGCCAGCAAAAAGCTAAAAGGCCAAGTAGAGATATTGGATCTTCGCACTTTAGCGCCGATTGATTGGGAGGCGATAGTCGACCGTGTCGAACGCCATAACAAAGTACTCGTACTCACCGAGGAAACGCTCCAAAACTCCTTTGCAGAGTCATTGGCTGGACGTATCTCTCAGCAATGCTTCCGCAGTTTGGACGCTCCGGTGATGACGATGGGTGCGATTGATACGCCTGCAATACCACTAAACGCTACTTTGGAAGCGACGATGCTCCCCAATGCGGATAAGGTGCTGACGAAGTTGGAAGAACTCTTAGGCTATTAAAAATGTCATGACTTCATGTCTATGACGACATTCCCAATCTTCTCCCCAGTGAGGACATACTCATAAGCAGTTGATATATCCTCTAGCGCATATTCCCGATCAATAAGCGGAACAAACTTTTGTTGTCCTAACAGATTTTGGATGTAGGGGATAGTTTCTTGTGGGCTATATGGGATGGGGAAGATTACTTTTTTAGCAGATCCAAAAGGGGTCGAGAGGGCAAAAAAGATGTTTTGGGCATATGGCCCTAATTCGGATGATATGTAGATCCCCTCTTTTTTGAGTACCGCTTTACATTTACCAAAGGTGCTTTTGCCTACGGCATCAAAAACAAAGTCGTACTGATCGTCTAAGGTGCTAAAATCGACTTTAGTGTAGTCATATACTTTGTCAGCCCCTAATGATTTGATTAACGCAATACTCTTTGTATTACAGCTAGCCGTAATATGGACATCATACTGCTTGACAAGCTGCAAAAGTGCTGAACCAATGGCGCCAGTAGCACCATTGATAAAAATCCTTTGACCTGCTTGGATGTTGGTTTTATGGATGAAGGAATAAGCATAATGTGCGCCTTCTAAACTTGCCGCTGCTTGTTGATAGTTAATCTTATCAGGTATGACAAATAAATTGCCTTTGGCTGGAACACAGATGTACTCCGCTTGCGAGGCGAGACCATTATCACTAAAACCAAAGACCCTATCGTTGACTTCAAAAGACTGGACATTTTTGCCCAATTCGATGATTTCACCAGCAAAATCTGTCCCCAATACGATTTGTTTAGGTTTAAATAATCCAAGTACAAACCTCATGATAAAAGGTATTGCGGTCAGATTGGCGCAGTCAGTTCGATTGACAGTCGTGGCATGAACCCTAATCAGTACTTCATCCTCCTGAGGGATTGGGGTAGCAATATTCTCGATATTGATTATTGCGGGTGAACCATATTTTCGCCGGATAGCAGCCTTCATATTTCCTATTGTTCGGGTAAAGAAAAAAGCGGCGTATGCGATACGCCGCTTTCGATATTTTACTTAAAATGCATAGCCGATTGAGAGATTAGCCCTTACACTCGGAAGTACAAAACCAAACTTGCCATTCACTCCCATATCCACTTCCTCTAAGGTGAAATTGTCTTGTATGATAGGCACATCTTCCCAAGCTTCTTCTAAACGAGCTCTGACGGCAGTCCAATCTTCATTGGCATTATTGCCCTGACCATTGATTTTAAAGGCTTGATAGGATACCCCTAAACCAACAATGTTCCAATCAATGGCTAATACATCATTGATGATCCATTGCATACCGATACCGACTCCACCACCGATTCCAGACCAGCTCCCTTCGATACGTACATCTGCTTGATCGGGGACGCCGTTGTTGCTGTATTCTACGAACGCATCTAATCCATATCCCCAACGGCGATAGCGGAGATAAGGTCCAATATAAAACTTATAAGGTGCACCTTCTGATCCTAGATAAAAACGGTATTCAGGGGTGATCGAAAAACCGTTGAACGCAAACTCAAGTTCATCTTGGTTAAAGACACTTGGGTCGCTGGTAGCACCAGAAAATATCCCTGGTACCGTATTGCGAGGTAATCTGACCCCAGCACTGATGACAAACGATTGATTGTCTGATACGACACGTTCATAAGTGAGTTCTACCTTCCTAGCGGCTAATTGCCCGAGGCGTAATTTGATGATATTTTCTTGGGCCATGAGCTTTGGACCAGCCAAAAGCAGTAGCCCAAAAACGATCAATAGGTTTTCATATTACGAGGGATTAATAGTGAGAACAGGAGTTATGCGCGGATTCTTAAACGAAGAGAAGAGGCACTAAAAACAAGAATCGCCTCCTTAGGCAAAACCAAGGAGGCGATGATTTTATTGTATTTGCTTAAAAAGCGATACCTACAGAAAGGTTAGCCCGGAGGCTAGGGAAAGCAAAGCCAAAGCGACCGTTTACGCTAGCCCCATCTTCAGTAGCTTCAAAACGATTACCCAATATAGGTGCTTCAGCAAAGGCTTCTTCTAGCTCTGCAACAACTTCTGCCCAATCTGCGCCGGGATCAGTTGTTGTGCCAGTAAATTTGATCGTATTGTAGGCAATACCAATACCAACGATGTTCCAATCGATAGAGACTACATCATTGATGAGCCATTGCACTCCCATGGTGACACCGCCACCGAAAGCAGACCAATTACCATCTATGCCGATATCAAGATCCTTGGGAACTCCGGCATCAAGATATTCTACATTGGATTGAAAATCATAGCTATAACGGCGATAACGGAGGTATGGGCCAATGTAAAACTTGTAAGGAGCGCCTTCTGCACCGAGGTAGAAGCGATACTCTGGGGTAATCGAAAAACCACCTGTATTGAGATCGCCGTTGATAGCTGTAACATCACTGGTGTCTACAACCTGATCTATCGGAAATACTCGAGGGATCCGAGCGCCAATAGTGATGGCTAGCGACTGATTATCAGCCACTACTCGTTCGTAGGTTAGCTCGATATTACCGGCGGCTAGCTGCCCCAATCTTAGTTTTACGATATTGTCTTGTGCCTGTAATTGGCCACTGCCAAATAGGAGAAATAAGGCGAGTAAACTGTAAAGGGTATTTTTCATGTAAAAAGGTTTATGTGAAATGATTTTTTCTTAATAGACTCTTGACATACGGACAATACATCTGAAAGATGTGTTGCACGCCCAATTTTTCTTAACAAAATGTTAATAATGAATATTCGTGTCAGATCTATGAAAAAATGAGTCTTAGTCTAGCAACTGAAACTCCCCCACTCCCTCTAATTCAAGCAACCAATCATAGCCAAAAGCGCCTGCTGGTGTTTGATATCCGGCTTTGGCTTCTCCTGCTCTTACCTTTTGTACCAGTGCTAGACTAGCTTGAGCTGTAAGGGTATAACCTTCAGGCGTCTTGAGACGAGCTTGCACCTTTTTTTGTTCGCCTTGGCGAACTTCTCCCCAAACAATCGTTTCTGATTTGGCTCTTTTCTCTGCCGAAGGTCCGGCTGGTTGTTTTTCGATCTGTCGCTTGAGAAAACGCTGTACCGGTCCCAAAGTCAAAATCGCACTGAGATAGCGACTTAGCTTCATCATCCGAATCGTCTTAGGAGACTGGGCGATATAAACGATGATATTAGGGATTTGAGTGGTGTACCAAGCTGTGGCGACATCTCCCCAAGGAATGGCAACCGCCGAAAGCGGTTTATCTTTAAAAGTAATCTCTCGCACTTTGTGGGCAGTAGGCACAGCTTTCAGGCTGCCGTTTTCACGAACCATGCCACCCGTATCGAGGTTTTCGATGGCGGTTTTGGCAGTACCGTGTGATAGACCCGCATTGCCATGAAAGGCTAACTCTAAATGAGTAGCATTGGGCAACTGCTGAGATAAGAATGCGGCCATCGCATCGGTAGGGACCACATCAAAGCCAGCTCCCGGCAATAGCATTACGCCAGCCTCTTTGGCTGCTTTGTCCATACGAGCGATCGCTTCAAAAACTGCCATCTCTCCAGTAATGTCCAGATAATGCGTCTTTGTGCGAAGACAAGCCTCTACCATCGGATGGAAGGTATGGGCAAAGGGTCCAGCAGAGTGCAGCACCACAGGCACCTTGGCGAGAGCAGCGTCTAGCTTATCACTATCAGCTAAATCTATCGCTTCGTAGGGTAAATTCAAGCGTTCCGCGAGTGAGCGGAGCTTCTCTTCAGAACGCCCTGATAAAAGCGGACGTAATCCTTGAGCGACTGCCATCTCGGCGATCAGCTGACCGGTATAACCGTAAGCACCATAGAGTAAGAAATCCATGGGCGCAAAGATAGCCTTTTATGGTTGTCTAATGATACGCTCATAGCCGCGACGTTCTCCGAAGGAGACCTCCACCATATACGTCCCTGTTGCAACCGCAGACAGATCGACGCTAAGACGGTTACTACCCGACTGCAAAGTCGCTGATTGATGATGGATCGGTTGTCCGAGCATATTCAAAACCTTGATTTGCGCTATCTGAATTTGTTCACTTGCTATCTCGAGATAGAAGGTTCCTTGCGTAGGATTAGGAAAGAGGTAAAAGTCTTGTCCAGCCTGTAAAGGTGGCTCAATATCCGCGATGGCGCTGCAAACACCTGCTAATTCGATATTATCGAGACTGATGCAATTGCCATAACCATTGACTGAGACAAACTTGAAACGGAAGTTGTCCTCCCCATCAAAGTCACTAAGATCAATGGTTTTACAGCCAGACCAACCACTACCCGAAAAGCACCAATCATCGGCATTGGCAGGGATAAATTTGCTCGCAAATTCGGGGCCAGTAGCAAAGCTCCCACTACCATTTTCGCCATAACTCGCGAGGAGAAAAGGCCAAGTATTGCCTCCATTGGTAGAGGCATAGACTAAGAGAGAGTCAAACTCACTTGCAGAAAAAGGGCGATAAGCATGATCGAAATTCAGTTGCACCGAACTCTGGGAACTCAGGTCAAAGACTTGAGAAACGAGCTCGTCCTTGCG
This sequence comes from Bacteroidia bacterium, assembly GCA_045106675.1. Taxonomy (GTDB): domain Bacteria; phylum Bacteroidota; class Bacteroidia; order J057; family J057; genus JBCAWW01. Next base: position 4,885 of record JBGCFA010000262.1, read on the forward strand.
CCCAGACATAGTATAATCGTAAAGATTGATCCATAGCGCGACCGATCCATTCGTGCTACCACTTACGGCTTTGCGTTCCCATGTGATGCCATTGTCAGGATTGACGATTTCAAAAGTACCGAAGCCACTCTCAAAATCTTCCGAAAAGAAGGTTGCGAGTCCCGAGCTGGTGACGGTGATATAAGCGCTTCTTTCGAGTAGGTTGCTACCAAAATTATTGCTCGCCTCTAAACTAACTTTATAGGTTCCTGCCGTGGAATAAACGACCTGAGGACTGGGCTCAGTAGAACTAGCGGGAATACCATTTTCAAAGGTCCAATTCCAAGCAGTCGCATTATTGGAGAGGTCTTGAAATCTAATGGTCGAACCCTCGCAAATAGTGGTAAAATTGGCTTGGAAATTAGTAGAAGGGGCGACTTGCGCCGAACATGCATTTGAATTGAGAAGAGAGGCCCGTCGGGGAGAATAAGCCATCACCGTACGCATCCTCAAAGCCTGACAACTGGTAAATATGTTCATACAGTCATCATCAGTATAGTCCATATAATTTTCAAACATATTGGTGCTGCCACAAGAAACAGGATTGGTAGGGCAACCATAGTTTTCCGAATCCGCGTTAGGAGTGTCGTCACAATAGTCATCGTCACTACAATCACCATCTCCCCAGATATGGAGGAGTCCTAGCCAATGACCGACTTCATGAGTAGTCGTACGACCTTGGTCATAAGGAGACTGTACATTACCGGTACGGCCAAAATTGGTATAATTGATCGTGACTCCATCTGTATTCGCACAGCAATCGTTGGGAACACCTTGGATAGAGTCTGCATCTGGAAATTGGGCAAATCCTAGATTGTTACCGGAGAGTTCTACGACGTAGATATTCATATAATCGGCCGTATTCCAGATCGTAAAAGGCATCACAAAAGTCTCCACATTATTCAAACTCCAAGGGAGAGTCGGCCAATTGCCGAAGTCTTGTCGGTTGATACGATCGATACCCGGCTCTGCGAGAACGTTGCCATTGGTGTCGATGGTCGCGAGGCAAAACTCGATTTCGACATCGGCTCCAACAGGATTAGTATTATGGCCAGGAGTCCCAAAGGCTTTCCGAAAGTCTTCGTTAAGCACATCAATTTGGGATTGGACTTGCGCCTGCGAGATATTACGTCCGATGCCTACAGGCTCATTGTCATGGACTACATGTACAATCACAGGAATGGTGAGTACTTCCCTCTGTTGCGAAGAGGCCGCCATCGCGCGTACTCGAGGCTCTATCCAACGCTCAAAATCTTCAGCGCTAGGTAGTAAAGGATTGTTGGCGTGTCGCAGTGAGTCCATATAGACGGTACCACAACGTTCAAACTGTTGGCCCAGAAGGCTTATCGGGAGAAGAGCTCCCAAAAGGATTAGCGTACGGAGAATGTGATGCATAAAAAACAATTTATCTGATTGTGTTTTCCCTGCCAAGGGATTTGTGCTATTTCTATTACCTCTATACGTAGGTTTACCCCAAATTATGGGGAACTGAGCAAAATAAAAATCAACAAAGTCGTAAACATAAAAAGGAATTGATAGTACTTTCATGTGAAAACAAATCTCTACTTTCATTAATGCTACTATGCGCTATTTTTTAGGACTCCTCCTCTTTCTCATATTGCCTTGGGGCAATCTCTGGGGCCAAAATGTTCGCATAAGCGGCAAAATCGTGGACGAAGCCGACAATTCATCATTGGGCTATGCTGCTGTGGGACTATATCAAAGTCAGGATAGTAGCCTAGTGGGCGGTGGCTTAGCGGATTCCTTAGGCAATTTTGTCCTCGACAAAATCAAAGTAGCAGATTATTATCTGGAGGTTCGATTTTTGGGCTATGAGAGCAAAATTGTTTCTGAGCTAGGGCTAGCGCGCGGACAAGACAAAACGCTCGGCAATATTGCGCTTCGGGCGTCAATGGAACTGATGGAAGCCGTCAATATCAGTGGGCGACAAAGTCAGCAATACCAAAAGGTAGATCGCCAAGTGTTCGATGCCGGACAATTTCAAAATGCTCAAGGTGGTACCGCTAGCGATGTCCTCCGCAATTTGCCTTCTGTGTCCATAGATGGACAGGGAGAGATTTCGGTAAGGGGTGCGACGGGCTTTATCATCATGCTCAATGGCAAACCCGTCCAAGGCGATCCGGCTACTATCCTCAATCAGTTTCCCGCCAATGCGATCGATGACATCGAAGTGATCACCACCCCATCCGCCCAATACGACCCAGATGGCAAAGCCGGCATCATCAATATCAAAACCGTGCAAGGCGCGACCAATGGCTTTTACCTCCTCGTCAATGGACTTTGGGGCCTACCAAGCCTAGAGTCTTATGACAATAAGGCTTCTGCTAGGCGTTATGGCGGAGACTTGACGCTCAACTATCGTCAGGATAAATGGGACCTTTCGGTTGGATTGGATTATCGTCGCAATGATGTCTCAGGCCGTCGCATCGGCTATGTCAATACTTATCTCGATGAGGTGCTGACAGAGTTTCCCTCCTCCGGAGAACGCTCCTTTGACCGTTTTCAATACTCAGGACGCATGGCGCTCAACTATACGCCAACAAAGCAAGACAAATGGGGCATCAGTGTGTTTGCCGGAAAAAGGACTCAATTTCGTACCGCTGATATCTTGTATCAGTCTCAGCAACGTACACAGATACCGACCTCTGCCTTTCAAGGCGCTACTACTTATTGGGAGCTATATGAGGAGAGTGGGGAAGTGTTCCGCGGCGCGGAACGCTTGGACTCCATCACTTTTTACAATGAAAACCTGCGCGTTCGCCGAGGCGACTTCCTGATCGGCTCTCTCGATTATGAACATAGCTTCGCAGATAAATCAAGCATCTCGCTATCTGCTTTGTACGAACGCACCGTCCTGGGTGGCCCGACGGACAATACGAGTCTTGCCTGGCCCAATACCAGCGACACCCTCCAAACTCAGTTCAATACCAATGACAATCCACTGGCTGGCGTTCGGCTGCAAGCCAACTACAAACGCAAACTCGGCTCAGTAGAGTGGCTTAGTGGTTATCAATATCGTTATCTATCGCATCCGGGGGACTTTCTCTATCAAGACCGCGATCTGCAAAATGATCGCTGGATTAGCAATCCGACCTTTACCAATCGTATTGAACTCACCCGACAGATCCACTCTCTCTATACCCAATTCAATGGAAAGGAGTCCAAACTTAGCTATCAGATCGGTTTACGTTTGGAGTATATGGATCGTGAATTGGGCTTGGCGCAACCTGATACCCTCTATGAGTTACGGTTGTTGAGTCCATTTCCATCCGTCAATCTGCAATATGATCTGGGGCAAGATTGGCTGCTCAAAGGCGGATATAGCCGACGTATCGAGCGGACCACTACTTTCAAGATGACACCCTTTCCGGAGCGAGAGCATTCGGAGACATTGGAGCAAGGCGATGCCGAGCTTTTGCCGGAGTTTATTGGCCTTGCCGAACTCGGGATCAGTAAGCGCTGGGGCGACAATAGCGTATTTGCGACGGCCTACTATCGTCAAGTCAACAATGTCATCAATCGCGTCAATACGATTTACAATGATACCATCCTCAACCGCATCTATACCAATGCAGGCCGAGCTCAAGCTTATGGCTTAGAAGTGGGCGCGACGCTTTATCCGACGGAGTGGTGGAAGCTTTATCTCGGCACCAATGTCTATAACTACAGCATTGTGGGCGATCTATTTGGCACCAGTATCAATACCTCTAGTCTGATCTACTCGATCAACGCCAATATGGATTTTGACATACTACCGACCCTAAAACTACAAACTGGCCTCAATTATCTTTCGGCGCGGGTGACGGCACAGGGGGTAGATTCACGATTTTATAATCCCTTCCTAAGTTTGAGAAAAACGTTCTCCGAAGGAAAGATCGCTCTCAGTCTCCAATGGCAAAACATAGATATGGGTTTCCTACAAAGCAATGAGCAACGTATCACCACTTGGCAGGAGGATTTTTATACTACGACCAATTATATCTATGAGGTTGACATCCTGCTACTGAGCCTGAGTTTCAAACTCAATCAGCCCGGCAAGCAGATTCGCTTTACCAAAAGTGAGTTTGGTGATAAGGAATGGTAATTGGGGAAGTCAGAATGAAGAAGAAGGAATGCTGAAGTGGTTTATTCTTCAGTTATTGGGTTCTTGCTTGGGCTTTTACTTCCTCTTCTCGCTGCGCGGAACGCTTGGGATGATTACCGTACGACTGGCGGGATCCAACTTACAAGTCAAACCTACTTATACATTTCTTGCTGCTTGATTGGTCTTTTCACTTCCGATTAGGCAGAAGGGGTAGGTGCGAGGATATTGAGCTTGTGGAGCGCATCTTCGGAAGCACGTTGTTCGGCAGTCTTTTTATTTTTGCCTTCGCCAACGCCCAAAACTTTTTGTCCAACTCTCGCTTGAATGCGGAAGGTTTTGTTGCGTCCGTCCCCTTTTTCGGCAATTACATCGAACATGAGCATGCCCATTTTGGTTTTTTGGACGTACTCGATCAATTTGTTTTTGTAACTGATGATCTGGTGTTCCACGGAGTGGAGATGTATATGCGGCTCAATGATACGCTGATGAATGAAGCGCTTGGTCTTGCGGTAGCCAAGATCTAAATGGACCGCTCCGATGAAAGCTTCGAGTGCGTCACCAAACATCGATTCGTTGACAGTACCAGACTGATTGTGTTGGATTAGTGAGTCGATTCGCAGCTTGCGACAAATCTCATTGAGGGATTTTCGATTCACAATTTTGGAGCGCATTTCGGTCAGAAAGCCCTCATCCTTAGTAGGATAGATTTTGAATAGATATTCGGCAATGACCGAATCTAGGATAGAGTCACCGAGAAATTCCAGCCTTTCATTACAGCCTTTGGCGACTGACATATGGGCGTTGCGGGACTTACGAGATTTCTTGATCGACGAGCTATGTGTTAAGGCAAGACGGTATAGAAATATCTCCTTAGGGACAAATCCGGAGATGTCCTTAATATCATGAACGAATTTCTTGTCCTTGGATACCTGAAGATTGTAAAGTTGACGGATTGACAACATAGAAAAGAAAAAACCCAGAATCGAGCCCTAAAAGTACAAAGCAATAGATTAATTATCAAAGCATTGTAAGATAGAGAACCAGATTCCGGGAATAATTAGGTTTAAACCTTTTTAAATAAGAGCGAAGCATTGTGTCCACCAAAGCCAAAAGTATTGGAAATAGCGACATTTACTTCGCGGGCTTGCGCCTTATTGAAAGTAAAATTGAGATCACATTCTGGATCTTCTTCTTTGAAGTTGATCGTAGGAGGGATCATATTGTTTTGAAGGGCATATATCGCAGCCAAGGCCTCTACAGCACCAGCAGCACCCAATAGGTGGCCAGTCATCGACTTAGTCGAGCTAATGTTGAGATTATAAGCATGATCACCGAAAACCTTTTTGATGGCTTGGGTCTCACTTTTATCTCCTAGCGGGGTAGAGGTACCATGAACGTTGATATAATCTACGTCTTCAGGTGTTAGACCAGCGTCTTGCAATACATTTTGCATGACACGAGCAGCTCCTTCTCCTTCAGGATGAGGAGCCGTGATATGATAAGCATCAGCTGACATACCGATACCGCCGATCTCAGCGTATATCTTGGCACCTCGCTTGACAGCATGTTCATAAGATTCAATGATCAGCGCTCCTGCGCCTTCTCCCATGACAAAGCCATCACGGCGGTTGTCAAAAGGACGACTAGCAGATTCAAACTCATCATTGTTTTGGGAGAGTGCCTTCATCGCATTGAAACCACCAATCCCGATTTGTGTGATGGCAGCTTCTCCTCCTCCCGCAATCATCACGTCAGCATAGCCCAATTTAATGAGCATAACCGCGTCAATGATACAATTGGATGAAGTAGCACAAGCCGATACGCTCGAATAATTAGGCCCTTTGAGGCCATAAGCAATCGAGATATTACCGGCCAAGATGTCAATGATCATCTTGGGGATAAAAAATGGATTAACCCTTGGGGTTCCATCTCCCTTGGTAAAGTTTGCAACTTCTTGAGAAAAGACATCGATTCCTCCAATACCGGACCCAAAGATCACCCCAAAACGATAGGGATCAATTTTGTCCATGTTAAAGCCTGCATCTCGCATGGCTTCATCGGCAGCCGCTCTACCAAGGTGGCAAAAACGGTCCATCTTTCGTGCTTCTTTGCGGCCAAAGTATTCAGTCGCATCAAAGCCCTTCACTTCACAAGCAAAGCGCGTCTTAAACTTCTCGGCGTCGAAATGCGTGATCAGGTTAGCCCCACTAGTACCAAGGGAAAGTCCCTTCCAGAAGGAAGGGACGTCATTTCCAATTGGCGTTAGTGCACCGAGACCGGTGACAACTACCTTTTTTTCTTGCATTTACTTCTCGACGTTAGCTTCGAGATAAGTGATAGAATCGCCTACAGTGACGATTTTTTCTGCTGCTTCATCAGGGATACTCAAATTGAATTCTTTCTCGAATTCCATGATCAACTCTACTGTGTCCAGAGAGTCTGCACCCAAATCGTTGGCAAAGCTTGCTTCGTGTGTTACCTCAGAGGCTTCTACTCCTAGCTTATCAACGATGATGCCTGTTACCTTTACTGCAATGCTACTAGCCATTTGCTTTGGTTTTTGAAATGTTGAATTGTTTATTGGAGACTCGTAAAAAATCTCGGCAAATATAATAACTTTTGACTTCTTGCAAGCCGAGCGAGAACTAATTTCGTAATTTACTCATTAAAGAAACGGCCGATTGACTAAGCGAGTACATATTGAAGGAGCACATGACTATGACGAATACATCATCGGAATTGCCTCAGACGAGCGAGTTTGGAAGCTGTGTTTCGAGCTAAACAACATATTGAATATCAATATGTTAGACGAGCGAAGCTCGACTAACGAAGATGTTAAAGAAAATGAGATCAATCCCCAAAATAAAGATTTACTTTTTGAAACAAAAGCGCTCGAATCAGTAAAACGACCTTTACAATATTACGAAGACACGAACTCCATTCGTGGCCGAGAATTTGCATTATTTGTCGCGGATAGTACCAACTTACCCAAAACAGTAAGGGCTTTCCGTTATTTTTTATTACTTCGCATCATTGATCCTCCCCCCCCTGATCTTAACAAACTCATTGAGTTACTCAATGGGTCCGCTCTCGTTCGTTCTGCGGTAAACATTACTCACGTTAAAAACATTAAAAGCCTAATACCTTGAAGATCATCCATCTGCGCAAAACTAAGATTGTAGCTACGCTCGGCCCTGCTTGTACCAACGAGAAAACCCTTCTCGAAATGGTAAAAGCTGGCATGGACGTAGCTCGCCTCAACTTTTCTCATGCAGACCATGAAACGCATGAAAAATCCCTCAAAATGATTCGTGGGATTAACAAAAAGTACAAAACCAATATTCCGATCTTGCAGGATTTGCAAGGACCCAAAATTCGTATTGGCAACCTTGCAGCTCCTTTTAAAGTGAAACCGGGTGATATTGTCACCATACGGGCCGACATCAAAGAACAAGTCAAAAATGATCTCCCAATTCAGTACGAAACTTTTGCTCAAGATGTAAAAGTAGGAGATCCTATTCTCATTGATGATGGCAAGGTGATCGCCAAAGTGGTGGAGACCAATAAGAAAAGCCGAGCAAAGCTTGAAATCGTTTCTGGAGACCTTATCCAAAGTCGTAAAGGAGTAAATCTACCTCAGACAGTCATTTCTGTGCCGACAATTACAGAAAAGGACTTTCGCGATATTGACTTTGCAGTCAAACATCAGGTCGAGTGGCTGGCTCTCTCCTTTGTGAGAACAGCTGATGATGTACGCCTACTCAAAGAGTTGGTCCGCCTCAAAAACGGAAATAGCAAAATCATCTCTAAAATCGAAAAGCCTGAAGCGCTAGAAAATATCGACGAAATCATCGCTGCTAGTGATGGCATCATGGTTGCGCGTGGAGATTTGGGAGTAGAAATTCCATTGGAAGAAGTTCCAATTTGGCAAAAGCGTATCATCGCAAAATCCAACGCACAAGGTAAGCCTTGTATCCTCGCCACTCAGGTAATGGAGACAATGATGGAAAATCCTCGTCCGACACGTGCCGAGGCCAGTGATGTAGCAAACGCCCTCGAAGATGGAGCTGATGCAGTCATGCTTTCTGGAGAAACTTCAGTAGGTAAGTATCCGGTTGGAGTAGTTTCGACTATCGCCAAGATTTTGGATAGTGTTGAAGCTAATGCGACCAACATCTACCACCATCATATGGATGAGCTTCCTCCTGAATCTGAGCCTTTGAGCGGATCGATCATCCTTTCCGCCTCTAAATTGGCAGAAGAATCTAACGCCAAAGCGATCATTTCTATGACGCACACTGGCTTCAACGCGATCAGTCTCTCACGCAACCGGCCAAAGGCTAATATCTATGCCTTTACCAGCAATCGCCCCGTGCTCAATATGCTAAACTTGGTTTGGGGAGTACGTGCATTTTTCTACGATAAATTTGTTAGTACTGATGACACCATTGATGATGTCCATGAAGTACTAAAAGACAATGATCTTGTAGAACCAGGTGATATCATTGTCAACTGTGGTAGTATGCCGATTCATGAGCGTGGCCGTACCAATATGTTGAAAGTGAGTCGCATCCGCCAAAAAGGAGAAGTCAAAGAATAGTTCAGTACGGAGTAGCAAGTACTTAGTACCAAGATTACAATGTCTGCTTACTCGATACTTTCTACTCTATACTAGCTAAATATGATCTCTGCTGTCATCATCACCCTCAATGAGGCCCAAAACATTGCAAGATGTTTAGCATCCCTAGAGGGAGTAGCAGATGAGATCATCGTGGTGGATTCAGGTAGTACTGATGAAACCCAAAATATATGTGCCCAATTTGGGGCAAATTTTGTTACGCGAGCCTGGGAAGGATATGCCAAGACCAAAAATTTCGGCAATTCCCTGGCTCGCTTTCCTTTTATCCTTTCGCTTGATGCAGATGAGGCCCTCTCTGAGGAACTCTCAGCCTCCATACTAGCCGTCAAGCCCCAACTACAAGGAGTTTATCAGTTTGCCCGTCTGACGCACTACTGTGGCAAGGCAGTGAGGCACGGAGGTTGGTATCCAGACGAGAAGGTCCGACTTTTCCCAAAAGCTTCGGCTGTTTGGGAGGGAGATTATGTCCATGAGAGCCTGACGTTGTCCGAAGGCCAAAGTAAAACCAAGCTAGCAGGAGACCTGCTACACTTTAGCTTTCATCATCCAGACGACCATCGTCAGCGCCTAGAGCATTACGCTCGCTTAGCCGCCGATAAGATGTATGCGCGTGGCAAAACACCTGCGATTTTCAAGCAATGGTTCAGTCCTCTCTGGCGCTGGCTAAAAATGTATATCCTACGTGGCGGATGGAGAGATGGCAAAGCTGGTTGGCAAATCGCCAAAGGTTCAGCCCGAGCCATGTGGCTAAGGCAAGTTTATCTTCGCAAACGATATCTTATCGGCGCCAAACCATTGGTCAATCAGCAGAAAATTTTGATGGTCAATCTTTCCAAAACTTGGGGAGGAGGCGAAAAGTGGTTTTTCACCGTAGGAAAAGCCTTACGAGAACGCGGCTTTGAAGTGGCTTGGTATGTCTATCCAGAAAGCGCTCTCGCGCAACGATTGGATGCAGAAAACTTGCCTTATTATAGCAATAAACTTCGTTTTTTGACCCTACTACGACCAGGTCAAATTAAGTCGATAAAAAAACACCTACGTGATTTTTGGCCAGATACAGTTTTACTGAACGCTTCCCATGAACTCAAGACGGTTGGCTGGATCGCAAAACGCATAGGAATTGAAAAAGTGATTTTTCGTCGGGGGGTTTCATATCCTTTGTCTGACAATCGTCTTAATCGATGGTTTATAAAGACGGTTCCCACACACTTCCTCGCCAACGCCAAAGCTACCTTTGATGCCTTTGCGGCGGTGTTTCCACGAGTGGAACGCTTAGCTCACCTGACACTCAACAATGGTATAAATCCGGAACCTTGGCAAGCAGATCATAGTGCAAGAGTACCCAATCGAATTGGTATGTCTGCTCGACTGTCGTATGAAAAAGGGATAGATAGAGCGATAGAGGCATTGGCCTTGCTCAAAAAACAAGGAGTAGATTTTCAATTACATATATTCGGAGAAGGGCCTGCAAGGACTGAGATAAAAGGCCTTATTCAGCAACATGATCTGGCAGAGGAGATTATTTTAAGAGGCTTCGTAAAGGACGTAGCTCAAGAATTGAATCAGTGTAGTTTCTTTCTCTTCACGCCTCGTTTTGGGGAAGGTACCAGTTTGGCCTTGATAGAAGCAATGTTGGTAGAATTGCCATGTATCGTAATGGATAGTCCCGCCATGGCTGAAGTGGTTGATCATGGCACAACGGGATATGTTGTTCCTAACGGGAACATCACAGCTTTATCAGAAAGTATCAGCAGTCTCTTATCGGATAAAAACCTTCGACTGAAAATGGGACAAGCAGGCCGCTTGCGGGCCTTGGAGCAATTTACGCTCGCAAAATTGGTGTCAGACTTGGCGGAGTGGTTGAGAGCATAGAATATTAATATTACGTCTATCCTTATTCAACTTTTCGGATTGTAAAGAGATTAATATCCCAACCAGTAATCCGCACAATAGTATTTGCTGGAATAAAACCTGATTCTGATTTCGCCTCTAAACTCTGATTTCCAACACGAATCATTCCTGTTGCCGAACAATCACATGTCGTAATAGCCTTCAAGTAGAAATATGCACTAAATTTATGTGTTACTTTTTCTGCCTTCATTGCTTTCAGAAAGCGTAACCACTTTTTACGATGCGTAATGGGTAGACGATAATTAGTTTCATACACCCATCGGTCCCACCAAAATTTCAGCCAATCTTCATGCGTATTCAGCGCCAAAGAATTAGCTAATAACTCTGTATAATCTATCGGTTGATAATCTTCCATCATCATAGGGTTTGGCGGTCTAGATACAGTCTTCGCAATTCTTCAGCAATCGCTAGGCACCTTGGAGAGAGTTGGTCCCAATTATGTTCACAACCCATTACAATAACGAAGCGACTATCTTTGTCCAAAGGGCAAAAACCAATTAGTGTATAGGTTTTGTCCTCGGATTCGGGATCATACACCACGGGTAGTAGTGTCAACTTGGAATAGTCAGGATTTTGCATAAACGAGTTTTGCGGCCAATCTTTTAAAGTCGCGACTCGTTCGATAGCATAACCAATGAGCTTTTTCTGAGATTCAGCTAACTCTCTAAACCAAGGAGTAAATTGGGGGCCATATATATGGACTTCTCTCATAATTTTTTTGGTTAAAAGATGAATGGGAAGGTGGACTCAAGATTCGAATCGCGAGCTTTGGTTGAGGGGGGTAGGCTTTCATTGTCTTAGATTTAAATATGTATTTTTCGATGTGTAGTATCATTATTGCTGCCAAACGAACAGTCGTTAGCCAGAAGAGCTAAATAAAAAAGCATCTCGCTTTTAATCAATACCCGAAAAGTATTAGGAGTCATGATATTTCCCCCATTACCAAATAATGGCAAATCATGGCTATTTAAAAAGACAAAAACCAGCTTACGGATTATTTTCCGTAGCTGGTTTTGCTATATTCTGGGATCGTTTGTACTTACAATTACTCGATCTCTTCTCCGATTATCAGTAAAACGTTGAGACCTAGTCCAAACTGAAAAAGCTTATAAAGCGTGCTGAGTTGCATGTCCGCTCCATTCTCTATTCGGGAGATATATGCTTTCTGAGTTCCAATCTTGATCGCCAATTCTTCCTGAGTCATTTTTTGTGCTTTTCGAAACTCCCGTAGCTTCGCGCCAACCCTAAATGCTCTCGCTTTAGCCTGAAAATCAATACGTTCCGGTGTTTCGGCCTTGCCGAACTCCTGGTCTTTGAAGGCGTCAAATGATATGGAGTCATCAGGATGCATAGCTTCTGGCTCTGGTTTATGTGATACTTCTTTCGTGAGCAGCTTAGTGTGTAATGATTCCATAATTGATGGAAGCTTAAAATTAATGTTTAGGAATATTTAGTATATGGGGATCAAAGTTAATAATACTATTAACAATAAAAAGACAAATCACATGGATAAACTTACAGTTGAAATATGCCTTTTTTTCGGCACCCCATATCCAACACGACCAAAAATAGCTAAAAATATTAATTAAGCAAGAATTATATCAAAAATGCTGAAACCGATTTCGGAGTCTATAATTCTAAAACTTACAAGAACATGCTTAAAACAGAAGGACATAAAGTTGACTAATATATATACTTTATTACTCAACGACCTATTAGGACTATACTCGCTTACAAAAGCCAAGGCACAAAAAAAGAGATTGCCTCTGGCAACCTCAACAAAACAGATATATCAAACAGATGTTTCTTAATCTTCCAAATCATCAAAGCGCACAGCTTTGCGTAGATGAGAAGAACTGCTTTCTGAAAGACTTGCTTTCATAGTATGCTTTGTTCTTTTTTTGGCGGTACGAAGGGGACTAATCTTGGCTGGTTGAATACGACTTTTCATAAAGGAACTGGGTTTGGTTACTAATATTGGTATGCGACTCTAATATAGTAACAAATTGTCAATAAATCTATATTTTTGATAGAAATATCACAACAAAAAGCTATTTTTAGTAAAAATTCTAACAACGTATTTTTCATCAATTGGTTGCTTGCCCTTGTATTTTTTCACAAAAAAAACTGGGTCGCAAGACATTGTCTTACAACCCAGCACTTTATACTACTAATGATTAAATCCGTTTTGCCCTTGGCTCTAGATCGGTGAGTTCCGCGATGCGGATAGGCTCACCGGACTCTATGCTCTTACGAGCTGCTATGCCAATCAAAATAGACATCGCGCCGTCACGAGTACCTGCAGCATGCCGATAGGGATCTGGTGCATCAGGATTGGTAAAGATTTTATCATGCAATCGCTTATCTCCTCCTCCATGACCACCACGTTCAGAGACGACCGTTACGACCTCGTGTTTATTCCAAAGTTTATGGGTGATCAATGGCTCAAAGCGCTTATCATCATCCCCTTTTTGATTCATCTCAGCAGCATGAAGATCTGATTGCTCCAAACTTTCATTATCAAAGTAGGGAATATCTAACCAGGCTTCGAGTCGGCCTTCGGAACCATTGAAAGCAATTCGCCAACCCTCAAAAGGAGAATAAGTAGTTAAGGAATAGTTGGCCACCACATCATTCGCGTATTTGATCTGAGCAGACATTTTGTCGTAGATATTAATCTCTTCGCGAAACACGCAATTGTCCCGGATATAGCCGTCATGCTTTTCATTATTGGCATAAAGTGCCATATCGCGCTTGCTCTTGGTGATGTCCCAATGATACTTACAGTCTTTTTTGTGTTCGCAGCTACGGCAATTTTTCCCTCTAAAGGGTCCATTACTACCATAATGCTCTAGTGCGCCATAGGCGAACACCTCCTCGGGGTCTGAATCCAACCACCAGTTCAATAGATCAAAGTGGTGCGTAGATTTGTGTACCCACAGCGTACCGCCAGATTCGCGCTGACCATGCCAACGTCTAAAATAAGAGGCCCCATGATAAGTATTGAGATACCAATGAAAATCAACTGATGTTACTTTACCAATGGCCCCCTCACTCAACAATTTTTTGATCTTGGTCATATACGGACTCCAGCGATAATTAAAGCCCACAATTACCTTTTTATTGTTTCGGCGTTCCGCATCGAGGATATCCTGACACTTCCGCTCATCAGTAGTCAGAGGCTTTTCAGTCAGGACATCACAGCCCATATCAAGTCCTTTGATGATATATTGGTGGTGTGTAGAATCCTTGGTCGTAACGATCACCAAGTCTGGCTTCGTTTCGGTGACCATCTTCTCAAAATCGAGAAAAGTCGGACAGCTCACTCCCATATAGTCGAGAGCATACTCCAAACGCCCGGGATTGATATCGCTCAGGCCAACAAACTCGAGGATTTCAGAATATTCATCCACCAAACGTTTGCCCCAAAAGCTAGTACCTCTTACACCAGTACCAACTAGTGCCACTTTTAGCTTTTTGTCTTTCAAACCAAAGCCCCATGCGGGCAAGGCCATTGTTCCTGCGGCCAACATGCCGACTGAGGTAAGAAATCTTCTTCTGTTAGTAGTCATAGTCCAATCATTTGTTTGTATCAGGAATATACATAATCCCCCAACAGCTCCGGATGGGAACGGTTGGGGGAAGTGTCAGGAAACGAGGAGTCAGAATATCGAACAAGGAATGAAGAAGTGAAAAATTCCAAATCGCCGATATCTAATCTGCGCAAGACAGTTAAATCTTGGACATTCGAAATTGGATATTCATTATTCTACATTCTAAAGCTTGCCTTCGTTGATCTCTTTATGTGCATAATCTACAGCTCTGGCCGTCAGCGCCATATAAGTGATGCTTGGATTTTGCGTTCCAGCACTGGTCATACAAGCACCATCAGTAATGAAAACGTTCGGCACTTCGTGCAATTGGTTCCATCTATTGAGGACGCTAGTCTTTGGATCATGCCCCATACGAGCAGTACCCATTTCGTGGATACAAGCGCCGGGAGCAGTCGCCTCATTATAAAAACTGATATCTTTACAGCCAGCTGCTTCTAGCATTTCAACGGCACATTGGACCCCATCATCGCGCATATTCATTTCATTATCACGGAGCTTGGCGTCAAATGTGATGATCGGCATACCGTGCTTATCTTGTTTCTCAAAGTTGAGATACATCCGATTTTCATGGTATGGTAATAACTCACCAAAGCAAGTCATTCGGATTTGATAAGGTCCGGGCTTCATGATTGCATCTTTGAGCTCTTCTCCGATCACGCCTTGCGGAACGTTGTTACTTCTCATCGCTGATCCTTGATAACCAAAGCCACGTACATAATCCTTGCGTCGCGTAGCATCATCGATATTGCGAAAGCGCGGGATATAAAACCCTACTGGCTTGCGCCCTTGATAGTAAGTGTCTTCCATCCCCGGCAATGTGCCACTCGCTCCCATACCATAATGATGGTCCATCATATTGTGGCCAAGTTCACCACTACCATTACCGAGACCATCCGGAAATTCCTTAGAGCGACTATTGAGCAAAATTGAGGTAGTCCCCACAGTGCTCGCATTACAAAAGATGATGCGCGCAAAATATTCAATCTCCTCTCCCGTATTGGAATCTTTGACCAATACACCTTTAGCTTTGCCCGTCTGATTGTCAAACAAAATCTGACTCACTATGCTATCGGGACGGAGACTGAGATTACCCGTCTCTTCGGCTACTGGAAGCGTTACCGAAAGGCTACTGAAATAAGCGCCGTATGGACATCCTCGCACACAACGGCCTCTACTCTGACATTGACTGCGATGACCTTTGTGGATTGCAGCATCATATTCGGAGAGATTCGCTACTCGTCCGGGGGTGATGACCCGTTCCGGGAACGCTTTGGCCACTGATTCGCGTAGGTGTTGCTCCGCGCAGTTGAGAGGGAAGGGAGGCAAAAACTGTCCATCAGGCACTTGCTTGAGGCCTTCCTTTTGTCCACTGACCCCAATAAAGCGTTCGGCGTAGTCGTACCAAGGCGCTATGTCTTTGTAACGAATCGGCCAATCAACGCCAAATCCTTCTTTAGCATTGGCTTCAAAATCAATATCACTCCAACGGTAGCAATGACGTCCCCACATGATCGAACGCCCTCCGACATGATGACCTCTGATCCAATCAAATCGATTGACTTCGTCATAAGGATACTCATCATCTTTATTGATGAGGTGTTTATGATCTTCTTTTACCCACCACGAAAGGCGATTTTGCTTGAAGTAGTGCTGGGCGATCTCTTCCTGCGTAACCATATTTTGGTTGGGAAGATCCCAGGGATCTGCATTGGCGGTAGGATATTCGCCATGCTTCATATTACGGCCTCGTTCTAGGACGAGAGTTTTGTAGCCTTTTTTGCATAGTTCCATCGCAGCAAAACCGCCGCTGATGCCCGAACCGACCACGATTGCGTCATAGGTTACGGATTCTTTGGTAATCAAATTCATATTGCCCAGGCTTTGCCGTCCACATCTGCCAAGTCAATACAAGGCTTATATTCTCCAGGGACAGCTAGATAGTTGAGATAGTTTTTACCGATAGTCTCGGTAGTGAGGTAGTATGCGATCGTTTGCTGTTTGAGCGCTAGGTAAGCTTTTTGTACTGCTTCGCTAACGCTAGCATCTTTGGCTTCAATCTTTTGCAAGGCTGCTTTCAAATCAGATTGACCATTGAGATAAGTATCCAACCCTTTAAAGCTAGATTCATAACTCGCTCGATCCTCCTTGCTATAGGCCACGCTGAGCATATGGTCCACCATACGGTGAACGCCTACTTCTGATGCCGCTGGACTATCGGTCTTAGGCAAAATGGTATCGACGACGCGTTCCAGCAGGGAAAACTGATCAGGATTAAAAAACTGTGGGTTAAAAGCCTCTCCTTGCGTACTCGCCTCCGGATTGCAACCCGAAAGGATACTGCTGATCAAAGGAGCGCTCAAAGCAGCCCCCGAGAGGTAGGCTGTGTACTTCAAAACTTCTCTTCGCTTCATAATAGTAGTTCTTGAAGAGAAGTTAAGGAATTTTTGAGGTTTAAATGGGAGGGTAAAAAAATAGCGGTCCACCCTCAGGCAGACCGCATATACAACATAGTGTAATAAGGTTCTTCTTAACTCAGGTTCTCAAAGACACCTGCTACGCCTTGGCCTCCACCTACACAAGCAGTTACGATACCGTACTTCTGCTTACGACGGGCCATTTCGCTCATCAATTGGACGGTGAGTTTACCTCCGGTACAACCCAATGGGTGTCCCAGAGCGATTGCGCCACCATTGACATTGACGATTGAAGGGTCAATCTCTAACTCACGAATCACAGCCAATGACTGAGAAGCAAATGCTTCATTAAGTTCAAACTGGTTGATATCGTTTATGCTGAGACCTGTTTGCTTCAACACTTTTGGTACTGCAACAATCGGGCCCATCCCCATGATGCGAGGATCAATTCCTTCAGTTGCATAGCCTAGCATACGTGCTTTTGGCTCGATGCCGAGTTCTTTGACCATCTTCTCTGACATAATCAGTACAAAAGCTGCACCATCAGAAGTCTGTGAAGAGTTACCTGCGGTAACGGTACCATTGTTACGAAATACTGGGCGTAGTTTTGCTAATGCTTCTACGCTCGTTCCGCGACGCGGGCCCTCATCAGTGTCCACGATATACTTCTTGACCTGACGCATACCTTCTTCATCGACATAGCGATCTTCAACTGCGATAGGTACGATCTGATCCTTGAAATAACCTTTTTCGATTGCGTTGAGGGCTTTTGTATGTGAGTTAAAAGAAAACTCATCCATCGCCTCACGCGTGATCTTATAGTCAGTCGCTACTTCCTCAGCCGTAATCCCCATACCCAAATACCAATCAGGGTGTTGAGTAGCTACGTCATAGTTAAGCGCGACTTTGTGTCCCATCATCGGGAGGAGCGACATACTTTCAATCCCTCCGGCAACGATACAATCAGCCATTCCAGCCTTCACTTTGGCTACGCCAAGTGCGATTGTTTCAAGCCCAGAACCGCAATATCGATTGACGGTCACACCCGATACATTCATCGGTAGCGCCATCAAAGAAATCATACGACCGATCTGCATGCCTTGCTCTGCTTCTGGCACAGCACAGCCACAAATCAAATCGTCAATACGAGTAGGATCTAGTTCAGGTACGCTGGCTACAAGATGTTTTACCACCTCTGCTCCCAAGTCGTCCGAACGAAAGTTTTTAAAGCCGCCGCGGTTGGCTTTGCCAACAGCAGTACGATAGCCGGCTACTATATATGCTTCCATTTTTTTTTGAGTATCAAGTATAAAGTAGGAAGTATTAAGAAAGGGATAAGCTCTTTTGGAGGCCACCAAGCATCCTTCCTACTTCTTGGACTTTTTCTATTACTGCGTTCAACTTTTCTTCTTTTATGTATTTTAAATCACCAGAGATCAATAACTGAGTTCCGAGTTCATATACTGATCCTAATGCTACTCCAAGATGATAGTTGAGTTGTTTATTTGATCCTCGACCGCATCCTTCTGCAATATTGCTCGGAATAGAGATCGAGGCCCGTTTCATCTGAGATACTAAACCAAACACTTCTTCTTTAGGAAAATCTTGCAAGAGGATGAATACATCTTTGACTAAAAGTCTTGACCTTTTCCAAACCTCCAGTTTCTTGAAGTCGTGCATACTTAAATCTAATATCTAGGTACTTTAGACTAAGTACTCTCTACTAATTACGTAAAGGCTTACCCGTCTGTAGCATATGCTGCATCCGCTCTTGGGTCTTTTTCTCACCCGCTAGGCTCATAAAGGCTTCGCGTTCGAGGTCGAGAAGATATTGCTCAGAAACAACATTATGTTCTCCACTTAGATCTCCACCACACATTACGTACGCTATTTTACGAGCGATCAAAGCATCATGTTTAGAGGCATAGTGCCCAAACTCAAGCCCTGCTACGCCAGCGTAAAATGTCGCCAATGCATTACGGCCTAAGACTTTGATGTCTTTACGCATGGCTGGAGGCGTATAACCTGCAGCAGCCAGTTCGAGCACCGCTTCTTTAGCTTCCTTGATACGACGATCGACATTCATGACGATACGGTCTGTAGGACGGAAGATGTTCATCTTACGCGCTTCTTCAGCTGAAGTCGCAACCTTAGCCATCGCAATGCTCATCAAGTAATCCTGTACGATAGTCGGAGCGATCGCACCAGTTTTGCTATAATCATCGTAGGCACGAACCGCAAATTCCTTAGTACCACCACCACCGGGGATTAAACCAACACCAACCTCAACGAGGCCGATATAAGTTTCAGCCGAAGCTACTGCCATATCTGAGTGTAGCGTAAACTCACAACCACCACCGAGGGTCATTTGGTGAGGCGCAACTACGACTGGCACACCTGAAAGACGCAGACGCATCGAAGTATCTTGGAAAAACTTAACCGCTTGGTCGAGTTGTTCCCACTGACCTTGGCCTGCCATCATGAGCATGAGCATCACATTGGCACCGACGGTAAAGTTTGCACCTTCATTTGCAATGACTACTCCATTATAATTCTGCTTTTCAGCGTAATCTATCGCTTGGTGGATCGCATTGAGGTTCCCTTCTCCGATGGCATTCATCTTAGAGTGAAACTCAACGTTCAATACTCCGTCGCCTAAGTCAATTACCGAAGCATCCGCGCTAGTCCATACTACATTGCCCTCGCGGACAGTATCAAGTAGGATAAATGACTCTGCTCCCGGGATCGCCTGATAAGACTTAGTACTCGGTGAGTAATACTTGCGTTGGCCGTTTTCTACTTTGTAGAACGTTTTGTGACCTGCTGCCAGCATCTCACTAACCCAATCCGCTACTTTGAGGCCTAAGCCTTCAAAATGAGAGAGCGTCTTCTCGATACCAATCATGTCCCAGTTTTCGAAAGGACCTTTGTCCCAACCAAAACCAGCTCGTACTGCATCATCGATCTGATAAAGCTCATCAGCGATTTCTGGGATACGATTAGATACGTATGCAAATAGCCCTAAGCTAGAGCGACGGGTAAATTCTCCACTCTTATCATCCGCATCAAAAAGCGTATTCATTCGCTTAGTGAGATTGCTTGACTTCTTAGCGAGCTTTACCGTTGGGAGATCTGGCCTAATTTTATCGCGATACTCTAGTGTATTGAGGTCAAGCGAAAGGATCTTACGCTTACCATTTTCGTCTTTAGTCTTTTTGTAAAAACCTTGTTTCGTCTTATCACCCAACCATTTGTTGTCGAGCATTTTTTGCATGAAGTCTGGAATTGCGAAGATCCCATGCTGCTCATCATCTGGGCAATTGTTAGCGATACCGTTCATCACATGACCGGAAGTATCGAGTCCCACCAGATCACTCAGACGGAAAGTACCCGACTTAGGCTTACCACTGACAGGGCCTGTAAGCGTATCCACCTCTTCGATGGTCAGCCCCATGTCTTTGACAAGCTGGAAAATCTGGCTGATCGCATAGATACCTACACGGTTAGCGATAAAGGCAGGCGTATCTTTACAAAGTACTGTCTGCTTACCTAAGAAGATATCGCCATAGTGCATCATAAAATCTATGATATCACTATCAGTATCAGGTCCCGGAATCACTTCCAACAGACGCAAGTAGCGCGGTGGGTTGAAAAAGTGAGTCCCGAAAAAGTTTTCACGAAAATCTTCACTCCGGCCCTCTTGGATCATATGGATCGGGATACCAGAGGTATTGGTGGTCACGAGGCTACCCGCTTGGCGGAACTTCTCCACCTTCTCGAAGATGATGTGCTTAATGTCAAGACGCTCCACGACAGCTTCGAGTATCCAATCACAATCAGCGATTTCTTCGAAGTCGTCATCAAAATTGCCTGTGGTGATCAATTTTGCACTGTCTTTGACATAAAGAGCAGCAGGTTTGCCTTTGACTGCAGCAGTCAAGGCATCGTTTACAAGTCGGTTACGTACAGCCTTGTGTTCAAGACTGAGTCCTTTGGCTTGTTCTTTTGCGTTGAGTTCTCGGGGGACGATATCCAGTAGCAGTACTTCGACACCGATGTTGGCGAAGTGACATGCGATACGGGAACCCATCACGCCAGAACCTAAAACCGCTACTTTTTTGATAGTGCGGTATTTTGGGTTACGGGTTTGTTGCGTTGCTTTTTCAGCTACCAGCATGAGGATAGTTTTTGATTACATTCTGTATTGAATCCATCACTTCAAAAAAAGTGACAAGTTTTTCCGGTGGGATTTGATTGTATAACTCTTTGTTAAAACCAATCACGACATCTTTGGAGATTTCTTTCTTGCGCATTCCCTCCTCAGTAAGAAAGATACGCACCATACGACCATCATTAGGGTCGGCTTGGCGATATATATAGTTTCTTTCCTCCAATTTGTTGAGCATACGGGTGAGACTGCGTGCTTCCATACCCATCAGGGGAGCAATCTTGGTAGCAGGTGTACCAGCCTTCTCGTCGATATGCAATAAGACAAAACCAATATTGGTGGTAATATCCTGTTTCTGAGCGAGTTGGTTGTACATACGCGAGATAGCGAGCCAGGTAACTTTGATATCAAAGCCGATGGCACGTTTCTGCTCTTTTAGGTTGATTTCCACTATTGGACGGATATGAGGGATATAGTCGTGCTTGGCAAAAATGTTATGCAAGCATACAATTTTACAAAAATCGCCCTCGAAAAACAAGGCATAGAAAAAGGGAAAACAACATACTTTCCCTTTCGAAGAATCAATACAGAAATCCAATGCTCAATGCCGAAGCAGTTGGATCAGTAAGCAGTTTTGTGTGTTTATCCTGCTTCGCAGAACGCTTACGATAATGGACGTATGCAATACGTCTCTACAATATGTTAAATGTAGCGGTCTATTGCATAGACCGCCTAAAAGCAAGCGTTCCGCGAAGCGGAGATCCAAGCCCTAAATCGTCCAACCCACAAAGATCACTCCCCAATAGTGCATTGCAAGCCGACTATACTCATATTCAGCGGAGCTAAGGTGCAAGCCATAGCCCGTATGGAAATGTGATCCCCGATATACTGCACCCAACTCTCCTTCCCAGACTTTGCGCTGGAGTTTGTTTGCGGGTATGCTATAGTGAGATTCTCTAAACTGCCCTTGCAATAAGGCATTGTAGAGTTGATAACGCAGTCCCCCCTGCGTATAGAAAAACCACTCGCTCTGGCCTTTGAGAGGAAGTGCGACATCAGGGCGTGATGCAGGGACCCACTGCGTGGAACGAATCTTCCCAAAGCGTAGCCCTAAACCTTGAAACAATTGTGTGCGAGTACCAAGCTCTGCTTCACTCTGACTGCTGAGTTGAAGCCAATCAGGTAAGATATTAGCGCCAATGCCTTGACGTAGGCTACTAGCAAGGGCCAAGCTAGGCTCTCCGCCAGCTGAGATTTGGGTTGGCCAGCCTTCTGGGTGTGCCGGGAGATTAGACTCTCGAAGGTTACGGGTCATAGCGTGCGCTTTGACTTGAAATTGTGGCGTAAACTTTAGTCCTAATAGTCCAACACTGAGCCTATTTTCCCAAAGACGATTTTTGCGAGTATTGAGTCTCCATCTATGCCCCTGAAAAGTGAGTAATGAAGCATAAGGACGATCTAAACGACTAGGTTCTTTGGCTTTGAGATTATCAGGCGTATAGAGAGCTACAGCTGTTTTGAGGGTCGTAAAGCGCTTGATGTGTCCTTTACGTTTTGCTTGCCAAGAGACTAGTAATCCTTGTCCATGGGTGTATTCACGATCATCGTTTTGCGGAATATATAATAGATCATTGTCGAAGTGCGTCGCGATATGGACTTGCGCGTTCGCCGATAGGCATAAAATAGTAGCTGCGAAAATGATGATGAGTTTTTTCATAATAATAGCGTTAAGTCGCTGAGCAGAATAATTAGAATATGTCTTTTCCTCCCCCTGCCCCCTCCAAAGGGGGAGGAATACCTATTATTCAAAAAAAATAGCGCGTCTTTATTTTTTCAATTATGCGTTCGGCAAGGCCTAATGATAACCGTGATTGAGGACGTAGGCTGGGTTGAATACTGTGATGAAGGTCTTTTCCCAGAAGCTGAAACCTCTGCGGCGCATACGAAGGGTCATGCGGTGGGTAAGCTCTCCGAGGAGGACACCGCCAATAGGAGTAGTGATAAGATCTTGGCGACTCGGACGCTCTTTGACTGCTTCAAAGACAAACTCCCAGAACAAGGTCTGCCCAGTAACAAAAAGTGCGGATTGCCACATGGGGGCGCCTTGGCTACGGAGGGTATTATAGTAAAAAGCCCCTTGGTAAGGATGCCCAGCATAGTTGATCCAAGGACTATCTTGGTCCCAAACTGGAGGCTCACTCCAAGCAGTCCGTAGCCTTGGGCCGGCGGTTTCCACGAATTCTTCGCGCTTCCAATGAGTGATTTTGGTAGGAAGGAGGAGTAAACCTGCACCAGCAGTAAGGTTGTAGCCTAATGAGAGGGCCGTAGCTCGTTTGAGGGCGTTGGGCTTTTTGATCGAATATGGCTGTTCGAGTTTGAGCTTGAGGCGGAAGCCCGATTGGTGCTGGCGTTGCGCGAATAGCGGAAAGCAGAGGAAAGCAAGTAGGCTGAGGATGCAAAGTGATCGCTTCATAAGAAATGATTATGCACCAATTAAGAGAGATAGCTCTTATGATAGAACCGCCATTGAGCAGTTGGGGTAATCTTGAGGACAATAGGGGAAAGGGGGCCAGCATATAGAAGGGCAAGCCTCAGAATTTTTCATTTCTGAGACCTAATCAAAGGCGCTAGGCCGCTTATATGGATTATTAATCAGTATTAGGGAGACTATTTTCTTTGCCACAAGGCCAAGTTCTCTTGCTGCCAGACTAGCATAAAGTCTGCTTTTTCAAATTTAGGGCAGGGAGCTTGGACAAGCTGATAGCCATAGTCTGCTCGATTGCGGTGGTCTTGGCTGTGATAGTAATAGCGATTGAGGTACCAGCGCAGCGCAAAGGATTGTTCTAATGAGTTACAGATATGAGTGGTCGCCCTTCGGGGAACGATTTGTCCAATCTCATGGACTTGAGTCAAAACTGTTTGGTCTCGTTTGGGTGTTCCCCAGCGGGGAACGGAAAAAAAGAAAGCACCCAAGATCGCTGCCAAAGCCAGAAATTGAATCGGTCGCGCTAGTCTATCCCAAAGATTGCTGCTGCGATGCCAAGCCGCTACGACCAAGGCACTCATGGCCAAAGCATAATAGGGAAAGGCCGGTACTAAATAAAAATCGCGTTGCTTAGGACTGAGCAATAAGGGAATGGATGCGGCGAGACCAATCAAAAGACAGGCTAAAAAGGCATTCCATTCGACTTCTTCTTTGCGCCAATAACGCCAGCTAAAAAGTCCTATTAGAGTAGTTAATCCTATGCATGGCAGCAATTCTTCCAACATACGACGGAGCAAGTAGCCGCGGCCATTGTCAGTAGCGAGCTGGCCGTTGAAGCTACGGACGAGCTGTTTTTCGAAGTATAGTTCCCAAAATGTCGCCGCTGGCTCATACAACATCAACAAGCCCAGCGCCAAAGCTAAAGTAGCAAACATGATCAGGCTGCTGGTCAAAGCCGCTCGCCAATTGGTCCGTAGTCCAAGACTCAGCAGTATAGGCATCGCCAAAGGAAATAATCCGACGGGGCCTTTGGTATGTAAAGCAGCTAACGTACAAATGCCTGCGATAATTCCGCCCCAATAGCGCCAAGACTGGTCGTGATGCGCTTTGAGAGTCGCCCAAAACGCCGCCAGGGTCCACATCGTAAGCGTATTTTCGAGCATATTGTTGCCAAAGGACCAAAAGACTCGAGGTACTATCAGCCAACTCAATACCGCCAACCAAGCATATGCGCGCCATTGGGGGAGAAGCTTTTGCCAGATTTGGGTGATTAAGACCGCTGAAATACTCCAAATCAATACGCTAAAAATGTTCTCGACCCAATAAGCCGTGCCGAGCATCCGGAAAAAGAGAGACTCCAACCAAATCGCAAAAGGAGGATGAGCATAAAAAACGGGCTCGTAAGTCTCACTAAAAAATGGTGCCCAAAAGCTCCCATAGCCCTCGGCGAGGTTGCGGGAGAGAATTGCATAAAAAATCCCGTCAATAAACATCCCCTCCCGAAACAGATTCGGGAGAAAAAGAAACATCGCGACCGCAATGGTCAATAAGTAGCCGGGGGAAATATTAAAACGCTGGCTCATCCGTAATTGCGCGAGCCAAATACGGCGCTACCGATGCGAAGCATCGTCGCACCTTCGGCAATTGCTAATTCAAAATCGCCGGACATTCCCATCGACAATTCTTCCATCTCAATGCGCGGGTGATCCAAAGTGAGATAACGCTTAAAGGCTTTCGCCAAGCGAGCAAATTGACTCTTGACGACTGATTGATCATCGGTCAACTCAGCCATGCCCATCAAACCCTTGATCCGCACATTGGGAAAATCGTCTAGGCGAGTGAGTAGTTCGTAGGTGGTATTTTCGTTGAGGCCAGATTTGGCATCTTCTTCGGAGATATTAAGTTGGAGTAAGCAATCGATGATCCGCTCGTTTTGGGCGGCTCGCTTATTGATCTCAGCCAATAGCCGCTCCGAATCGACTGAATGGATCAGATGGATAAAAGGAGCGATGTATTTGACTTTATTGCGCTGTAAATGGCCGATCATATGCCAATTGGCCTCGGGTAAGGCGGGATGTTTTTCGGTTAGCTCTTGCACCTTATTTTCACCAAAATCACGCTGTCCAGCCTCATATGCCTCATGGATGAGCGACATCGGCTTAGTTTTAGAGACAGCGATCAATTTTGCACTTGAGACGGGGCGTTCCGCGCTAGCGGTAGCCTCTTCAATACGGACCTTAATAGCGGCCAAATTATCAACGATACTCATCATAGGTGCGAAGATAGAAGGCATCATGCAGCAAAAAAAATGTAGCTTGCGTCTAGTGGAAAATCATACCATATAGACATATGAAATCTACTCTACCATTACTCAGTATTTGCCTCGCGGCCGTCTTTTTAAGTCTTTCAGGCTGTGTGAAGGATCGTTGTGCGCAGCAAGTTACCTATCTCAGTTACGAGCCTGTCTACCTTACTTTTGAGGAGTTACGTGCTGCTGGTAAAACAGAAGTAGCCAGGGAGCTAAACCGTCCGGGTAAGTTTTACTATAAAGATGGATACATTTTCATCAATGAGGTCGGCAAAGGCATTCATGTTGTTGATAATCGCGATGTCAACAATCCGACCAACATTGGTTTTATCAATCTGCCAGGCTCACATGACCTAGCCGCCAAAGGCAATATCTTATACTCAGACTCTTATACGGATTTGGTGGCCATTGATATTACTGATCCTAAGCAGACTAGCATCGTAGGCCGTGAAGTCAATGTGTTTCCCTATGGGATGTGGCATGATGGGCTTTATGCAGATATGGAGTATGGGGTAGCAATCGACTGGGTCGAACGCGAAGTCACGGAAGAGGTAGCTTGCGAAGATATCAGTCGAGGGATCAATAATTGGCTACCGCGCAATGGTCTGGTGATGGAAGATGCAGCAAGCTTAGGGCCGCAATTTTCATCTAACTCACAATTCAACACTGCTCCGACAAGCGGAGGAGGTGGTGAAGTAAGTACTGGTGTAGGAGGTTCGATGGCTCGCTTTACGATCCTCAATGATTATCTCTATACCGTTACAGGACAGGCATTAAAAGTATTTGACATTTCTGATCTAGCGGCTCCAGCCGAACGCCGGGATGTAGAAATTGGATGGGGGATCGAAACGATCTTTCCCTATGATAATCACTTGTTGATCGGTTCTCAGACTGGGATGTTTATCTTTTCGACTGACAATCCTGAGAGCCCAAAGTTAGAAGGTGAATTTGGGCACGTACAAAGTTGTGATCCAGTGGTTGCAGAGGGAGACATCGCCTATGTGACGCTTAGGGGCGGTAATTCATGCGGAGGTTTTACCAATCAGCTCGACGTCCTAGACATCAGCAATGTCCGCAATCCTAAGTTGGAGTACACCTATCTGATGGACGGTCCGTATGGTTTGGGAATCCGCAACAACACCTTATTTATCTGTGATGGGGAGTCAGGTTTGAAGGTCTATGATGCCAGCGATCCTGCGACAATTGATCAAAATCGATTAGCTCATTTTCCAGAGATCAATGCTTATGATGTGATTCCGTTGAACAACGTATTGCTACTAATCGGCAAAGATGGATTTTATCAATACGACTTTAGCGACCTGAGCAATATCAAGTTGCTGAGCACCATACCGGTGATTACACTTTAAGACTTTAGCTTATTCGGAGACTAGCTCTTCGAGATAATAGCATTTACGACAACGAGGTTCGTAGGCGTCTTTTTCGCCTAATAGAATTTCGTTGTCGTCTCTTTTTTTACGGTATGAGAAGTTGGCCAGACTACCGCATTGTTGACAGATTGCATGCACTTTGGTAACAAATTCGGCCGTCGCCATCAATCCGGGCATCGGTCCAAAAGGCAAGCCTCTAAAGTCCATATCCAAGCCCGCCACTACTACTCGAAATCCTTTGTTAGCAAGTTCTCTTGCTACATTGATGATGCCTTCATCAAAAAATTGGGCCTCATCGATCCCGATTACATCAGCCCCTTCAGCGAGAAGTAGGATTTGTTCTGATTCCTCCACCGCAATGGAAGGAATCGCATTACGATTGTGAGAAACAATCTCATCAGCGCTATATCGGGTATCGACACCCGGTTTAAATATTTTGATCCGCTGATTCGCGATTTCAGCGCGGCGGAGACGCCTGATAAGCTCTTCGGTCTTCCCAGAAAACATACTGCCGCAAACAACCTCTATCCAACCCGTTTTACGATTGGCAGAATTGACTTCAATAAACATAGTAGTGTAAAAAAAGCGCTTGTAAGTAGGTCATTCCAAGACCTCTTCAAAGATACACATTCTTATTTATCCCCTGTTATATATGCTTCAATATTCATTTAAGCATAAAGATTTTTATTACCAATTTTAGGAAATGATGAAATAGCGAAAAGTATATTGAACAAAAATTCAATTAAAATATTATTCCTTCTACCAATTATATTTAGTTGTAGAGACGCCAATGTGGTCATTATTCCAAACAATGATGCCCCTATATATTCGGCCGTACCGATCATTGTGATTGAGAACTATATCAATAGGCTCTTTATAGATCTTTTGGGCCGAGAGCCTTTACCAGATGAAAAAACATTGGCTTTAGCGAATCTAAGGACACAAAATCTATCAATGGCCGCAAGAGATAGCCTAATCAGCAATTTGCAATATGATACGAGCTATGTGGCAATAGATAGTAGCTATCGACATGCTTATAGCAGGCGACAATATGAACTAGCCAAAGAGCAGGTGATAGAAGGAGCGAGTGAGGCACTAATTTTATATCGCATCGGCAGGTTTGTAGAAAAAGCATACGAAGATTCACTTAAAGGTGATCCTGCTGGTGTTGCATATGCCCGAGAGGAAGAAGCAAGACTAGAAGCAATTCTAGAGATTCCTTATCTCTTGCGAGAACGTGAGCTAGATCATAGGCTTGTCTTTAGTCGTCTGATTCAAAATTTCATTTATGACGACATCAACAAAGGCAGTTTCAACTTTATCAATGCTTCGTTTGAAGATTTGCTAGGTCGTTTTCCAACGGAGGCTGAATATGAGGATGCCTTTGAGGTAATCGAATATAATTTTCCAGGGAAAGTGCTTGGAGCGAGTTGTCAGAATAAGCAAGAATACTCGACTACTTTGACTGGGTCTCGTGAGTTCGCCGAGGCGATGATCAGATGGAGTTATTTAAGTCTACTAAGTCGCCAAGCAGAATCAGATGAAATGTTAGCCCTTGTGGAAGCATTTTATAAGGATCAAGATTACGAGAAAGTTCAGAGAACAATCATGATGAGTGATGAATATGCGCGCTTCTAAGATATTATTGAGCTTGAGTCTAATGTTGCTGTTCGCTTGTCGACCAGATGATCGCTATCTGTATGAAGTGAATACAGTGGACGTATTAGCTTCAAATGATCATAAATCTCGTCAAAAATCAGAAGATCAATATCTAGCGACCCTCTACACAAACCTCTACCAACAATCTATTTCGGGCAATAAACTGGCAGAGATGAGAGAGGTCATTGCCTCTTTGGGGGACAAAGATCTTGGGAAACAGATGCTTACTTCAAAATTGCTCAATGATCCCGAAGCAGTGATCCCCACTAATATAGAAATGAGAGCCGATTTAGACGGCTTTATTCAAGATACTTATCGGCGGTTTTTGGTCAGAGAGCCTTCAATAGCAGAGCTGACTTATTTGAAAAACATTTTGATCAAAAATCCTCAATTGACCCCAGACATGATTTATCTGTCATTCACACTTTCAAAAGAGTATCAGTTCTATTGAACTGAGTAGTTAAGATCACACAAAACAGCTTCCCAACTCGCGAGCGAAAGTATCAAAAACAAAAAAATGAACAGACGTCAATTCATCAAAAATAGTGCAGCAGCAGCAGGAATGCTGTCTATGCCCTATTTATTGCCTTCGGGTAGGCTCTTTGCGCGTACCAATGATCGCAAAGCGAATCACGTCGTTCTGGTATTATTTGCCGGAGGAATTAGGCAGCAAGAATCGGTACTACAGCGTTACCTGGAAGGGAGTCAAAACGAAGTACAAGCGGGTAATATACTCTATAACCTATTGGATGGAGAGGCACCTTTGGACAAAATCGTCTATGGGCAAAACGGTAGTCGTGCTGGTGAAATCCCCATTGATAAGATACTCTCTACCAGCTTACAACAACAAGGCACACTGTTTAGAGAAGTCAATGCTTCTAATGTAGGCCATTATGGAGGTCTCAACGTTTGCCTACAAGGTACAGACCAAGCGACTCAAGGCTTAAAGCAACGACCACTCAATCCGACTATTTTTGAGTATGTAAGACGTCATGCGGGGCTTTCTGCGACAGACGTATGGTTTATTGGTAGTGGGATTGGTAACTCTGTCCCCCTCCTCCACCATAGCATCCATACTGATTATGGCGAGCAGTATGCAGCCAACTTTCTAGCTCCTTCGGTAACGTTTAGCAATAAAGGATATGAGCATTTTGCGGACGGCAGATCTTATCATCCAGAGCAGGAACTAGAGCCCATTCAACAAATCAAAACCTTTCTGGATCTACAATACGATAGAGTTGCGAGTTCCCTAGGAGGGGTCCAAAATACTCGCGAAGAGCAATTTCAATTACGGGCATTCTTAGAGGACCTATACCTGAGGACTCCTACTCAAGAAATCTTAATGCCTCCAGTACGAGATAATAATGACCTAAGGTCAATAGGCTATGCTGCAGAAGTGTTGCGAAAGTTTCAACCGACACTCACCGTAGTCAATCTAGAAAGTTCAGATGTGTGCCATAGCAATTTCACCGAATATCTCGGCAATATGCACCGAGCAGATCACGCAGTAGGGTTTTTGTGGGATTATATCCAACGAAACCTTCCACAGATGGCCGAAGACACCATCATGCTTGTCGTCCCAGAATGTGGACGTAACGAAAAACCGAACCCCATTCGAGATGAAAACGATTGGTTTGCTTATGATCATTCTGATGCAAACAGCCAAAGGGTATTTGGGATGATGGTCGGCAATAATGTCCCACAAAATCTAAGTATTGGAGGAGAAGGCAACCCTATCGGACAAACCTCTGATATCGTCCCCACTATTGCTGACATACTCGGCATCAAAGAAGAAGTAACTAAACAAGGCTTGATACATCCTTCGGCTTTGTCATGGTTTGATAGAATATAATTCCAGCGCTCATTCAAGTAGCCCATATGATTCAGAATCCTAAAAAGATCGTCCTATTTATAGCGTACCTCAATTTGCTAGTTGGGGCATGTATGGTCAGTCCAAATATGCCACCAAATCCATTTGAAGCAGTCAAAACCGTAGAAAAACCGATAGAAGATAGTGTGGCGATTAGTACGCTACCCGCTTCTCATATCGTTTCTTTGCATCAGCACGTTTTTCGTCCTACTTGCGCAAACTCAGGTTGCCATGATGGAACGTTTGAACCCGATTTCCGAACGGTTGAAAGCACTTATAATACACTGGTATATCAACCCGTCATCAAAAATAATGTGGCAGGTAGTTTCTCTTATCGAGTCGATCCATACAATCTAGAAAGCTCTGTCCTGTGGGAACGCTTGAACCGAGATATAGATGGACAGTCTGGACTCATGCCACTCGTAGTAGAGTCCGGGAGTGAGTGGGAAAGGAATAAAGATAGTCTGATGTTGGCGATCCGTGAATGGATTACAGCAGGTGCGCCTGATATGTTTGGCAATATTGCCGTAGCAGAAAATCTACCGCCATCCGTCAGAGGTGCCATTGGAATCATTCCCAATCAGCGGGATCCAGTACGCAGAGAAGGAGGAAATGGCAAAATACTCATACCGCCAGGAGCGGAAAGGATCGAACTATACCTCAGCTTACAGGATGAAAAACTCAGTTCACAGCAGATCACTTCAGTCAAGCTTAGGATGGCCAAAGATCGTAATAATTTTCTGAGTGCAAGCGGTAAAAGCTTGAATTTGATTCCCAGTCCAATCCTTAGCTATGGCTTTACAGGAGAGTTAGAAGAATACTATCATCATATTACGATACCTCTAGACACTTTTGTCCTAGGAGACTACCAATACTTCAGAGTATATATTCAAGTTGCAGGAGAAAACGAATTGGTCGAAATCCCCGGTGATGGTAGTGCCGACTATATGAAAGAAATGTTTGCGTTTAAAATTTATGAATAAGCCGACAGCATTTGGCTTGCTTTTGATTACCGTCATGCTTGTATTTACTGCCTGTGATCGCCAGACGATTGTAGAGACTCAGCCTAGCTTACGATTTGTGAGCCTAAGTACTGATACAGTGGTTGCAAACAAGGACAGTTTGACAATACGGTTAGAATATGAAGATTCGGAAGGTGATTTGGGGGATGAATCTCCGGAACTGAGAAGCCTTTCCATCAAAGATAGTAGACTTGCCGAAGCCGATTTTTTCCACGTACAACCATTAGCTCCGATTGGAGCAAAAGTTTGGATCAAGGGAACCTTAGCGGTCCATATCCCTAATTTGTTTTTGATGAGTGTTGCAGAATCCGAAGAAGTAGTATTCACAGCTCGTATTCAAGATAGAGCTGGAAACTGGAGTGAACCCACACAAAGCCCTCCTGTACATATCATAAAAGTTAAGTAACGACTATCCTTCGTCGCCCAATAACTCCGCTAGTTTCGCTTCGAGACTAGCGCCTCGCAGATTTTGAGCGATAACGTTGCCCTTGGGGTCAAGCAATACAGTGTAAGGGATACCGCGTACCCCATATAGTTGAGCCGCCGCACTGTTCCAAAACTTGAGATCGCTAACGTGCTGCCATTCCAGGCCATCTTTCTTAATCGCTTGGACCCATGCGTCCTTAGTACGGTCCAGGCTAACGCCTAAGATTTCAAATCCTTTCTTATGGTATTTGTTATAAACACGGACGACATTAGGATTTTCCATGCGACATGGACGGCACCAACTAGCCCAAAAGTCGATCAATACATAATTGCCACGCAAATCAGTAAGTGCTACCGCTTCTCCTTCAGGTGTATTCAAAGTAAAGTTGGGTGCTTCCTTACCAATCTGGACTGCCGCACTACTATTTGAATTAGTTTGTTGTTGCTGGGCCGTTTGCTTTTTCCGCACTTCCTGCATCATATCATTGACCATCGCAGTTTTTGCTTCGGCACTTAGCAGAGCTTCTTGCCCTGTGGTAGCGGAAATGAAACCGTTGACCAAAGCCTCGGCGTTAATATCTATCCCTTGCTTCTTATATGACTCACCGATATCCTGCCCAATTGCATAAGCCATGCTATCAGCTTGGGTTTCTAGTTCTTTGACTTTGCCCTTGCGGATACCAACTTGTTTGGAATTATCACAGCCAATTATAGCTACAATACAAAGCGCACTTAGGATATAAAGAAACTTTTTCATCTTCTACAGAATTTGATCAAAGATACAATTTTTTGATAGTTCAAGCTTAGTTTACCAGTACTCGTTTGAAAACACTGATCTCTCCTCGCGAAATTTGCAATAAATACAGGCCTGCAGGCAGATCCCCTACCGCCATGTTTAAGCTAGAGCTAGCCCCAAAGTGTTGGTGTTGCGCTGCGCGAACGATCCGTCCTTTAGGGTCCCACAACTTGACGCCAAGTAAACTAGTAACTGATCCCTCCACCAATAAGCTAAACTGCTCATTGGCCGGATTAGGTGCAATGGTCATTTTTAGACCATTAAGTTCCTTTTCGAAGCCGACACTGGCATCTACGACAATACTTGAAGCAGTATCACTCCCACAAGCATTGTGCACAATCAGTTCTACAGTATAGCTTCCACCTAATAAGTAAGTGTGTTGAGGAGACGCTTGAATGCTTTGTTGTCCATCCCCAAAATTCCAAAGGTAACTATCGCCTGCTTGCAGGCTATCAGGAGTGAAATCCCAAGTTTTATCGTTCTGCCAAGCAGCATCAAAAATAGCAGGAGCTACAGGGGGAATGATCTCAACATACTGACTATCTAAGTTACTCCCACTCCCATTGGTCACCGAAAGTACAATCAGTTTAGTACCAGAGGTTTGATATAACACCTTATGGGGGCCAGGAGTAGTGGAACTACCGGGGAAGGCATTTTCGCCAAAATTCCATTGGTATGACTGGATACCGATACCCTGAGATTGATCGATAAAGGTGATCGTATCCCCAATACAAGCTGTTTGAGAGGAATAATTCATTTCGGCTTGTGGGGCTTGAATTCCACCGACGATTACTGATTGCAGCAAGGTATCCGCACTACAATTATTGTTAACAATCAAACTCACGAGATAAGTTCCATTGTTAAGATAACTATAGGTTGGCGCCACATTAGTAGAGGTACCGCCATCGCCAAAGTCCCAAAAATAGCCAGTCCCATGGAGGCTACTATTCGCAAAGATGAAAGTGTTGAGACTGGTTTGATTTGAAGAAAAGTCAGCGATTGGCAATGGATCGACTGTCAGCGCAAAGGTTTCGACACTGGTTCCAGTCCCGTTGGTAACGCTCAGACTTACTGTTCGGGGACCGTCTCCAATATAAGTTACTGTATGAGGGCCCGGTGTATTTGCTGTTGCGGGGCTGGCACCAGGGCCAAAATCCCATAGATGCTGCGTGATCCCCACTCCCTGACTCTGATCGTTAAACACAAATGCTTCCCCTTCACACAAGGTAGAACTCGATGCTGAAATAAGCGCTAAAGGAGCTGTAATCCCAGAAACCACCACATACTGATCGAATGTATCAGTCCCACAGCCATTGCCCGTCAATAATTTGACATGATAAGTTCCGTTGGAGAGATAACTATGTGTGGGAGAAAAAAGTGTGCTACTCCCCCCATCACCCAAATCCCAAAACTGACTACTCAAATTGCTGCTCGTATTATTGAATGCAATTTCATGATTATTGACATATGAGTAAGAAAAGTCAGCCACTGGCAGCGGGGATATTTGAACTTGCTGACTAAAGGTAGAGCTACTGATCGCATTGGTAATCGTCAAAGTGATCGTCTTGGTACCGCCACTAGTCCATCTCACTTGATGAGGCCCACTCTGAGTCGAAGTTGCAGGAATCGCATCAGGACCAAAATCCCAAAAATAAGTCCCGCCTATCGCGAGTGAATTATCAGTCACTTGGATAAACTCTTCTTCACAAGTTTGAACCTGACTCGTAAAAAACAAAGCCGAAGGAGGCTGGGTAGGCGTCGCCTCTAAGGCAATATTATCAATGAATAAATTGTTGCCAAATTGATTGATGTTGACAAATCGTAGATTGATGCTGTTACCGATCCAAGGACTTAAGTCGACACTATCTTTGCGCCAATGAGAAGCAGAATCCGGAGCCCAAGGAATAGGATTAAAACCTACTGTACCAAGATCCGCACCCCCCTTGAGATAAATCGTATCTGTCCAGCTTTGGCCACAATCGATGCTTAGTTCAATCCGGAGACTATCTGAATGATTGATTGAATGAGGTGCATAAGCCACATCAAAACTTAACCAAGGACTGCTAATAGAGGCCATGTCGATGTGCGCAGATTGCAAAAAGTCCTCGGCTCCCACCTCCCCATATAATGCATTATTGACAAAGGTAACTTTGGAAGGACTCCCCCCAGCTCCTATTGCCGCTACAGACTGAAACGTATAAGAGGTATCAGGATTACTCACAAACCAATTGCTCGGAGGAAAGGATAAGCCTTCAAAATCCTCACTAAAGGGTAAACCAGCACCGATGTCATTCACCAACACATAGTTCAATTTTGTATGTGTGTTGCTGGCTAAACTGGTAGCAGCGCCGAGACTCACAGTATAAATACCCGCGACATCAAAACTGACTTCTGGTCGCTCAGATCCAGCCGAAGTACCATTGAGAAAACTCACCGTCCCTGGAGAAAAAGTCCAATTGTAGGATACGATTCCAGGGCTGGTTTGAGCTTCAAATACAATTGTCTCGCCGGGGCAGCTATAAAGCAGATCCGCCGTAAAATCCAATGTAGGTGGAATCCCAAGATCAAAGAATAAAATATCGTCTAAGGCAATATCGCCCTGCCAGCCGCTACCAGTAAACCCTCTAAATCGCAATTGAATTACCTTTCCGATAAAGGCAGACAAATCCACCTCGCCTTCTAACCAATCTGGGCCTTGAGGGCCAATCAAAGGAAGTATGACATCCTGCTGCCAATTATTCCCATCAAATATATCAACATGTAGCTCTCCGATATCAGAACCAAACATATGATATCCAAACTTCATCGCCGGTGCGATAGAATTGCTTAAATCCACACACGGACTGATGAGTTGCGCTTCTTTACTGTTACAAAATGAAGACTCTAAAAAGATATAATTACCGGTAAAGCTGCCGGGATATTGATCTGAAGTAGGGCCTGTGCCAGAACTACTGGTTGGGCCTTGATGCGTCCGCCAATCAATGTCATCCGCTATTCCATTTTTGACATTTATCCAACCATTGCCTAGTTCACAAACCGTCGCCGCACAATCATTGACCGTTCCGCAAAGCGGAAAACTCTCAAAATCTTCCCGATAGATCGGACTGATTACTTGGTCCATCAGGAGAATTTTCTTCCGCAGACTATCGTTCCAAAAGTTTTGATCCGTAAACTGATCATGCCAAACTACTAACTCATACTCCCCACCAAAACCATTGAAAAAGGCCAAGTCTAGGTTTTGACTAAAAGAATAAAAGACTGAGTCACCCGCATTAATGCTACCATTATAGACCTCATCAATTTGAATATGGGGGCCAAAACGATAATGGACAGGGATATTACTTTCGGCTTGATTGCCTTCGTTGTATAACCAAAACTGGATCGTCAGAGAGTCTTGACAAAGATTATAGCGGTATTTCCTAGGAGAAGTAATCCGTTGCGAATTGATATCATTGCTGATACTACAATTGAGAAAGCCCGCAGGCTGAAACACAGCGTTCGCACGGCGGCCTCTCAATCCATCTGGCCCTACTGCTCGCACCGAATACCAATTGCCCACCGTAGGATTGGTACCATGAATATCTATCGTAGTACTTGTGGTAGAAGCGACAGAGTCCATATATCGACTGCCCAAGACAAAAACATCGTATCCCGTCGCACCTGGCACACTGGCCCAACTCAATCTTGTATAAGTAGGACAGACTTGATCTACGGTGATATTATTGGGTAGGCTACAAATAGAAAACGCTCCCGAAGTACTAGGCGCTTGCATCCCTCGGCTGAGACGTATCATGGTTTCTCCACCAATATTGCTCGGGACTGACCAATCGTAGGTCCTAACCCCAGCTGCAATATTATTATCAATCATGGTCCAAACATTGCCACTATCAAAAGAGGCTTCCAACATAAAGGGCTCAATATCACCTAGCGCATCCCAATGGATAATTTCTACTTCGCCGGGCACCATCGCTTCCCCACCAGTCGGAAAAGTAAGGCGAATCTCATCGTAGATATATTCAAATACGAGGAAGTAGTTTTGCGGCCCTGTGGGAACGCTTTTACCGACAACTTCAACTTGATAAGCACCAGCCGTTGGGGATTGGAGCCGTACTTGTTCAACATTGTTGAGTGAGTCAACACCCGGTACTGCATCAGCATCAAGTGTCGTCGGATTGGGAGTATGATCCAATACCAAAGGAAATTTGATCGCACCATTGGCATCTCGTAGACGCAAATTGAGATCATTGACCAATGCTCTCGCACTAAATATAGACGCTTCTGGATCAGTCCAGTATAACATAACTCGCACTTCCTGCACACCATTTGGGATGTTGATGGTATGACTCATCGTATCATCTTGGTTCAGACTACTATTGAGATATCGACCATCTTCGAGGACCTTTACTGCGTTTAAGCCATGATATAGCCCCCAACCATAAGTAAAATCTGGGCCAGGGTTACCAAGATCTTGTGCAGTATTCATCACAATGGCTTTGATCAGTCCCGATTCAGGATAAGCATTACCATTAAGCTCACGATAAGCGTGATAAAGTTGGGCCAACAAGCCTGCACCAGTAGGAGCGGCCGCCGAAGTACCGCCAAAAGCCGAATAAGTATGATTCGGACTTGTAGAAAGTTCTCCTTGACCATGCGCTGACATATCGGGCTTTATCCGTCCATCACTGGCCGGTCCACGACTCGAACTACCGACAATAGAAGCATCAGCAAATAAATTAGCCGTCGCGATTACATTTTTACCCGCTTTATGCCCACCAGTAATATTGCCCCATTCATTACCCGCGCCATAACTACAATCACTAAAATTGGAGTTACCCGCCGAAAAAACATGCAGCAAACTAGGGTTTTGATATGTCTGACGATCTACTCTTTGGGTGATTGAAGTATAACCAGCATTACAACCATTGGAGTAAGATGAATTAGTGATCATCACTCCCTGATTTTGATGCAACACTAAAGTATTGTCAGTAAAAGTAGCATCGTAGTCCATTATCCATAGATTGGAACCGGAAGCTCCTCCCTTAGCACGTGGACTCAGATTACCTGCACTCCCCATCACACCTGCGACCCCATCACCATGCGTACCCACAAAATTGCCACTTAGCTGCGACTGCTCTAATCTTCCTTGAAAATCAATATGCGGCCCTACTTCTCCATCATCACGTACCATCACATTGATGCCACTACCATCATATTGTCTTCCCATCGGTGCATATGACGACAACCAATTGCTCCGTTGCAAATTACGTCCGGGGATATCTTCTGGCTGCCCAGGCTCAGGCATGGGTTCAACAAACATGACCGCTTCCAAGGCCGCAATCTCATCTATCTGATCAATCGGACATCTTAAGTATATTTCTTTTTCACCTTCGAGTTTTCTGAGGATTTTATAAGCCTTTTGCTGCAAGATTTGCTGCATGCGATAGACAGCCATTTCAGGACGAAAACGCACCACCAAGTCAATCATATTGCCTTGTACCGACCAAGTCGGATAGTCTTCATTTTGTAAGCGTAGCTGGATTTTATGCTGCGCTTCTAATTTCAATACACTCTTTACCCCCCAATGTAGGAGTTGGCTCCGGTCAAATCGACTAGGGATGGCTACGAGATAGCTTTGGTGAGGGATGTACGCATATATGCGAACGCCAGAACTTGTGATCAGCGTTTGCAGACTTTGAGAAGGTTTCTCTTTAAACTGTAAAAGTCGATAATAGTAGCCTCCGATCAACTCGGCAGTAGGGATGCTCTCAGCCAAAAATTGGTTGATATTATCAGGAGGGTTGATGCTACCTGATTGAAGTAGTATTGATGGGCCTGACTGCCCGTTAAGTGGATTCCAGATACCTCCCAAAAGGAGGATCAGCAGCAGGTAAAGATTGCGCATAAGTCAGATGGTAAGAGCTGGGCATACAATTCAAAATGAGCAGGGAAGGTTTAGCTATTAAATATACAGTTTTCCCTACACATACCCGCCACCAGCTACTTATAGCGCTGCGATCTTTCGATGCATGATCCGAAACCATATCGGAGGCACCAAAGCCATCACCATCATCCCCGGATAACCGGTTGGCATCTGAGGAGCCGCTTCATGATGTTTCAATATCTGATATTTGCGACTCGCTTGAAAATGATGATCGGAGTGTCGTGAAAGTTCAAACAATAACAACCGTCCTAACACATGATCTGAGTTCCAAGAGTGTTGCGGCCTTACACGCTCATAGCGATCTTCCGTACGTTCTCTTTGCAGACCATAATGCTCGATGTAGTTTACCGTTTCGAGCAACAAGATGCCAATCAATGCTGCCGGAACGAAATACCACACTGCCATCCATCCAAATACTAGGCCAATCCCGATGAGCAGTAACAATTGAAACACCTGAAAGCGGATCATTTCATTGTGCCATGAGAGGATTTTTTGGTTTTTACGGCTTAGCCGAACGCTTTCAAGCTTCCAAGCGGATAGATAACTAAATACGATCGAACGCCCCCAAAAACTATAAATCAGCTCTCCATAACGTGCTGTCGCAGGATCTTCTTCAGTGGCGACTCGCTTATGATGTCCTCGATTGTGCTCTATAAAAAAGTGCATATATAAGGAACTGAGTAAGGCGAGTTTTGCGAGCACTTTTTCATATTTTTTGCTCCGATGTCCAAGTTCGTGGCCAACATTGATCCCAAATACGCCACACATCAAGCCCATCCCAAATATCAAACCGACGCTTTCACTAAGCGTTAAGGAAACCTGACTAATCACCCATAGAAAAACAATCAAAGATCCATACTGCAGCCCTACCATGAAGTAAATCATCCAATCATAAATAGGGTCAGATTTTGCCAAGGCTTCTTCCGCCGCATCCATATTTTCGGATCGAGGACTGAATAGCAATTCCATCAGAGGGATAAACCCAAAGGCATAAGCCAAGGGTAGCCAAGACCAAAGGCCCCGCCATGTCAATGCGATCGCAAGACAAAGAGGTAAGCTGATCGTGGTCAGATATTTGAGGGCACTAATTCTACGGGCAAGCATCTCTTTTTATGGAAGATAGCTTTTACGTAGCAAAAAGTAAACTATTTTTACAAAAATAGTTTACCCAACACTTTACTGTATCACGAGCTTTTGATAAGCTGAGCGTTCTCCTCTTACTTCAAGCAAATAGACGCCTTTACTGATACCGCTGAGATCGAGACTTTCTTGGGAGGCCCCTAAAGCGGGGAACGAGGCCACAAGTTTCCCATCAAGGCTATGAAGCAGAATTTGATAAGGCCCACGAGGAGGATTTTCAAGCTTCACAAATACCGCGTTCTCCGCAGGATTAGGAAATAAATCAATCCCATATGGATCAGAGCCCGGATCAATCCCACTAGTAGTCGAGCTGATTTGATAGATGTTTCCTTCGTCATAGGCTGCGACATAGAGTTCGCCACGGGCGTCTTGACCAAAAGTACTCACCTCCTTGACGCCTAACAGTTTGCCATGAGTGACAAGATTGAATTGGCCTCCGCCATTAGGTACTAAGGTCCAAATATTGCCGGATTCGTAGTCCCCAAACAGATAGTGTCCCTGCAAGGGAACGTAAGTACTTCCACGATATACGTATCCTCCAGTAACCGATTTACCCGTATTAAAACCTTGCAAATAATCATGCAAAGGAGGCACATATAGATTTGCGGGCCCACATCCACTGCCATTGAAAGGCATATTGCCTTCGATACACCTCCACCCATAGTTTTGACCTCCAGGAGTACCAGCCCATTCGACGCTAATCTCTTCATATTTATTTTGTCCTACATCACCGACCCACATATCTCCGGTTTCCTTATCAAAAGAAAACCGCCAAGGATTGCGCCAACCTGCAGACCAAATTTCATCCAATGCACTAGTATCACCGACAAATGGATTGTCAGCAGGAATCTTATAGCCTACTGTGGTATCCACATCTATGCGCAAAATCTTACCGAGGTAGGTTTTCATATTTTGCGCTCGGTTGCCCGGGTCGCCGCCGCTCCCTCCATCTCCCATAGTAATGTAGAGATAGCCGTCTGGCCCAAAAGTGATATCTCCCGCATTGTGATTGGAAAAGGGTTGGCCGACATCTAACAATACTTCTTCACTTAGCGAATCAGCATGATTGGGATCAGTCGCACTTCGCTGATACCTAGCGACACGAGTCCGCCCATCACCAAAGGTATAGTTGACATAAAAAAGACCGTTTTGTGCATAATTAGGATCAAAAGCCAATCCTAAGAGTCCTCGTTCAGTACGATTAGCCAACACCACTGTTCTCATATCGAGAAAAGGCGTATTCATCAATTGTCCTGTACTATCAACGATCATAATACGTCCGACCCGCTCAAGGACAAACAATCTGCTGTCACCCGCGCTTACAATCGCAACAGGTTGATCGAGCCCACTTGTAAAGGGAACGAGACTTATTGGAGCTTGGCCATTGCAAAATTGATAAATCGCAAATAAGCTGAAGAAGAGTAACTTTTTCATAAGACTATCGTCAAAACTGGCGTTATGGAGATGAAATCTACTATGTTCTTTTACAATTATATAATACTGCTGAATTATTAATTGTTTCCAATTGATTACAATTTTAGAAAGCTCCGAAGGCTCAAAAATAGCCTCTCAGGGAAATACTACACAAAAGATTGGGCATAAAGTCCGAAAATCAGTAGTTTTACCGCTAATTATATTCGTTCTGCTAAGGTGTGTAATTTGCTAATTTAATTAAGTATCAATAACTATGCACCTGAAACATAGGCAAGACGATACACTTGGTTTTCACTGTAAACTGGTTCTACAACTATTTTTAATCATGAAACTTTCTGGAAAGTTCAAACCTGTACTAATGATGATCGCTGCCATGGTAGTGCTCAGCTCCTGTGTTTCAAAAAAGAAATACGAAGAAGCTCTTACCCGTGCGGCGGCAGAGAAGAGTGCGCTTGAAAGCTCACTTGCTTCCTCTCAGGAAGAAAACGCTAAACTGGATGGTCAGATCGGCGAACTAGAATCTAACCTCAACATGAAAGCTGATGAGATTGTAACTCTCAGCAAGCAGGTTAAGTCTAGCAATGATCAGATCAAAGAGCTCGAAGATGCTATTGCTGACGTATTCAGTACTTATGACGCTGACGATATCAAAGTCGAAGAGCGTGATGGGAAACTTTACATCACTATGGCTAACAACATCCTGTTTCAATCAGGACGTGACATGCTTACTGATGACTCTGAAGAGGTAGTCGCTAAGCTCGCAGAAGTATTTAACCGCAACCAAGGACTACGTGTTTTGGTTGAAGGTCATACTGACAGCGAGCCTGTACGTATCCACCGCAAAAAGTACAAAGACAATTGGAGCTTGAGCGTTGCTCGTTCTCTAAACGTTGTACGTACTCTAGTAGAGAACGGTGTTGACGAAGGTCGCATGACTGCTAGCGGTAAAGGTGATACTATGCCTATCGCTGACAACGAAACTGAAGAAGGTCGTCAAGCTAATCGTCGTACTGAATTCATCGTGGTTCCTAAGATCGAAGGTCTTTACCGCATGTATGATGGAGGTATGGAAAGCTCTAGCAGCAACTAGTTTGCCGCTGATCTGATTCATTCGACAACATAAACAAAGTGTCTTGGCAATCTCAACGCCAAGACGCTTTTTTTTGTACCTTTGCGATCTCAATTTTTCTCCATGAGCTTTCAATCAGAAATCAAGCGCAGACGCACTTTTGCGATCATTAGCCACCCAGATGCCGGTAAAACCACCCTTACCGAAAAACTCCTCCTCTTTGGAGGGGCTATCCAAGTCGCGGGAGCTGTCAAATCTAACAAGATCAAAAAGACAGCTACCTCCGATTTTATGGAAATCGAACGGCAAAGGGGGATTTCTGTAGCGACCTCCGTCATGGGATTTGAGTACAATGAACGTAAAATCAATATCCTCGATACGCCGGGTCACCAAGATTTTGCTGAGGATACCTTTCGCACGCTCACCGCAGTGGACAGTGTCATCGTAGTAATCGATGTTGCCAAAGGAGTGGAGGCCCAAACCGAAAAACTAGTGGAGGTTTGCCGTCGCCGTGATACGCCCATTATCGTTTTTGTCAATAAGATGGACCGTGAGGGTAAAGATCCCTACGAGCTTATGGACGAAATTGAGGAAAAACTCAAACTCAATGTCCGTCCCCTTTCTTGGCCCATTGGCATGGGCAAATCCTTTCAAGGAGTCTATAATTTATTTGATCAAAATCTTTCCTTAATCACGGGCCACGACAAACAAACGATTAGCGCTAGCATCGAGATCAATGATCTGGCTGATAATGAGTTGGACAATCAGGTCGGTAAGAGTGCCGCAGACACTTTACGCGAAGAAGTCGAATTGATCAATGAGGTCTATTCTGAATTTGACCTAGAAATGTACCATGAGGGGATGCTTTCCCCCGTCTTTTTTGGTAGTGCAATCAACAATTTTGGGGTTCGTGAGATGCTGGATTGTTTTGTTGAGATCGCTCCAAGTCCTCAGCCATCTCCTACGGAGGAACGCGAAGTTTCCCCTTATGAAGATTCATTTTCGGGCTTTGTGTTCAAGATACACGCCAATATTGATCCTAAACACCGCAATAGGATTGCCTTCCTCAGAGTTTGCTCTGGTAAATTTGAACGCAATACCAATTACAAACATATACGGCTCGATCGTAAGCTAAAATTTCCCAGTCCGACCTCCTTCATGGCGGCCAAAAAAGAAATTGTAGATGAAGCCTATCCGGGCGACATCGTAGGCTTATACGATACAGGAAACTTCAAGATTGGCGACACCTTGACAGGAGGTGAAGAACTACACTTCAAGGGCATTCCGAGTTTTTCTCCGGAATTATTTCGTTACGTTGAAAACGGAGATCCAATGAAGTCCAAGCAGTTGGCAAAAGGCTTGGATCAGTTGACGGATGAGGGAGTAGCTCAATTGTTTACTAGTACCTTCAACACTCGCAAGATCATCGGTACTGTGGGAGCTCTGCAGTTCGATGTAATCGAATATCGTCTCCAACACGAATATGGGGCAACTGTGCGCTACGAAAATGCCAGCCTCCACAAAGCATGCTGGATATCCTGTGATGATCCAACAATATTAAAAGAATTTAAGCGTCGCAAGGCTCGTAATATGGCCGTTGATAAAGATGGACGGGATGTGTTTTTAGCCACTACCTCTTGGGACCTCAATTCTACCAAAGATTTATTTCCGCAAGTTGTCTTCCACTATACGAGTGAGTTTTAGACCTGGGCTTGCCCTATATTGGTACCTGCGGCTTGCAAGCCGCAGTCTACAAGGCTTCTATCATAAATTTTGACAAAGCAGAATCTTCATAGAGATTAAACCCTACTCTATGTGAACTATCTTGATGAGTGGTATCAGATATAAAATTGACAGTACTATCAAAACCACTCGACTGTTGAGGCAATAGATTTCCCCCAAAGTGAATCAGAGCTATCACTGCTACAGCCGCAGCAACCGCTTGATATGCCGGTATCCGCTTGGCCAACAATCGCCTGACCTTACTGCCTAGATCATCTCCATCCAAGGCACGCATATGAGTCCGCA
This sequence comes from Bacteroidia bacterium, assembly GCA_045106675.1. Taxonomy (GTDB): domain Bacteria; phylum Bacteroidota; class Bacteroidia; order J057; family J057; genus JBCAWW01. The sequence goes on from JBGCFA010000262.1 coordinate 49,341, forward strand.
CTTTTTGTCGAATACGTGGATCGACTTTGAGTTTTGGCTCTGTTTCATGAAAGTATCGCCGAGTCGACTGCCAAGTCTCGTATAGAGTATTGTACTCTGCGGGACTCATTTCACTTTCGATAGCGATACGCTCCTCTGGACTCAAATCTACCAAAGGCTTTTCCTGTATTATTTTTTCCCAGTCCATCATATCTTTATTCTTTGAATTTTCGAGTTGTTGATAGCTTGATTTCCAGACACAATACTTCAACAACACAAGCCTTCCTCAATTCAATAATTATTTTTTGGATCAAACGCCTTCAAGCGTCCATTCAACTTTTTCAATGCGTAAAAGAGACGTGATTTCACCGTTCCTTCCGAGCAACCCATGACCTCACTGATCTCCTTGATCGGCAACTCCTCCTGAAACCTCAACACCAATACTTCTCGATGTGATACACTCATCTGAGCGATCTCCTGACTCAAACCCGATTGAAACAATTCTCTATCAAGCCCACCATCATCTGCGGCAATTGATGGTCCCTCCATACCAGGCTCTGCTCTAACCATTATCTTTCTCACCTCTTGGCTACGATAGGCATTCTTACACATATTAGCGGCCAAAGTATAGATCCAAGTACCAAAGCGTCTTTGCGGATCAAAATCGCCTGCTTTTTCGACTACCTTCAAAAACAAATCCTGTAGATAATCTTGTGCCTTCTCTTCATCCTGCCAAAGCATCCTATAGAAATACCGCAGCATACGTGATGAATACCTACGATACAATTCATCAAAAGCCCATTCGTCCCGCTGAGCAATCATTTGCATCAGCGATTCGTCCGTACACTGTTGATATTTAGGTTGAAAAAAGCCCACGCTCAATCTAAGATCTCTTTTATTTCTGCTTCACGCTCTGCTTTTCGAGCAATACTTAAGATCATTTTCTTTAACTCAGTAGCTTTTTCGCTTTCTCCTTCGCTTTTATAGTATCGATGCAAACTGAGCAATGGCATCAGATAAGCTTGGGCAAACTGTCCTGCTGGGGATTGGGGTGTGTAGTAAGCCAAATCCAACAGCATATATTCTAGTCTAAACTTTTCTTCTACATTCTGTGCCAGAACGCTACTATTGTCAAATCGCTTCTCGCTATATTTTGAAGCCAAACCGACGACATACAATTTATCTTTTACGGATTCATAGTTTTTCGAATTTACCGTCAATGCATAATAGAGGGGGCGTTCGCCAAGGGCTAATAAATGAGTCCGCAAATCTGCATGATAGCGAGCAAACGCAGTTTGAGTATCGATTTCTTTTTCAAAAGCGGCGATCCCATAATGCTTCAACAAACGATTGAGATAAGCATTTTCCATGGCGAGACTACAATTCAAGACGATTACATCTTGTCTCACGCCCATCGCATCCTGCAACAACCACAAAGGATAAGTATCATTGTCGCCATTGGTAAATAGGATCGCATTGGGCTCCAAACTCATCAATACATTATAATTGTATGACAAGACCTCATAGGAAATATCATTGGCGTGCAGGCGCTTGACATTGAAGGCGAGACGTTTGGCTGGGTCCCAGGCCAATTCATAATGAGTCACAAACTCCTCCAAAACTTCAGTCCGACTCGGGGCTATTTCGTGCGCCTTTTCAAGGAACTCAAAGCGTGCTTGATTTCCGTCTGTACTAATGCCTCCCTGACGATAGACAAGATAGCTGTATTCAAAACTCATTGGCACATGCTGCTTCATCGTTTTGATGATCTGGTCCAAATCTTCCAAAGGTTCCCCGGTCAAGTTGCGGAGCGCGCGATTAGCTTCATAGTAACTCTGCCAAGCAGCTGCGTCTTCAGGCTGTGTCTCTAGGTAAGTTTTCCAGCTTATGGCTTGTTGCCTATACCAGTCCGTCTCGTGTAATTCTTTGGTGATCCGAACAACTTTTTCAGGTCTCTGCGCCTGCAACTGCATTATTCCAAGCATGAACACTAAACAGAGACTAATATTGAGAACTTTCATTGTATGAGATTTGTAGTGTTATACCCTTCGGGCAACGATAGGTTCAAATGTTGCTAATAATTTTTTTGTGAAGGATTTTTGGGATATTGCATATAGATATTACGCCTATAGTATTTTCCTAAAAATCATTCAAAGTTCAATGAATCCGTAAATCAACAATTTAATTATTCTATATGGCAAAAATCCCTGTAACCGCTCGCCCCAAGCAGATTACATCCTCTCTTTTTATGGTTAGGCCCCAAAGTTTTGGCTTTAATGCCGAAACCGCTGAAAGTAATGCTTTCATGCAGCAAGATCACTCCCAGACTTCTCAAGAGATTAGGGAGTTAGCAATCGCAGAGTTTGACGCATTTGTCCAATTACTCAGAGAGGCAAAAATTGAAATCACTGTCTTCGAAGATCAAGCTGTGCCCCCTACGCCTGATGCCGTCTTTCCCAATAATTGGATCTCGACGCATCAAAACGGCAAACTATTTTTATATCCGGTATTGGCACAGTCTCGCCGTTTGGAGAGACGACAAGATATCGTCGATCATATCCAGCAACATTCAGGCCCCTACGAATTGATAGATCTCAGTCCATGGGAAGAAAAAGGTCAATTCCTTGAAAGCACTGGTAGTATGATCATGGACCGTATCAATCAACGTGTTTATGCCTGTATTTCGCCTCGTACTAATGCGGAACTGATGCAGCACTTTTGCGAGAAAGCTGATTGTGAGGCGGTCCTATTTTATGCTCATGATCAGGATGGACAAGAAATCTATCATACCAATGTCATGATGGCCTTGGGCTTAGGATTTGCTGTGATTTGCTTAGATTCGATTAGCGACCTTGTCGAACGCCAAAACGTGATAGACAAACTGGATGAATCTGGTCATAAAATCATTGAAATCACCATGGATCAAGTCAATGCCTTCGCTGGTAATATGCTCCAAGTAGAAAATATCGAAGGCGAACGTTATCTTGTCATGTCTAGTAGAGCACATCAGTCTTTACGACCTGATCAACTCCAAAAACTCGCTCATTATAGCAATATCCTAGTCGGTCCCCTTGACGTCATCGAAACTTATGGTGGCGGTAGTGTCCGCTGTATGATGGCCGAAATTTTCCCAACAACAATATGAAGCCCATAATCACCTCCGAATACGCTCCTTTAGAGAAAGTACTAGTTCATACCCCCGGAGATGAACATCATCAGCTCATCCCTTGGATTGGAGATCATCCCCTCATGGGCCCCAATCCTCGACAAGCCAAAGAGCTTCAAAAGGATCATGGCGATCTTAAACGTTTCCTCTGTGAGGAGATCGGCGAAGAAAATGTACTGGAAATTTCGGATCTCTTAGTTGAGATTTTCGAGCAAGCAGATGCTAGTCAAAGACAAAAAATCCTCAAGGATACGCTCCACGGCGTCGCCGATCAATATATGGATCACTTGCAGGCTCGAGGCATCAAGCTGGCCAATTATGAGGCAAAAAGCTTAGTAAGAGACCTCATAGTAGGTTATCCTCGCAAGCTTAGGCTCAACAACAACCGCCTGCCCAAGGTGATTATTCCGCCTAAAAGAGAGCTGATGTGGGTGAGAGATTCTTCCGCAGCTACTCCCGTTGGCGTCTCGATCAATGCGATGTCTTCTAGTCGTAGGCAATTGGAACCGGCATTATTGCGCACGCTTTTCAAATATCATTCGATGTTTGATGACGATAGCATCTATCTCGACTTAGTAGGTTTTCTCCGTCAACTTCAAGAAGATGATAGTTGGTCAGGGCTGCACCTCCGCTATCTCATGGAAGGTGGCAATGTATTGATCCTAAGCGAAGACAGTATTGCCATTGGAGTCGGTCAACATGATTTTCTCCACAACAATCGTACAACTCGCGCTGGCTTCCAGGTATTGGTCAAAAAACTTTTTGAGGCAGATCCCGAGCAACGTATTAGACGCGTCTACTTAGTCAATGTACCGGATCTAAGAGGTTTTATCCATCTAGATACGGTCTTCAATATGTTTGCCCCACAAGCAGGCATTGTGATGCCTTATGTGTTTGGCTATCCTCGTCCAAACGGCAGCGATAGCGCCTCTAAGGTTTTACAACAATTTATGCATTGGCTGAGGCGGGATATGGGGTTCAATCAGAGCGATCTATCGATGCTTCCTACCGCTCGCAGTTTTGAGCATGCAGGCAAAGTAGAGGTCTATGACCGAGAACATATCAAAAAGGCTGGCAAAGTAGAGCGCCTACCTCAAACCGCGCCTTATTTTCTAGATCAACTCATCGAGGATGGCTTGATTGACATCAATCGCATCGCTTGGATTGGTGGTGATCCTAGTGATTATGCTTCTCCTTTTGAGCATTTGCGGGTAGCGCTCTTCGAGCAACACAATATGGCCGGGAATATCTTCACGACCAGTCCTTATCGTGCTATTGCTTATCACCGTAATCCGGTGACTACTGCTCATCTTGAAAAGAAAATGAAGGAGTTAAATCCCGACGCCAGACTCATGCTCATGTCTTCCAATGAAATCCGCACCGACAACGGTGGACCTCATTGCTTGACCATGCCATTGAAAAGGAAGGCAGGGAAGTAATATCCAAGGTGAAATTTCAATGTCCAATGTAGAAGACTATCTAGTTTTTCTACATTGGACATTCTTATTGGGTATTGGCCATTTTCCCCCGTTCCAACAACCATAACACCAAAGGCAGGCCTCCATGTCCGAGGCGGATCAAAGTCTGATTGAGCCAGATATCGAGACTTTCGAGCCAGATACTCGCGTCCCAATAGGCGACAAGTCTTGCCATAGCAGTCAGGAAACCCCACACTATCGCATAATACAATACATAGCGCCAAAGTTGGGGAAGCAATAGCCCAACCACCGTTATCATATCCAGCACTCCAGCGGCAAAGAGGAAGCGTTCCGCGCTAGCGGCATCAAAACCAAAAATCTGATGGACCATCTGCAAATAGGAAGCGGGCACATCATAGTAGCCGATCGCATACAATCCATGCCCAAAAAAGGTAGCTGCAATGAGGATACGTAGGGCCCATTGACTTTTTAGCTGATGAGGTTCAAATCGATAAAATGCAAATACCAGCGGTAGAGTCCATTGGATGCTGTGCTCAATCAGATTACCCCATTGATAAGTTTTGGATCGGAAGATGAGTACGAAGATCAAAAATAAACTCAGGCTTGCATAGCCCATGCTGAGAGTGAGCAGCCTACGAGAATGAAGCCAATCAGCTCCCAAGGCGATTAAGCCACATAATCCCAGCGTTAGGCCCCAGGCCTGCTGAAATACATGAATAGACTCGGAACTAATAGCCGGAAGGTAACTCTGGATAAATTGCTCCAAGGGTATCGTCCAGCGCCATAATTGCCATGCCCATCCCAACAATAATATTACTGTCAGGGTGCGTAAAATCAGATTTGCTGGTGAACGAGCGTCCAACATCTCATCTTCTCTTTATAATTTTCGTTTGGCGATGACTTGAAGGTAATCTTTTAGAGCCTCAAAGTTTGTGGACTGACTCAGTTGTTCGCCAATCACGATTGCCCTATCGATATAAGCTTCAATCAGAGATTGTGTCTCTTCTTTGATGCCTAGTGCCTGAAATATCCCTAGTACCGCTTCTACTTTAGCCTCAGCATCATGCTCTTGTTCATTGTCAAACCAATTTTGCAAGGCAGCCTTCTGCGTAGAATCAGCCAGTTCGAGCGCACGTAGGTATAGATAAGTCTTTTTATTTTCGATGATATCACCGCCGACTTGCTTTCCAAAGCCTTCTGGCGGAAAAGCATCCATCAGATCGTCTTGTAGCTGAAAGCCCACACCTAGCTGTTCGCCAAAGGCACGAAACTGCTCGACCAAATCGCGCTCAGCTCCTGCCGCTAAAGCACCGAGACTCATACAGCCGCCTAGCAATACTGCTGTCTTTTTGCGGATCATCTCGATATACTGCGGGATGCTGACATCTTGCAAAGTGGCGAGATCCATGTCTTCCATTTGGCCTTCACATACCCCCATGGCCACTTCGGTAAACTCAGTAGCCAAAGCTGCAGCTTTTTCGGGCATATCCTTGACCACTAATCCCATCGAAAACGCAAATAATGCATCTCCAGATAGAATTGCCGTATCTTCTCCCCAAACGATGTGGACCGAGGGTTTGCCTCTACGCACTGGCGCACGATCCATAATATCGTCGTGCATCAAAGTGAAATTGTGAAACAGTTCTACCGCGCAAGCGAGGTTTAATACTTTTTCGACAGCTTCACCAGATACCGCTTGATATGCCAGCATGGTAAGGATAGGACGGATACGTTTCCCTTTGAGAGCGAGGATATATTCCATCGGCCGATAGAGATTGGCCGGCTCTTTTTCTCCAAAAAAATAAGACTCAATGTGGACCTCTACGGCCGCTTTGAGATCAGTAGCGACTTTCATAAAGTGAAGGTAGGAAAATTTCCCTGAAACAGACCTTACATAGCAAAAGCTACATACCACAAACAATTTTATAATCCTTCAATCGTAATCGTTGCAGCATTAATCTCTATTATATCGTCTCACCTAAAAGCCTTCCCTAAAAACATATTGAAATGGACAGAAAAAAATTCTTAAAAAAACTCGGCCTTGGTTTGGTAGCTAGCAGCAGCATTGCCAACAGTTGTAAATCTGAAACTCAGACTCCTACTGAAGATTGTAAACTGACGGGGGAGGATATATTAGGTCCATTCTTTGTTAGTGGTACTGCCGAGATTGTCAATTTGAACACCAAAAACCTCGCCGGTACTCCTATGATGGTTGCAGGCAAAGTATATGGTGGAGAAGGTATGACTACGCCTTTGGCGAACGCCAGGATAGACGTTTGGCATGCCGATGACAAAGGCACCTATCATCCAGAGGGAAGTGGTGATGTAAGTGATTATGAAAGTTCCGAGATAACACTACGTGGTTTTTTACTGACGGAAGCCGATGGCAGTTATGCTTTCAGTAGCATTATGCCTGGATTGTACGGATCGAGAGCGCGTCATATACACTTTCGCGTGGAAGTAGAGGGCTATGAAACCTTAGTTACTCAAACTTATTTCGAGGGAGACAATCGCATTTCAAATGATAGCTGGGCTTCCGAAGCAGGTGATTGTCGTATTATTGAGTTTGCGACTGTCAATGGTGTTGAAACTGGTACTATGGATTTCAACCTCGGCCCTGCCTAACGCGGGACTTCGATTTTGGCCCAAGCCGTGTCTGACAAACTTCCTAAATACAGAAATCCGTTTTCTTCTTGTACACTGGTTACAGGAGCAAATGTACCACTAGGGTCTTGGAGATTGTGCAATACATTGCCGTCTTGATCGATACCTAATACATGACCATAGCGCTCTGGCTGAGGTCGTATTGCCTCGGGTAAGCGAGAGACGATCTTGCGGACAAAAGGACTGGGCAGCAAGGCATCCAAAGCAGGATTGCGAGGATTGGCTATGGCGATCCAAAAGATGCCTCTTTTGCCAGTAGAAATACCATCAGGGAAGCCTGGCAGATTGTCGATCAGCACTTCGATGCTACCTGCTTTGGGGCCTTTGAGCCAATATTTGAGGACTCGATACATCGAAGTCTCGTTGACGAGTACAAAGGATTGATCAGGACTTATCGCGATACCATTGGCAAAATAAAGCGAGTCGGCAAGCAGTTTGGTTTTTTCACTAGCGGGATCGTATTCCAAGAGCTTACCACAAGGGCAATGTACCATGATATCCTCTTTATAATCATGCATTGAAGCAATAGAAGAAGCATCGCTAAAATAGATCTTCCCATCTGCCGCAATATCAAGGTCATCCGCAAAGTAAAAGCTATAATCGCCTAAAGTGCTACTTAGGACTTTAATTTTGCCAGCTTGATTGATTGATAACAATCCTTTTTGTGCGTCAGCTACAATGAGATTCATTTTTTCATCAAAATGAAACCCCAGTGGGCGGCCTTTGGTATCAGCAAATATTTCTGGTGCACTACCATCTGCTTGGTACCGTAGGATCAATCCATTATCCAATCCTCCATAAATAAGTCCGTTGGTATCAAGGGCGATATCCTCTGGGCCTTTGCCAAAGGCAGTGGTGGAGAAGCGTTCTGCGACTAGCAGGTCTTGGTTAAGGGCAAAATCTCCTGACTGCATATCTGGAGCGGCTGGGGGAGTCCATGCCTCAAAAGGATGGCGCACTGGCCAAAACAATAAATACATTAGCAGCAGGCCCAAAGCGCCCCCTAAGACAGTAAGCAGTCGTCTCATAAATAGGATTTTAAGGAAGATAGCATTTATTCGCTAAAGCCGCTTCTTTTCTACCCAACGCAGCAAGACAGGCAATAATAGGAAGTCCGAAAGCAAGGCAAACACGACCGTCAAGGCCGTAAAAAGCCCCACACTAAACGTTCCGCCGAAGTCGGAAGCCAGCAAAATCACAAATCCTCCCAGGAGAACAAGAGAGGTCATCACCATCGCTTTACCAGTACCTCGGATCGTTTTACCGATAGAGTCTTCGACTGTATGCCCCAGTTGTCGTTCAAGTCGATATCGCGTCAAAAAGTGGATGGTATCATCGACCGCGATCCCAAACGAAATCACAAAGACAATAGCCGTAGAAGCCGTCAATGATATACCAAATAGCCCCATCACACCTCCAGTCAAAAATAGAGGGATCACATTGGGAAGCATACTGATCGCCAACATCCGAAAAGACCGAAACAGCAGTCCCATCAAGATTCCAATGATCACAAAAGCGATACTCAGCCCGCCCATCAGACTAGAACGAATATATTTGAGATTGTGTTCGGTCAAAAAAGCATGACCTGTAGGTCGATAAGACAATAAAGAGGTATCTCCCTCAGCAATGATAAAGCTATCTAGCCGGGTATAAATGTCATCAATCGCGTCTGTGCCTATATCGGGGATACGGGAGCTCAAGCGGGCATATGTGGCATCTTCGGTCATGACCGAACGCATAAACTCTTGTCCACCGCTGGCGCGCACTACATCCAATAATTCATCTACCTCAGCTTGTGTATCGGGTATTTTTCTATATCTGGCTCGGCTAAAGTTTTCGATATAGTTGGCCCCTGCAACTACCGTTACTGGAGAGATAAAGGGGCTGAAATAGCTTTGTGTACTGAGGAAGTCTTGGATTTTCTCTATCTCTATGAGAACGTTTTGGTCGGTAAACTTAGCATCGCCTTTAGGGTGTAAACCTAGTTCAAAAGGACGCATACCGTAGGATTTTTCTTCAAAAAACTCCATCGATTTACGCACTGGATCGTTTTTACCGATGTCTTCAATCAGATGAGTGTTGAGTGGGATTTGCGTAATTAACCAGCCACAAGTCACTAAGATGATAACCGTTCCTATTAGGATGGCTTTAGGACGAGTTTGGGTAAAGCGATGCGTCTTATTGAAGAAACGGTCCCATATTGGGCTATTCTCTAAAGACCTCGCTTTGAGAAAGGTCTTAGGATCAATAGAGAGCAGTGCATAAGGCAATACCACTACTGTAATCAAAAAGGTAAATAGGACACCCGCAGCGGCAAAAAGCCCAAAGGCTCGAATCGGTGGTACTCGCGATACAAGCAATGAGGCAAATCCTATGGCAGTGGTCACACTGGTCAGGAAGATCGCAAAACCAATCTCCCGCATAGTATCCTTCATCGCTGT
>JBGCFA010000263.1:0-6333 GCA_045106675.1 Bacteroidia bacterium
TACGAATGATTTTTTCGTCTGCTAAAACAGCTTCAACCCCCAACAAATACTTATACCGGTGGCCCCGAACACAGACTCCCCTTTCCAGCATATTGCCGACAATAGAGGTTGCTATGCCAGAGCCCGTCATTGGAAAGATGAGGTCTGGATGGTTCTTTTTTAGAAATTGGTGGAGATCCCCTTGGGTAACGCCTGGTTCTATGATCGCATATCTCAGTCTGGGATTGACTTCTCTGATACGGTTCATCGGTTCCAAGTTGAGCAAAATATTTTGCTCACTTATTGGAAGTGCAGAGCCCAGACCCCAATTACGGCCTGTGCTGATCGGATAAACGGACAAGGATCGTTTACGAGCATCCCGAAGCACTTTGAGTACTTCAGTTATAGTTTTTGCATACCTAACTCCGGCGATAAAGGGAGATGAGTATTCAGTAAGGTTTGCTTCGTAGTTTCGTTCTGTTGTCTGTTTTGCCTTTACAAGAGCTTGATTAGTAGTATTCATGAAGGAGCATTCGGCAAATACCTGGATAGATTTATTTACGTTTCTGTATTATTTTTTGTTTCGTTTAAACAAGGGTAAAAATTTATACCCTGTTTAGAATATTGATTTAGGGTGATTGTTTCAAGTAAGTGAAATATACGTTCAAAAAAAGGTAGTTGGGGGTATATTTTTTAGTTTTTCTTTCACCTTGATTTTAGAAAAACAGAATCTCAACTAGGGGAAATGGCGGTAAAAAGCCCGTAGTGTATGCTTTTTTGTCACATTCTTTCAGTAGGATTACATGCTTAATCAACTGTTTTTGCTTACTTCTTGACTTGTTAAAACAGCCTATTAGGGTTAATTTAAACTTATGAATGAAGCATTGACCTTACTCGGCAGCGGTATGATCACCATTTTTGTGATCCTATCTTTAGTGGTTTTGATGGGTAACGCCCTAATCAGATTGGTAAACCGTTTTACTACTTCAGCGGTTATTGATAAATCTGAGATCACTAATCATTCAATGCAATCGGAAACCATAGCCGCAATAGTAGCGGCTGTTGACCTGACGACTCAAGGCAAAGGTAGAGTCGTCTCTGTCACGAAAAACTAAGCTTCCTTAACCTGTTACTACCAAGAAACTTTATGGGCAAACGTATTCAATTTAGCCTCATGTACCGCGACATGTGGCAGTCCTCCGGCAAATATATGCCGCGTGTTGATCAATTAATTCGCGTCGCACAACCGATCATCGATATGGGTTGTTTTGCACGTGTCGAAACCAATGGCGGCGGCTTTGAACAGATCAACCTCCTTTTTGGTGAAAACCCTAATCGCTCGGTACGAGCATGGACCCAGCCGTTCAACGACGTTGGTATCAAAACACATATGCTAGAGCGTGGGCTCAATGGTATCCGGATGAGTCCGGTACCGGCCGATGTGCGCAAATTGATGTTCAAAGTTAAAAAGCAACAAGGGACTGATATCTCGCGCTCCTTTGATGGTCTCAATGACGCCCGCAATATCAAGGATTCGATCACCTATGCTAAAGAAGGCGGCATGATCGCACAAGCGGCGCTTTCGATTACTTTTTCGCCAGTCCATACCGTCGATTATTATGTCAATCTCGCCTTAAGTCTTATCAAACATGGTGCGGATGAGATCTGTATCAAAGATATGGCAGGAATTGGTCGTCCCGCTTCTTTGGGTAAAATCGTACATGGAATCAAAGACAAATATCCAGATACTCCGATTACCTATCACGCTCACTCTACTCCGGGCTTTGCTCCGGCTTCGATATTAGAAGTTGCTAGGGCAGGGGCCGATATTATTGATGTCGGTATGGAACCCCTTTCTTGGGGAACGGGCCATGTTGACTTGCTCACAGCTCATGCTATGCTCAAAGATGCTGGCTTTGAGGTGCCTGATATCAATATGGATGCTTATATGGAGGTCCGCAAGCTTACCCAAGAGTTTATTGATGACTTTCTCGGCTACTATATCAATCAGCAAAATCGCTATATGAACTCGCTTCTGATTGGACCGGGCTTACCTGGTGGCATGATGGGGAGTTTGATGTCTGATCTAGAAAAAAACCTTTCGAGTCTCAACAAATGGATGACGAAACGAGACAAGCCAGTGTTGACGCAAGATGAATTATTGATCAAGCTGTTCAACGAAGTTGAATACGTATGGCCTCGTCTTGGATATCCTCCTTTGGTAACTCCTTATAGCCAATATGTCAAAAACGTAGCTCTCATGAATGTGCTACAGATGGAAAAAGGCAAAGCACGCTGGTCCATCATCGCGGATAACGTTTGGGATATGCTAGGTGGTAAATCTGGTAAACTCCCCGGTGAGCTTGATCCTGAGCTAATCAGCATGGCAAAGGCTCAAAATCGCGAATTCTTCACGGGTGAGCCACAAGCATTGTATCCTGATCAATTGGATGAGTTTCGTCAGGAGATGAAAGACAATGGCTGGGCGTTCGGCGAAGACGATGAAGAACTAATGGAACTAGCGATGCACCCAGAGCAGTATCGCAACTATAAATCAGGTAAAGCGAAGGCGGACTTTTTGGCGGATTTGGAAAAGCGTAAAGCTGCTGCTAATCCTGCCCCTCTTGTAGCTGCTGCTGCACCTGCTAATTATCAACCCAAAACCCTCCATCTGGATGTCAACGGGCAAGCTTATACTGTCAAGGTTGCCTATGGAGAAGGTGAAACAACTGCCGCTGAAACCGCACCGATCAAAGCGATTAGTAATGGCGCAACACCTTCTAATGGTAATAGCAATGGACATGGTGATGCAACTCCCGTCTTGGCACCACTAGAAGGGGTCTTTTACTTGACCAAGACAGCGGGTGAAACTGGTGTGAAAGCAGGGGATATCATCAAGAAAGGTGATGTCGTAGGCTATATAGAATCGATGAAAGTCTATAATGCGATCACTGCTGAGGTCGATGGTAAAATCCTCGAAATCTGTCGCGGTAATAGCGATGCGGTTGAGGAAGACGACGTTCTAATCAAGTTGCAATAAATGGAAGTATTGCAACAATTGTTTGACATGACTGCATTGGGGGAACTGGCTACACAGCCGGGTACTCTCTTAATGCTGTGCCTTGGTTTTGGTCTCCTCTATCTGGGGATCAAAAAGCAATACGAACCCCTCCTTTTGGTGCCGATTGCCTTCGGGGTATTATTGGCCAATTTTCCGGGTGGAGGTATGAACATCGTGCCCGAAGATGTCGTCAAAGCCAAAGGTTTATTGGCGGTTACAAAAGAGTACGGCATCATGAATATGCTGTATTATACCCTGATCAAGACGGGCTTATTGCCGCCATTGATCTTTATGGGCGTAGGCGCATTGACTGACTTTGGACCGATGCTCCGCAATTTGAGACTAGCCTTCTTTGGAGCGGCGGCTCAGATTGGGATTTTTAGCGTATTGATCGCTGCTGTGGCCTTGAAAATGGACATCAAAGAGGCTGCTGCTCTTGGGATCATTGGCGGGGCTGATGGCCCTACGGCTATCTATACTGCAATCAAACTTGCGCCACACTTACTGGGGCCGATTGCGATTGCAGCCTACTCCTATATGGCATTGGTACCTGTAATCATTCCTTTGGTGGTACGTATGATGATGAGCAAGAAGGAACTGCGAATCAATATGCGAGCGATGGACAAAAAGTTTCCCAATAAGATCGCTATCAAAGATTTACGGACAGTCAAGATATTGTTTCCGATCGTTCTCGGAACGCTTGTCTCCATCCTTGTACCTTCTTCGGTACCCTTGGTGGGCCTATTGTTGTTTGGTAATCTGATCAAGGAGATTGGGCCTTCGACCGAACGCTTGCACAAAGCGGCCTCTGGCCCAATTCTCAATATTGCGACTATCTTTTTGGGATTGTGTGTAGGAGCTACGATGGATGCGGCTACCTTTTTGGACTATACTACTTTGGCGATCATTGTGGGAGGTTTCTTTGCCTTTTGCCTTTCTGTCGCGGGTGGCATAACGGCCGTTAAAGTTTACAACCTCTTTTCCCAAAAGAAGATCAATCCATTGGTTGGGGCTACGGGTTTGAGTGCAGTGCCTATGGCCTCTCGAGTGGCTAACGAATTAGCGCTCAAAGAAGACCCTTCTAACCACATTTTGCAGTATGCGATGGCTTCTAATATCTCTGGTGTGATCGGTTCTGCGATTGCTGCAGGGGTACTGATTGCAGCCTTAAGTTGATAAAAGGTATTTCAAAATATAAGCAAGGGCCACAATTTTTGTGGCCCTTGCTGTTTAGGTAATCCTCTATTCTTCTCAAAGGGTGTTTCCGGTCAGTTTATGGACATTCGCTGTGATCTTTTCGATCTCCCAATCCCACCACTGCATTTCTAGTAAGCGGGTGATCATATCTGGCGCAAAGCGTTTGCGAATTTCCTGAGCGGGATTGCCTCCGACGATGCTATAAGGGGCGACATCTTTCGTAACTACTGATTTAGTGGCAATGATGGCGCCATCTCCAATCTGTAGGCCGGGCATGTACCCAGCTGTTGCACCACTCTGTGCAACATATGAGGATAGAACTACTAGTTTTCAATTTCCGACTCTTGCTAATAGCTACAGCTGACACATATATCATCGGTGAGAGATTTCTATAGCCTTGAAATGAGGCTTATTGTTTTTCTATAGGCATGTAATATGCCATATGAAATTGACGGTATATGCCACAAGTAAATATATATTTTTGTTTATGGAAAATACATTATTCGTATGGTAATGTGATTGGTGGAATGGGATGCTCAACTACTTTGCAAATATTGAATATGATGATTCGCCCAGAGATGTGATCCGTAATTGATCATAGAGCAATCAAATTATACAGACTATGCACGAATACTTTAATTAGAAGATTTTTTGTTAAAAAGAATAACCTTTAAACCATAATAATTGCTAATGACAAACCTGCTAAAAAGAAAGGCTCTCAACCTTTTACTTCTGTTAATCCTAACTCTTCAAACCTTAGATGTAAACTCACAAACATGCAGTTTATGTGATACTTCCGTTCCAGGATGGCCATATCAAAAGGCATTCATTATTGATAATTCAGCAAATCCATCTGCTCTAACAAATTATCAAGTACTAATAGAGTTGAATACCGCTAATCTCATTAGCGAAGGTGAAATGAATCAAAATGGATCTGATATACGGGTTTCTGGCCTGTGTGACAATTCAGATCCACTCGACTTTTGGTTTGATGGTATCAATTCAATTTCCACGAGAATATGGGTGGATGTACCTAGTGTTCCAGCAAATGGATACGACACCCTATATATTCATTATGGCAACCCTTCAGCTCTTTCTGCCGCAGATGGAGCAAATGTGTTTCCCTATTTTGAGGATTTTGAATCTTCACTTTCGGCGTGGGATTTTCAAAGCGGGACATGGATTATGGCAAATCATTTAGGAAATAATGCATTGGGTTGTACAAATCTAACTACCGGTAATGGTCATGCAGCCATATTGAATACGTCATTGGGAATGACTGATTATGTTGTTGAAGTCCAATATTCTGCTGGGGTGGATGGGGCAATGGGAGGACCCATTTTTGAGCATGACGACTATTCGAATTACAATGGATACCACTTAATGACTGGTGCTGATCTAACTATGATTACAAAAGTAACTGCAGGAAGTGTAGATTACTCGCAAAGCCAAGCTTTTGTAGCAAATCCCAATCAATGGTACAACTGGAAAATTGTAAGAAGTGGGACTAATTCAACAATAGATGTTTATTTAGACAACATTTTACAAAACTCAAACCCAACAGCTTTTTCTGATGGGGTAGGGGTATGGGCATTTGGTTCTTCTGATACTATATATTTTGACAACATATTTGTCAGGAAGTATAGTGCGGTAGAGCCTACTAGCAGTGAACTTATATTGATAAATTTAGCAAGCAGCATAAGTAGTACCATTTGTTATACAGACAGCATAGTCGTAAACGGTACCACTTATAATGCCGCCAATCCTAGTGGAGCAGAAGTCTTTAGCAACATTGGGCCTTTTAATTGTGACAGCACAGTAACGATCAACTTAACTGTACTACCTGATTTAAGCAGTAGCATAAGCAGCACCATTTGCCATACAGACAGCATAGTCGTCAACGGAACTACTTATAATGCTGCCAATCCAAGCGGAACAGAAGTCTTTAGCAGTTTGGGTTCCAATAGTTGTGACAGTACCGTAACGATCAACTTAACTGTACTACCCGCTTTGAGCAGTAGCATAAGTAGCACCATTTGTCATGCGGACAGCATAGTCGTCAACGGAACTACTTACAATGCTGCGAATCCAAGCGG
>JBGCFA010000264.1:0-11268 GCA_045106675.1 Bacteroidia bacterium
ACGCGGGCAAGCACCGAGCGCTTAATCTGTATCAGGAGTTACTCACTCACTTACGAGAGCCGATTAGTATGATGAGCTAGATTGATTATTACTCTGTCTCTAAGTTTTTCTCCTTCGTAGAACCTTACCTTATTTATCTAAGTTTCCCAGTCAGCCTGAGCCTCGTCGAAGGATCTTGGGAGGGCTCGATACTGCTCCGCAGAACGATGGACAGAAAGAGTTTCTTGATCATTTTCATCTCTACTATCGCAACATAAACCTCCGCAAACCCTCCAAATCATCCGTATTGATCATATCCACGCCGATATCGAGGAGTGTTTTCCAAGCGATTTCTGTTTCAGGACTAGCCCATAGGCGAACGCGTTTGCCCTCCGCATGCGCTTGATCGACGAGCATTTGTAATTTCTCGCGTTCCTTAGCGGGGATCTCTCCGCGCCCACCCCAGTTTACTAGCTTGCCATATCGCTGACTGATAACGGGCATAAAATCTGTGCTATAGTCGCGGCCCAAATCCTCTGGCCGTCCATCAATGCCCATGATACGATTGAGGTCAATAGAAGCTAGGTCTATCGGTCTATTGCCCGAAAGAAAAATCCGCAATGCTGGATTATCCCCTTCTAACATCCAATGGTATTCCTGTAGCAGCAAACTCAAAGCTCGGTAGGACTGGTCTCCTTCATTTTTGAGGTCAATCATTAACCAAAATGGTTCGTCCGATTGAGGGTAGATACGGCCATAATTCTGAGCAGCAATCTGGGCCAATGGTTCGAGATAGAGCGTGCGTAGATCAGGGGTGGCAGCATTGGCTGCTGGTTGATTGTGCTTTACGATCAGTTTGTCGTTCCACCACCAAACATCAGCCTCTACGCTATTGAAGCCTTGCGATAATGCATCAAGTAGCGGGCGAGTATGCTCATAATCATTGTGAGCGTGGGCTTGCAGCAAGACTGGAGCAGGATTGATCAGCACCTCCGCCATCACCGGTAAGTGATCAGATGGGTATCGACCAGACCAGCTATCAGTAAGCGTCGCATAACGCATAAAATGCACCGCACCACGACCAAATATATAATCAATCCGGCGTTCCGGGACACCGGGAAACTCAAAACCAGACCAAGTCGAAGCCGGTCCATGTGCAGCAGTGAGACTTTCTAAGCGTCCATCCAAAAAAGCATCATCAGCAGTAAGGATTTGATAAGGCGTTC
This sequence comes from Bacteroidia bacterium, assembly GCA_045106675.1. Taxonomy (GTDB): domain Bacteria; phylum Bacteroidota; class Bacteroidia; order J057; family J057; genus JBCAWW01. Next base: position 1,206 of record JBGCFA010000264.1, read on the forward strand.
GCTGAGGCGTAAAGTTGAAATCACCACTCAACAGTACCGGAAGTCCCTCGGGATTTAATGCCTTAGCCTGTGCCAGGAGTAATTTAGCACTTTCCTCACGGGCTTTGCTACCTCGATGATCAAAGTGAGTGTTGAGATAGAGGAAGCGTTCTCCCGAACGCTTATCTCGAAAAATGCCCCAAGTGGCAATACGGTTCAAAGCAGCGTCCCAACCCTTTGAAGGTTTCTCTGGCGTTTCGGACAACCAAAAGGTGCCCCCCTCTTCTAAGCTCAAACGAGTAGAGCGATAAAAGATCGCACTATATTCCCCCCATTTCCCAGTGTCGCGGGCTATGCCATGACTGATGAATTTTGGCAACATCCGCTTGAGGTCTTCCATCTGATCCGGCAAGGCTTCTTGCACACCAAGTAAATCTGGGGCATAGAAATCGATCATACTTTCGACCAATTGAGTACGCTTGGGCCACGCATTGGCAGAATCTCTAGCAGTATTGAGACGGATATTAAAAGTCATGAGCTTGAGCGCAGGCTGAGCATTCAGCAGACTAGTCGTTAGCATAGCATAACTCAGTAGGAGGATAATCAAAATTCGATTCATCAGGATAGCTTGAGAGTGAATCTTCAATATTGGAGTATTTCCGTCATTTCGCAATTAGATCCGCTTTTCCTTTTGTAAATTTTATGCATCAGCTATGCTACATCTGAAACCTTCCGCTTGCTTTGGAGCATTGGGAGCCTCTCTTTGCTTTTAGCTTGTCAACAAACAGCGAAATCTCCCGACCTCATTGAAAACGACCTACTAGCCAAAAGGCCGCAAATAACACTCATCCGCGCCAAAGCAGGCTGTCGATAGTATGGAAGCGTTCGGCAAGGCCGTAATCCCCAAAGCCTCTATCATGAGCCTCGACAACAAAGTACCTCAAGTTATTTGGAATAAGCCGTCATTACGCATCACGAGTATCCCGATCCCCCATACTTATCCACAACTCAATAGCTGGGTACAACATTATGCTTACCTGATCGAAGCGGACGGAAAAAGTCTTTTGCATCTAGGAGATACCTATGCGGTCAATAAACATTTGAAGACTTTGCAGTCAGCGATACCAGGTACCATCGATGTAGTAATGGTGCCATTTTGGTTTTTGTATGATAGCGCATGGGAATGGCTAAAAAAAGAAATTTATGTAAGGTAAATTTTGGCCATTCATGTTCCCATAGCTGAAGCTGCCAAACTAGAGGATGAAATGGAGGCTCTAGATCCAAGAATCACCGTTTTTCGTCGCCCAGGCGAACGCAAAAATTTCGAATAATGAAAAGTTCATCGCCTTGTCATAGAAACTGTACTAGCCAAAAAACGCGGAGAAAAGCCGGACTACGAGCTATCAAAAACGGAGCAGTTTTTCACCGATCAACTGACCAAATCGGAGATTCCAGATGAAATGATTGAGTATCGAAACTTAAGTATCGAGGCTCAAAATCAATTAATCGAACAATATGGCGACGAAAAATTAGGCGTGATTTGGATTGGTGCTGGCGTATATTCTTTGACACACCCACTACTCAGTCATAATCCGGACAATAACTGGCATATCTGGACCGACAGTTCGCCTAGGGTGGTACACAGTGCGCTAAAAGCATTCAGTCAAATGCAGGATAAAGGACGAGCTGCAAATTTATCGCATACGGTCAATCTGCCCGAAGATGGCAATAGGCTAAATGAGTGGATTACCTTTTTGAGTGATCATGTAGACCGCATCATCATCATGGGCTATGGAGTAACTTATGCTTTGACACCTGCCGAAAACCTCACTTGGATGAAGCAAATTGATCGTAGCAAGATGAATTTGCCATTGCATATTGTCTTCAATTCTCCTGGTGCCAAAATAGATTTCCTGCCCGGTTTGATGGCGGCTTATCATAATCAACGCATGGTTTATTACTCCAATGAGCATGTTGAGGATCTCTTTCAAAAAGCATTTACCAATAGTCAGGTTTCTTGGCACAAAGCGCGCGAAAACACTAAAACCAATATTTGGGGAACGTGGATTGTTGATGTATTACCCGAAACTCAGTCTGCGTAAGGGCCCAATCGGTGTAACTCCAAATAGCGATAAAGCCAGCTATATTCGACTTCAACTTGATGTTGTTCAGCTAACCAGGATTGCAAATCAGCCAATCTGGCCCGCGGATGCTCCTCAAAGTATTGTTCAATTTTAGCTTTGTGGGGTCTCAGCCGAGAGTCTTTGTCTTTTTGATATTTCAACTTTAGCAGACCGTCAAAACCGCCTTCTAAAAACAGTTTAATCCAATTGGTTACGGTCTTTTCACTTGTACCCACAATCAAACTGATCTCCTTGATTTGATACCCAAAATGCCGCAGAGATATAGCCAACAATCGGCGAGAGAGTTTTTTATTCTTCACCTCTTGCATCTTGTCGGCTAGCACATACGTTTCTTCGGTGCTAAGTTGTATCTTGTAACTCATGGGTTGAGTAAGTTAAAAATTCCCCCATTTGAAACCATAATAATCTTTTTTCGTAATCATAATCGTTGAACATTATGGAAGATTTATTCAAACGTTTTTTATACACCGGCGTCGGTTTTGTCGCAATGACAGCCGAAAAATTGCAGGAATCCATTGACGAAATGGTTGGCGATGGCAAGCTTTCTGAAGAAGAAGGCAAAAAACTAGTCGACAATTTCATGGATAGTACTGAAACCCGCAAGGAAGAGTTTGAAAGCAAACTCAAAGAAGCTGCCGAAGGGATAGTAGAGAAATTTTCTTTTCCCACTAAAGGAGATTACGAAATTCTCTTAAACCGCGTGGAAGAGTTAGAAGCCAAATTAGCCGCCAAAGAAAGTGCTAGTTCACCCAAAAAATCGACCACTAGAAAGCGTTCAACTCCAAAAAAGAAACCTGAATAGGAAACGAATTATACCAAACCCCAAATTTGAGACAACGCATTAGGCTCCCCGCTTAATGCGTTGTTTTTTTTGGTTAAACTTGGATTATTTTCCAGACAAAATTCCTACTATTGTGTGAAAGTAATTTTGTCATCAAAAATGGTAAGCTCGCTTCGCATTATGAGCAAATTAGGAAAATCACAATCAATATTAGCCAAAGAGGCCCAAGTTGCAGAATTAGGAGTCGCCTTAAAAAAGCGTAAAACCACAATCAAGCGCCTCACGACCCAATTGGGCAAACTCAAAGCAGATATCAAGGACATGGAGCAACGGTCTGGTAATCTGGCCATGACAGTCATGGAGCGAAGCGTTCGTATGCGACAAGAGATCACTCAACTGCTAAAAGAGTTATTGGAGCATAAGAAAATATTTAAGAACGCTCAGCATAAAGAATGGGCGGAATCTTTTCTAGCAAGTTTTACCGATGGATTTGAAGGCGAGACAGAAGAAGATCTTGACATGTTTAAAACCTTTGAGTCATTTATGAACGGAGAACTGCCTCCCGAATTTGAGCCCGAAGAAGCCCGCAATGTCGATCCTTTTGCAGCCTTCCAAGTTGAGCCCGATAAAGAAGAAAAAAAGGAAATCAGAAAGGTTTATCTACGCCTCTCACAATCCTTTCACCCAGACCTTGCCAAAGACGAAGCGCAAAGAGAGCAATCTCACCAAATGATGCTCCAAATCACCAACGCTTACAAACGCAATGATATCCAAAGTCTCTTAGACATGGAACGCAAATTTCTCGGCGAAACGATGCCCGAATTTGCGTCCCCTGATATGTCTTCTCTGCTCGATGAGAAAATCGATAGCCTGGGGCAAGAATTATCATTTTTAGGCGGTCAATCTAATCGTCTAAGCCAAGAGATCAAGCAGATAAGAAGCTCTGACATGGGCCAAGCCTTGACAGCGTATCATCGCGACGAACGCTACGGCCAAGGTATTGACCAACAGGAGGCCGAAATGCAGCACGCCTTTGAACAACTTGAAAAAACCAAAGAGGTCTTCAAAACAGCCCTCACCAAAGGCAAAATGACGCCTGAATTGGAAAAAGAACTAGAGCCGCAGCCATTTTTTGATTTTGGAGAAATGGAGGGTGGAGAAGATGATATTTTTGACTTAATGAGACTATTTGAGGCCCTCGATGATGAGCCTATTCAAGAGATCGAGCCTCGGTTTTCACCCTTACAGCCCGTTAGGTATAAGCCACGTAAAAATTCGATCCCAATCGAAGGAGTCCGAGCTAATACCAACGGTATCGTGACAGGATGTGAACTCAACGGGTGGGAGAATATCTACGAAGTTTATTTTGATCCTAAGACCACCCAGCACCTACCAGAAAGCCGAGTGGCAGAATGTGTCGATGAAAAATTTGATTACCTATTTGTTGACATCTCTGAAAAAGACCTCAAAGCATCTCAGCAAAAACGCTTTGAGATCGAAGAGTCATTGACCATTGGCCGGCAAAGAATCTATCAGTACTTCCTTGATCATCTACCCGCTACCACCGATAAAGCCCTCAGCCAACGTATGGTAGATCGACTCCTACAATACCAGCACCTAACTGATAGGAATAGCTGGAACCAGATATTTATAGATCAGCAACTTTGGGCAAACGTAACAGCACAAGTCAGTATCCCAAATTCCATTATTAAAGTCGGCACCCCTGTTACCATGCTGTCGAATATAACTTATAACGATTATGTTGGTTTTATGATCGAAATCCGTAAAACGGCCAAGCCTAAAGCTCGCACAAATTACATTCCGCTCACACACATGAGGATAGAGGAACCCTCATCTGCTCAAACAATTTTGGCAGAATATCAGCTATGGGCTCAACATAGATTACTACCGATTGATGAAGAAGAGTGGTAGTGAGCTACCGATTGACCGCCATTTTAGGAGCGCCTCTAGCGTTCTGCGAAGCAGCCCTCAAAAAAGAAAGCCCCCTCAATGAGGAGGCTAAACACAAACAAAAACACAACCCAAATTAACCTAATTTATAAACTACCCTTCCCCGGGAGTTACTTCTTTTTCTTGAACTCCATCATCCTAACCTGATCACCATCCTCAACCCTTACTGCGTAAGTCCCCGGTTTAAGTTTGGCGATGTCAATACGTGTAAATGACTCCGTTTCTTGTTGCTCTTGCACAACCACTTTTCCTTTTTGATCAGTGATGCTGATACGAACCATTTTTATATCGGTTAAAATGCTAATCCTTTGGTCGTCGTTTGAAGGGGTGAGAACCATAAATTGGCCGTTACTAGCTTGCACTTCTATGGGCAAACTGTAATGAATCAATCCGTTTTGATCTACCTGACGTAGTCGATATGTGTTTTGAACTTGGACCCTTTGATCAATGAAAAAATAGTTGATCAATGAGCGTGAATGACCAGCAGCTTTGACAATCGTTATCGTAGCAAATTGCTGATCGTCTTGAAGACGCTCCAAGGCAAAATAAGCGCTGTTATATTCAGAAGCGGTCGTCCAAACAAGTTCGATTTCGCCTTCTTTGGGTATTGCTTCAAAAGCCAACAACTCTCCGCCAAACCGTCCTTCCTTTTCAGCAACCCACAATCCTTCCTCCATTTTTGCCTCGCCAATATTGGCTAAAGCCATCTTAGGATGATCGTTGGATTCTGCATTAGTGATCATCGCTTGGATCTCAGAGACCGTAAGACTATCCCCTCTCGATTGGGCGTAGACAGATGCAGAGACCGAAAGAATGAGTAATGTTGTTGCAAAACAGTTTCGGAACATTCAGGTATTTCGTAATGATAAAGAACTCCCTTCTTGACAATTCAAAAATCAGCCAAATAGTCCACAGTTTGAAATACTTATATAGATAAAATATACAAGTGTAATATTTCACACACTTGCTTAAACATTTTCATCAAAACAGGCTTAACTAGGACGTAAACGTGCTTTCCTAAATTTTGACAAATAAAACAGCCTGTAAGAATCGATTCTCTTTCGGCAAAAAGCATCTCAACAAGCCAAAACCACTCATGCTAAGCTCAAAAATTACATTGAGCGACAAGGAAATAATATCTTTCGCCAAACTGCTCTACTAAGCCTTATCTTAGTCCGAACGGGTCGCTAGCGGAATCCTATTTTTGGTAATTTTCAAGGATGGACTTTCTATCTTTGGTAAATCAAACAAACGTCGCCCTCACAAAGAATGTTAATAAGCCAGCAAGCATCTAAGTCCCATGAAGCCCGTTGAATTTCAACTAGATCCTCAAGAATTAGCCCTCTTAGCTGATTCGGAGGTTCTGCCTCGTAAACATCGCGTTCAGCAAAAGCTGGAAAAAATACTACTACAGACAGGTCAAACCCTCAATGAGATGGCCTTTCCGCTCCCTTGGTCAAGTAAATCCCCCAAACTCTCTCGCGGCGAAAACTATGAGCAACAAGCCTATAGAGTCATGGATTTCCCACGTATTCAAGCGGAAGGAGGCTTCCTGTTTTACAGAACGCTCATCCTCTGGGGGCATCCGATCGGGATGCATTTGATTGCGAGTGGCCATTTCATGGAACGCTTATGTCCTTCCCTCTTAGCTCATTATCCAAGTCTCGCCCCTCATTGGTATTATGCCGCCCAAGACACTCCTTGGATATGGCAAGCTAATGCACAAGGCTTGATTCCCTGCCACAGTATGGAGGAAGATCAACTCAAGATCGAGATAGCAAAAAGGAAATTTTTGAAGCTTAGTAGTTTCGTAGATTTAGATCAGTATGCTGATTTGCAGCGACTTAGTCAGGACCGCTTCGCGGAACTTCATGGCAAATTGATAGAGCCTCTTTTAGATTAGGATTGAGATTTTTTTTGCTGCGCAGAACGTTTGGGTCGGAGGATATTGAGCATCGTTCCGCGAAGCGGAGAATAGAATTGATAAAGTTACCTCGATCTTGCTAGGTATGCCAGACTTTGGATAAACAACTATACTTCTCCGTCATCCTGAGCCCTGTCGAAGGATCTTTGTAATTTGATTACTGCTTCGCAGAACGCTAGGAGGCGGGGGGAAATTTGAGATTTCTCCTTGCTACGCTCGTTCGAAATGGCGCGTTCCGCGCAGCGGCAATACTATGACTCAATCGTAAAACGATCAGCATCACGCCAAAAAGGAAACTTGCCCCTCATCTCTGACAAAAAGTCAGCACTTAACTCAGCTTCTAAAACCGCTTCTCCTCCGGAGGCTTTAGCGATGAGCTTCCCCATAGGGTCCACAATCATGCTGCTCCCAGAATAATATAATCCATTTCCATCCTCCCCTACTCGATTAACCCCAATCACATATGATTGATTTTCGATAGCCCTCGCTTGCAAAAGACTCTCCCAATGTTGCACTCGCGTAGCTGGCCAATTGGCTACATATATCAGCAGATCGTATTCATAATTACCATCCTCATCGGCGATATTGCGAGAATAAGCAGGAAACCGTAAATCGTAACAAATCTGGAGGCAGATTTTCCAACCCTCGACTTCAATGATCACTTTTTCCGTGCCTGAGCTAAAAACTTTGTCTTCGCCAGCTAAGCTAAAGCTATGTCGTTTGTCATATTGGGCCTGCAATCCCTGCTCATTGACCAATAGGGCACGATTGTAGAAGTGCTCACCTTCAGTAATAATCATGCTCCCCAATAAACTGGCATCTTGCTTTTTGGCCATTTGCTGCATCCAGATAGCAGTGGGCCCATTTGTGCGTTCGGCAAGGCCGGCTGGCTCCATCGAAAAACCGGTAGTAAACATCTCTGGCAATACAATCAAGCTACCTTGGGGCTGGGTAGCACTGACCAAGGCTTCGATATGCGCTCGATTAGCCCCGGCATCATGCCAGATCAAATCTAGTTGTAAAGCAGAAACCTTTAGATTCTTCATTCGCTAGTGATAGGCCCTAAAATTATGAAATTATTAAGCTTTGCCTGCAAGAACTTAAATAATAACACATATCGGGATGAATTTGTATCTTCGCAGCCGATCATTTAAAATATAAAACATGAGCCTAATAGTTGACATTACTGCACGCGAGATTCTTGATTCACGCGGTAATCCCACAGTAGAAGTAGAAGTTACCACCTCTGATGGTTCAGTCGGACGCGCCGCTGTACCTTCTGGTGCAAGTACTGGTATGCACGAAGCGGTAGAGCTACGTGATGGTGGCGATCGTTACCTCGGCAAAGGAGTACTCAAAGCGGTAGACAACGTCAATACTATCATTGCTCCCGAAATGGAGGGAATGATTGTATATGACCAAGCCGAACTCGATCAAATGCTGATCGACCTAGACGGCACAAAGAATAAGAGTAAGCTTGGCGCTAATGCTATTTTGGGCGTATCTCTTGCTGCGGCCCGTGCTGCTTCAGCAGATTTAGGCATGCCTTTTTATCGTTATGTAGGAGGTGTCAACGGCCGTTATCTACCTGTTCCTTTGATGAATATCATCAATGGTGGTAGCCATGCTGATAATTCAGTAGATATTCAGGAGTTTATGATTGTCCCTCTCAAAGCCGAAACGTTCAGCGAAGCTTTGCGCATGGGTGCAGAAACTTTTCATGCTCTTAAAAGTGTACTCAAGAAGCGTGGCCTAGGTACGAATGTAGGTGATGAAGGTGGGTTTGCGCCTAACCTGAAATCTAATGAAGAGGCTCTTGAGACGATTACAGAAGCTATCGAGAAAGCGGGTTACCGTCCAGGTGAAGATATCTTTTTCGCACTCGATTGCGCTAGCTCTGAGTTTTACGACAAAGAGAAAGACAAATACGTTTTCAAGCATTCAACTGGTGAAGAACGCACTTCTGACGAGATGGTTGACTTCTATGCTGACTGGTGTAATCGCTACCCAATCGTATCTATCGAAGATGGATTGGACGAAAATGACTGGGGTGGCTGGAAAAAGCTCACTGACAAGCTAGGAGACAAAATCCAATTAGTTGGAGACGATCTATTTGTTACCAACGTTGATTTCTTAAGCCGTGGTATCAAAGAAGGCGTTGCTAATTCAATCCTCGTGAAAGTAAACCAAATTGGTTCTTTGACAGAGACAATTGAAGCAGTACAATTGGCTACTCGTAATAGCTACACCAACATTATCAGCCACCGTTCTGGTGAAACTGAAGATACTACCATCGCTGACTTAGCAGTAGCTTTGAACTCTGGTCAAATCAAGACTGGCTCTGCTTCTCGTAGCGACCGTGTTGCAAAATATAATCAATTACTTCGCTTAGAAGAAGAGTTGGGAACTTCTGCAGTTTATGCAGGCTCTCGTTTTCCTTTTGCCTAAGTAGAATAAGATTTAGTTCAGGGAAGTCCTTTGGGCTTCCCTTTTTTTTGTAACTAAAATGTAAGGTTCAATCAAGACACGTCAATAGGTAAGAACACCCAAAAATTTCTTAATTAAACCTATTGCCATGCGTAAGCCCTTTTTCCTTTTTATCACTCTAAGTATTCTAGCCCTCTATCAGCAAAGTTGTAAAGTACCCGAAAAAGTAGACAACCAGATCGACAGAGCACTTGATCTAGTAGACGAAGGGATCGCTTCAATCAACGATCAATCAGAACAATGGAGAGGCACACTCGAATACGTCCATGGTCAAATGCCTGAAGACCTCCACTGGGTCAAAGAAGATGTTTCTCAATTGATCAGCGAAGGCATTGGAGCCACTACCTCAAATGTGCTTTGTGTGATTGATGCGATCCCTAATCGGATGATCAGAGGTCTTCAAACTCTTAAAGCCAAATTATTGGAGCAAGATCTCCCTGGGATAGCACCAACTGTTTGTAATGTTACCATTTCGACTATCGACCTTAATGCTCCTGCACACAATAGGACGGAGATTATTCTAAATGGCTACGACTTTGTAAATGCTAGTCTACTTAAATTATACCTGCGAAAAGCCAATGGACAAAAGATAGATGTAACCAATAATAGATTGTTTAAGCAATCTGATTATCAATACACAATCAATATTGCCAATTGGGATCCCGTCCTGCAGCAATACGTAGCCTTGATATTTGAATTTGACGGAGAAATCTTATCTGAGTTTTCTATAATCCCTCCTGATCTGCCAGTCATTCAAAATTTCGAATTCCAGCCTTC
>JBGCFA010000265.1:0-15767 GCA_045106675.1 Bacteroidia bacterium
AAATGGGCCTGATGTAAAATTTGGAAGGATTTCATCCCTCACTAAAACCCGCTAGCACCTTTGAAGGGGCGTTTGCGGAAGGGGATGTTTCAACTCGAAAAGCAATGCTTTTGACTCAACACGGAAATTGTTAAAGAACCATAATAATTTAGCGCTGTACGATGATCTTTTGGGTCAATTTTGTTCCATCAGCTAGATCTGCGACTACCAGATAGAGTCCTTCGGGATAGCGATGGGCGTTCCAGTTTGTAGAGCTAATGGTATCGATTGACTTACCTGCAAGGTTGAACACTTCAATTTTGTCGATTCTCTGAGATGGATTGAGGCTGAGATTAAACTCAGTCCCAATGTTGGGGACCAATATGGTCGCACTCTTGGCAATGGATTTGCCAATACTGTTACTGGATCGCTCACGGATCACCACTGCATTAGGTGTCAACAGATTGCCCGCTCCGCTAGCGATAAATTCGTTGAGATAGCTGCCACTATCATCATATCGTTTGACCGATTTTGTAGCGCCATTTCCTAGTAGTATGTCTCCATTGGCCATGAAGGCTACTCCTTCGGCATTGCCTAGACCCGTGATGAAAGTACCTTTGAAAAAGCCCGCTGCATCAAATCGCTTTACGGCATTGCCATCATAGTCCACTACTAGTAAATCGCCCTTATCGTCAAACCAAATATTGGTTGGACCATCGAGATTATTGGTGACAAATAATCCTAAATCATTGCCTTGGCTATCAAATTGCCGCACGATATCTCCATCATAAGAGGATACATAGAGATTGTCTAAGGCATCCCAAGCCATACCGATGCTCTTGGAGACGCTCACACTCGTAAAGTCTCCCACCAAAGTACCGTCTAATTGATACCGCAGGACTCGTCCCGTCCCACCCCATTGGAGCACATATAGCAAGGAATCTGGTCCGATTGACATTCTGGTCGGACCATTGATGCCATTGGCAAAAAGACCAATGTAGTCTCCTGTCGTAGCATCGTGCCAATTGATCAGATTACTATTCAAATTGGAGATCAGTACTCGATTGGAGTCCTCGACAAACAGTATATCCTGTGGCCAATCGACATTGGTATCGATAAAGACTGTCGGGTTTTGGCCGTTTTCGTCAAACTTCAAAATCTGCCAGGGCGGGTTGTTAAAATTACCCGCGTCGCTCACATATATTTCTACAATTTGGGCCTTCGTACATACTGCCGCAAGCAGGATGAAGACAATAAAAACATGACGCATATCAATCAATTTTTGGGCTAGTGAGTCATCATCAATAGAGGCGCTTAAGACAAGATAAAGCTCAAAATCTCTTTACGATATTTGCTATCCTCTGTAAAGGATAAATCTTGCCATAATTCGCGATGGCCAAACTCACGTACATGAATGACTTTATATTCGCGAAAATCCCCTTTGGTAAGCGCTTCTTCGAGCACCACGGTATAATTGTAAGTATTGTTTTCCGAAATCAACAACATCGGCACTGACATATGCTCCAAATAGCTGGTCGGAGAAGCGGCTGTGAAATCAGCCTCAGTATCGCCAAAAACTGCTTCTACATGTGTTTCCGCTAGATCTTTTCGACTTTCACTATTAGCAAACGCAGCATGATAACCCGATACATCATAAGTCCCTGCTACTGGAATCACGCCTTTGATATGGGATAGTTTGAGTCCTTGCTCTTTCAGATAACGCTCATCCAAACTCAGCAAAGCAGCCAAATGCGCGCCTGAAGAAAATCCTCCCACAAAGATCTGTTTCCGATCAATATTATACTCTTTGGCATGCTCATACAACCATTTAAAAGCGGAGGCAAGATCCTGAATGTGGATGGGGTGCTGGACGCCTGTATTGCGGCTACTATCTGCCCAAATTGCTGAACTCAAACGATGCCCTACACTTGCCACGGCAATGCCTTCTTCGGCAAATTGACGGGCTAGATCCATTTCTTTGTGTCGATCGACAAATGACCATGCACCCCCACCTATCCAGATCAGGAGGGGCGTTTTTTTCTTCCCTTCGGGCAACACCAAATTGAGGCGTTGCAAACTATCTACTGAGACTTCATCTGCGGGGAGATAAGTTAGATTTTCTATCACCCTTAGGGGAACGCTTTCGTCGTTCTGCGCGCAGGCAATACTAGCCATCATCATGAAGGCTAAGCAAGAATAAATGATTTTGGACATAGCAGATATAGAATAATTGACTAGCCCTAATTTATGAAAATTAAGGCCGATAGGCTACGCCAATTTTAGAGTCAGCCGTACCGTAATATAAAAAAGCACGATCCCCCATAAAGGCCAATCCTTCGATAAATACCACTTGATTGACCTGACCATCAGTCTCATATGGTTGATCGGGCCGGAGGAAGTAATTGGGCGTTCTCCGGAGGAGCGAGGCCGGATTACTAGGATCTAACAAAGCTTGACCTGAGGCATACATGCCTGCTGGCAAACTCGGATCACCTCCTTCTTCATGCGGCAAATTCATGCCATTGTAAAGCAATACGATGCCGCTATCTGTCAAGAATGCAGGTGGGCCTGGCTCTACCAAACGACTATCAAATTTCGCTTTGCGGGGCCCAAATGCAACGACTAGTTTTCCTTGCTCATCCATCAAAGGGGTCCATGAGATCAGATCGTCAGAGGTCGCGACAAACATATTAGTATCACCCCAATACATCCAATATTTGCCATTGATACGAGTGGCGATCATCTGGTCTCCTTGCCTGCGACAAACGATAGAACCCGATTTTGACCATAGATCAAGGTATTTCCCCTCTTCGATTCGCATAAAGACCGGCCCGTACTTTACCCAGTGAATGAGGTCAGGCGAACTCGCGATACAAAGTCTAGCCGTTTCACCGTCATAGGCCGTATATGTCATCCAATAATTGCCAGCGGAATCTTGCACTACACGTGGGTCTTCGCAGCCGCCTTCTCGCTCAAATTTCTGAGCGGGATCATTGCTGGGAAATAGCACCGGATAAGGAAAACGACTAAAGTTCAAACCATCATCGCTAAAGGCTATCCCAATACGGGAAGTTCCTCCATATTGGCCTAGAGTGTCTTCGGCTCGATAAAGCATCCAAACGGTATCGTCGCGAACCACTACGGCAGGGTTGAAAACATCTTTGGCTTCCCATGCCACCGCTTTGCCTTGAATCGGGCAGGCAAAAAGAGTATTAGATATAGGGGCTAAAATAGGATTGAGATCATTGGCTTTGACAAATGGTCCAAGTGGCCAGATCGAATGTGGAGATTCGACTACTGACTCAGATTGATGCTGGCGTTCGGCGCAGCCCGCTAAAAACAAAAAACTGATCAATAGGTAATAGGCAGCATGCTTCATTTGACTGAGATTAGGCGCTCTGGGCGAATGGGTACAACTCCAACTTCTTCACAGACCAAACCTCCGGCGAGATTGGCTATTTGGGCGCTTTCTAATGGGCTCGCTCCGATGGCATAGCCCAAACTTAGCACGCTGATCACAGTATCACCGGCACCTGAAACATCTGATATTTGACGCGGATGCGCTGGTATGTGGTGGCGTTCCCCGAGGGGAGAGATATATAAAGCACCGTTTTCACTCAAGGTAACGAAACTATGCTCATGAGCCATCTGCTGCCGCAATTGTAGGATTGCTTGTTGAATACCCGCTAAATCAACGTTTTTGAGTTTAAGGCCTAGCCCATCGTTTAGTTCCCGTAAATTGGGTTTGAAGACAGTAGCGCCAGCAAAGTCAAAGAAGTGTTCCCGCTTAGGGTCCACCAAAAGTGGCACATTAGCTTGCTTGGCGTGCTCGATGATGGCTTGAATCAATTCTGGAAAAAGAGAGCCTTTGTCATAGTCTTGGAGGATAATCGCGTCTTGATCGGCAATGACTGCGCTGAGAGCGGATTGCCAAGCTTTGATTTCGTGCTTTTGTGGAGAAAAAGTATCTTCTTTATCCACACGGATCATTTGTTGATGATTGCCAAGGATGCGGGTTTTGACAGTGGTGCGCCTGCTCGCTAGGGGCAATATCCAATCCAGCGCGAAGCCCTTTTTTTGCATCTCCTGCTGGAGAACGCTTCCCATCTCATCTTGGCCGATCAAACCCGCCAGACTGACTGTAGCCCCGAGTGATTGGAGGTTTAGCGCTACGTTTGCGGCTCCTCCAAGACGATTTTCTTCTTTTTGGACAGCTACGACTGGGACAGGTGCTTCGGGAGAGATGCGATCTACTTTACCCCATAGGTAACGATCGATCATAAGGTCTCCGACGACTAATAGCTTTTTGCCTTTGGCGGCAGAGAGAAAATTAGCTACATCCATGCTACAAATTTGGCTAAAGATCGTCCCCTAAACAAAAAGCCCGGCTTAAACGCAAAAAACTTAGAGATGCCATTTTTGCCTTCTAAACATCCCCCGCCCCTTTTAAGGTGCGCGTAGGCCGTAATTAAAAAATGGCTATGAGGGGAAACCACTTGGAAGGGGTTGTGGCTTGTGCGAGCGGGGATGTTCAGCCGAGCAAAAGTGGAAAATAAACAGAAAGGATTTGCTGTGTTTAAGCTAAACAAAAAGCCCGCCTGGCAAAAAAATGCCAGAGCGGTGCAGTAGTGTGTGTATAAAAAATCTTTATACGCTGGCGCCTATGGGAACTAGGCTAGCGAGCGCTCTTTGGAGGCGCTGCACCCCATCATTGAGTGTCTCTTGAGCGTAGGCGTATGAAATACGTACGTGAGTCTTAGTACCAAATGCATTGCCGGGTACTAGGGCTAATCCTTCGGCATCAATCAAATAGAGACTGAGCGAAGAAATATCATTTAGGACCTCACCAGCGGGTGTTTTGCGACCGATGAAGTTTTTGAGATCAGGGTAAAAGTAAAACGCACCATCTGGAAGAATCACATCTACTCCTTCGATGGCTTTGAGCTGCTCAAACATGGTGTCGCGGCGTTTGCGAAACTCCGCTTTCATCAAGGCTACGGGTGCCTGTGTGCCATTGAGGGCTTCTACAGCTCCCATTTGGGCAAAAGCATTGGCTCCAGAGGTGCATTGTCCTTGCAGTTTTTCGGTGAGCTTGACCACCTCTGTTGGACCTGCGATATAGCCCAAACGCCAGCCAGTCATAGCATAACCTTTGGAAAAACCATTGACGGTGATGACGCGATCATAGAGACTTTCATAAGTCGCTAAGCTTATGTGATCCATGTCATAAGTGATCAATTCGTAGATCTCATCTGACATGATGTAGCAGTTGGGGTAGCGTTCGAGGACCTCGACTAAGGCATCAATCTCTGCTCTGCTATACATACTTCCGGTTGGATTGGAAGGCGTATTGAACATAAAGAGTTTTGTCTCAGGCGTAAGTGCATCATCCAATTGTTCTGGCGTCACTTTATAAGCTGATTCGATGCCTGTTTGGATCACTTTGGATTTGCCTTGAGCGAGGTGCACTACGGCTTCGTAAGTAACCCAGTAAGGCGCCACTAAGATGACTTCTTCACCAGGATTGACCAGCGAGAGCACGATATTATAGACAGATTGTTTGGCTCCATTGGAGACTACGATCTGATTGGGATCATAAGAAAGGCCATTGTCACGTTTAAATTTATCCGCGATTGCCTGCCTCAAAATGGGGTAACCATTGACAGGAGGATAATGGGTAAAACCATCATCAAGCGCCTGTTTAGCTGCCTCTCTAATATGTTGAGGGGTATCAAAATCGGGTTCTCCAAGGGTCAGTCCGATGATGTCGCGACCGGCCTCACGCAATTCTCGCACTTTTTTGGCGATACTTAGCGTTGCGGAGGGCTCTAGGGAAGTAATGACTTTAGAAAAGGCCATGATTATTGTAAGATTGCCAGCAAACGTCTGAAATCAATAAGAGAAATGCAAGGATCGGGGGCAATTAATAACAAATCTCCCAGCGATTGCTCTCGAACTATTTAGGAATGGTACTAATATCTTATAAAAACTGGAGAATGTAAGGGTTTTTTTAGTTGAGTAGCTCGGGAGTAATCTTTGGAATCCCGCAATGTACCAACGGTTTGCAAACCACTGACTATTGACTATCTGCCTTCCATAAACGCCAGAAAACTCCCTCTTGGGCTAGCAAGCCTTCATAAGTGCCTTCTTCGACGATTTTACCGTCCTCTAATACGACAATCCGATCCATTTTGCGGAGGGTAGATAGGCGGTGCGCTGAGACAATAGCAGTTACCTCATCCAATAATTCGTCCAAAGCATCCTGAATTAAGCGTTCCGACTCGGCGTCGAGATGTGAGGTCGCTTCATCGAGAATCAAGATTTCTGGCTGGCGATATAAAGCTCTGGCTAGTCCGACTCTTTGTTTTTCTCCGCCAGATAGGCGAACGCCTTTTTCTCCGACCAAGGTATCGATGCCTTGTGGATGTTGCTCCGCAAATTGACGCACTCTTGCGGTGTCGATGGCATAATGCAAATGATCTTTTTCCAACTCGGCAGATTCTCCTAGCTGGATATTGTCTTTGAGACTCAGGTCAAAAAGCTCAGTATCTTGCAATACGACCCCTAAACGCTGCACCAGGCTATCTCGCTTAATGTCTCGTAGGGAAATGCCGTCTATGCCGATAAAGCCATCATACTCATCGTACAATTTGAGCAATAGCTTGAAAAGGGTTGATTTACCGCCTCCGCTGACGCCAACTAGTCCTAGTTTTTCGCCTCGCCGAACGCTTAGGTTGAGTCCTTGTAAGACGGCTGTATCTCGATAAGCAAAGCTTAAGTTTTTGATTTGTATCTCTTGCCAATCCACCGGGAAAAATTGCTTACCCTGCTCCTCAATCATCGGTGCTGTTTCCATGATTTGGGCAACGCCATCGAGGTCAATTTGAGCGAGTACATAGCGATGATAAATATCCGAAAACCGCTGAGCAGAGACCTCGATTTTGCTAAAGTAAAAAAACACTTGGGCGATCACGCCTACTTCAAAATTGCCCTGCACGACCTCATAAACAGTAAAGGCAATGATGGCAATCCGGAAAAACTGCTGATTGAAACCTAGGAAAGCCAAGCGAATCCGAAACAACTTTATCCGCTTTGCGAGGGCCACAATTAAGCGTTCGGTAATACCGTGAATGTAAACCATCATAGCCGGAACGATGGCTAAGGTTTTGACGGTTTGAATACCATTGAGCATCTCAAATTTGAGCCCTGAAAACGTCTCTTCTATCTTGTTTACACGTCTGGCTTGTTCGGTGGCATTGCGGGTGAGATAGGAGGAGAGTAGATAATGGACCGCAAAAAACACCACCAACAACAAATTAAGCGTCCAACTCATCGTCGCAAAGACCACCGCCACCCCGATCAATCCCACCACTGCATCGATGGAAATATCTACATACATTCGAAGCATGGAGTTGAGGCTTTTGCCGCCGCGATTGATCTTTTTGAGTTTGTTGCCACTGTTTTCTCCTTCGTGCCATCGGAGATCCAGCCGACTCATATGAGAGAGCGTATGGGTTTGAAGGTCAATGTCACAGCGTTCGGCTACGACGTAAATGAGGTAACGTGCGATCTCTTGAGCGCTGTAATAAAGCACTGTTACACCTCCAAGGATCGCGAGATAATACCATACTTCACTCAGGCTTTGGCCTTTTTCGAGGCTAGCCGCCAAGCTGATGATCTGCCCGATAGCCCAAGGGATCAGTAGCCAGGCTAAACTGCCCAATATTGCTAACAAAGTCCCGATCCAGAAGGGAAGGCTATAAGGGCGAGCGTAACGATAAACCTTGAGCCAAAGGGCTCTCGAATTAGCTTTTTGCATATTTGAAGTTGGCAAGCATTAGGAGTAAATAAAAGCCGCTGCGCGGAACGCGCCATTTCGAACGAGCGCAGCGAGGAGAAATCTGAGGCTTCTCAATGAGGCGAAATCTCCAAAATTACTTTTTCCCGCCGTGCGGAACGTTTGCTTTGGGAGACGTATGTGATACGTCTCTACTGCCGCTGCGCGGAACGCGCTTTCGAATCCCTTAAGGGTGAGAAATCTGAGACTTCTCAATGAGGCGAAAATCTCAAAATTTAAAACTTTGATCCAACCTTTTGTTTTAGAGCCTGTCTTTCTAACGTCTCACAAAAGCCTTTAAAAAAATCATATTATGCGAACATTCATTGCGTTGTCTGTTCTCGCGGCCTCTCTTCTGATGGCTTGCGGTTCATCTGAAAAATCTCGTTACCTCAACCAGTATTCATCCTTTATGTCTGAGGTGAAGACCGATTATGCTCGTTTTGACAATGACGATTGGGAAGATCATAATGAGCAACTACAGCAATTTTTACGGGAAGACTTTCAGGAGATCAAGGATGATCTTGACGACGAAGAAAAAGCGCACCTCATCTCAGAAGCGTTTTCTTACTATGTGTACCAATATGGAGAAAATGGTTTAGCGCATTTTCAAGAAAACGAAGAGATCTATATGGACATGGTCCAAGAAAGCGCAGACCTCGCCGTAGAATTGGCTGAGATATTTAGCAAAGACGTAGTGCCTGAGTTGCAAAAGCATATGCCTGAGATTCGTCGTATTGGGGAGTCTTTTCTCCGCGACCTTGAAGACAAAGGCACCATCGACAGACTAGAAGAAACCCTTGAACGCTTTGGCGAGCGCATGGAGGAAATCGGTGAAGAGCTCGAAGACGAAATGGAAGAACGCGCCGAGGAAATCGAAAAAGATGCCGAACGCTGGGAACGTGATCAAGAACGCCAACGAGATCGTGATCGCGAAAAAGCTAAGAAAAAGCGTTCCGAGCAGTGGGAGTTATAGGGAAGTAAGCATAAAAGAAGGATCGGAGATTTGAAAAGGCATACAAGCTTCTCAAATCTCCGATTTATTATTTCCATTTGATGCTACAGCCAATACTTGGATGTTGTTTTTCCGGATTCGGCTCACCTACGATTAGACAATCCATCGCATTTCTAAAATCTTTTCCTGTTACAGGAACACCATTTCTTGGGCGAGAGTCGTCTAATTGGCCATGATAAACCGCTTTTAGATCAGCATCGAACAAATATAAATCTGGTGTGCAGGAGGCATTATAAGCCTTGGCTACTTCCTGAGTCTCATCGTAGAGATAGGGAAAAGGGTAACTCAATTGCTCGGCCAGTCTTTTCATTTGCTGCGGCCCATCCTGTGGATAATATTTTGCATTATTACTGCTAATGGCGATAAAACCAATGCCCTTGGAGAGATAATCATTGGCCATCTCTACCAATCCTCGATTGATGTGTACTACAAAGGGACAATGATTGCAGATGAAAAATATTGCAGTGCCTTTTTCGCCTTTGAGAGCTGATAGGCTCAGCATCTTATCGTCGACGGTATTTATCAACTCAAAGTCTGGAGCGACTTTGCCTATTTTAAATTGATTTGAGCCTACTAATGCCATGATTTTTTTGTAAAAAAAGTCAGTAGTCCAGAGTCGGTATTCAGTGGTTTGAATGAGCTACGGTCTATCGACTCTCAACTAGGGATTAATACAACCACGTCTTTTTGACTCCAGCAGGAGTCGTTTCTTCCAAGCGTTCCGCGAAGCGGGGAATGAACATCTGGTGATAACGCAAACGCGAA
Organism: Bacteroidia bacterium; assembly: GCA_045106675.1. Taxonomy (GTDB): domain Bacteria; phylum Bacteroidota; class Bacteroidia; order J057; family J057; genus JBCAWW01. Next base: position 9,597 of record JBGCFA010000265.1, read on the forward strand.
ATCGCATTGGGTTGAGTGTGATCGCCATTCCAGCAATGCTCAGCTCGGTCGCCATAGTCCACATCTCCTTCGTAAGCGGGTTGAGCATTTTCCAAGAATTCTTCCGCCAGATAGACCGCATTGTTGAGGTAGTAATTGTCCATATCACCACAATAGATATTGATTTTGCCGCGTAGCTTGGGTCCCAGCGTGGCCCAATCGCGCTGCATGATATGCGTCAGGTCGTAGTTCTCACGCCAATACTCCAATACATCTTGATTGATCTCTCCGGTCTGCTTGTCCCAAACTCGCACGGGATAACCATCTGCGCCTTGGGGAGAGTAAACGGCCTCCCAAATATCAAACTGCTGCCCAGAACGACTCTTAGTACCGAGGGCTAGCTCTCGCAAATTCATGTCTTCGAGCGTAGCATCTACATTGCCGAGATAGTCCCGATGCCCGGGCCGTTTGGTAGTGCGAAATGGGCCTTCCAAGTTATAGGCATTGGGTTCTTCGTAGAGATTGAGTAGGCAATAGGCCCGGAAATCAATCGGATCGGGACAAGCCGCATAGCAAGTGCCGTATTCGTCGGGATACTTGACCTGTACGGCCAAAGCTTCCCATCCCCCCGTCGAACCACCATAGACACAGCGCGCCCAACCTTCGCCAATACCGCGAAACGTCTTTTCGATATGCGGGATCAATTCGTAAGTGATGGCATCGCCATAAGGGCCTAGATTGGCCGAATTGACGGCGTAAGAATCATCGTAGTAAGGATTGGCGTGCTGAATCTCAATCGCGATAAAACGCGGGAAATCCGGCCCCGTCCAGTCTTGATAAAACTTATACTCTTCCTCTTGCACGATTATGTTGTAGCCCTCCATATTGAAGCGCGTGCTAAATTCTGGCTTCAAATCTGGATCAGGAGGTGTGGTACGAAAGCCCCCAAAATCACTGGGGAAATGTCCATGCATAATCGCCAAAGGATAGCTCGCTTCTGTATGCTCATCAAAACCTTCTGGTAGCAATACATGCGCTCCTAAATACATATCTCTACCCCAAAACTCACTCAGGAGATCACTTTTGAGCTTAATATGTTTGATGTATTTGCTGTCCTCCGGCTCCTTGATGGGCGGGATTTCTTCGGTCAGCGCGATTTCGATACGACTATTTTTCTTGATGCTGACTTTTTGGGGCTTGCTATAAAGGTTGCCGGGCGCGCGATTCCATTGTTGACCTTCGCCGCGGTCCATAGGAAGCTTGACGGTATGACCCGTTTTGAGCTTGAAGGTCTCGTATTTGTGCAGGAGAGCTTGGACGTAGTAATCGCCTTCGGGTAAGTCAGCGAGGCTTTGGATCGGGTAGCCATATTCGTCTGCGCCGAACGATTTTGGCGTTCGGCCCTGCCAGTCTGTTACATCCATGCCATAGACTTGCTGGGTGGTGGGGCGGTCGGTGATTTGAAAACGTGGCTCAATACTTTCGTCAACGGAGATCATGAGCAGCAATCTGCCATCATAAACAGTGTCTTCATCAAAGCTGATCGTGAAGCTCGGGCTAGGGTTTGAGGGGGGATTTTGACAAGCCGCCAGAGTCCATAAACTCAAACTCAACAGGTATAGGTAGCGCATAGGGTGAATGATTTGCACATAAAATATTCAATTAGTCGCTAAGTGTCCGTATTTTCCTGCACGGAAATATCTAATAAATGAGAAAGTCTTACGGAAATACTTGGTGGGGAAAGCGTTGGTTGCAAGCTCTCAATCAAATTGACTTTAGTAATCGACTGCCTAGAGGCAAGACTTACGCCAATAAAGGAGCGGTAAGCGGTATCGAGATTGATGCTTCGGGTATTCATGCCGATGTCGCAGGGAGTGGCTACTATCCTTACTCTGTGGATATTGCTTTGCCAGCGTTAGCGGGGCATGAGAAAGCCATTTTGATGGAAATCATCACTGGCAACCCCATGTTTCTCTCTCAACTCCTCAACCGCAAATTACCTCCAGAACTATATGAGACTGCTGCGACTAAGGGGGTTAAGTTATTTCCCACTTCGTGGAACGATATGCAAGGGGAATGCTCCTGTCCAGATTGGGCCGTACCCTGCAAGCATATGGCCGCAACCCTCTACCTCGTCGCCAACGAAATTGACAAAAATCCTTTCTTGGTATTTGAACTCTGTAATTTTGATCTCTTTGCTGGTTTAGAAGCGCTAGGATACACTTCGGAAGGGCAAAAAGATATTCAAATGCTTGCCTTATCAGAGCTGATGCAGCCCGTTTCTCCTGATCGGCTGGCTTGGCAATGGGATGAGGCTCTCTTGCAAGAGCTTGATTTTTCATATTTGCAGCAGGCTGGGGAACACATTTGGCGCATTGTTGAGCCTAAGCCTGCTTTTGCGCCGGAGTCGGATTTTCGTCTTGTCTGTCAAGGGATTATGACTCAAGCGAGCAAAGAAATCAATCGATTTCTCAAACAAGAACGCGAAGCCCTCAGTCTATCCGCATTGATTGCGATCGAAGAGGTAGAGCTTTGTTTGGATTTGGAAGGACAGTTTCTACATTTCAAGGCATATCGAAACTATGATGAAACGGTATGTGATTTTGATGATTTGGGGGACTTAGTCATCTGGCTCGAGCGGATTCCGATGTCTCTCTATCCTTCGCTGAGTGTAGCACTCAAGGGCTTACATTTGGCCTATCGTTTTGCTACGCAACTGCTTGTCAAACAGGCATATCTGCCTCAATTAATCCTTTTGGCTGACGATCTATATCAAGTTCGATGGTTGCCACCTCGCTTTGAAAAGGGGATCGCAGCACTTTTGAATCAGCTCGCCGAACTCATCGATCCTGAGATTCTACTTTATCAAGATGGAGATGGTTTTTTTGAGCCTATCGTAGAGGAAAGCCCCACTGCCTTGATCTCGGTCTTTCTCAATCATTTTGTCCATCAAACTGCTGAAACTTACCCATTTCGGATCTCTCATAAACTTGAAAGCCTCTTTTTTCATCCTTTGACGACTCGTTTTGCGGGCTTCGAAGAACGAGAAACCCCTAACAATATTCAGCTTTGGCTCCATCCGTTTTTCCTTACTCACAAGACTTATTTACCCATCATTCAGATCACGGATGAGGCATACAATGAATTTAGCCTCAACCTCCTGATCGAAAATACCTTGGAACCAGAACAGGCGCCCATCCCATTGATGCGTTTGTTTTTTGATGATCTCTATCGGGAGGCTCGTTTAGACATTTTGCGAGATATTGCGATGTTGGTACCGCATTTTCCCGATCTCAACCAATTAGTCGCTGACAAAGGGGTAGAGCCCTTGCGTTATAATTCTCAGGCATTTGTGCCAATATTGCTGCAAATCATGCCGATCATTGAGTTGTTTGGGATCAAAGTCCTAATGCCCAAAGCCTTACAAAAACTTTTGCGCCCGGCATCTAATCTTATGCTCGAAGGGGAAGATGGTATGGTCAAAGCAAGCTCGATTATCAGCCTCGAAGAGATGTTGCGCTTTCGTTGGCAGGTGGCGATTGGAGATCAAAGCTATTCCGCAGAAGCATTTCGAAAATTGCTCCAAAAGTACCGAGGTATCGTCAAACTCAATGACCAATACGTCCACCTCGACGAAAAGGAGGTCGAAAAACTGCTCCAAGCGATTGAAAACCCGCCCGAACTCAACGCTCAAGAACTCCTCCAAGCCGCGCTCACAGAGGAGTACCAAGGCTCCAATGTCAAGCTAGACAAGAATACTCGCCAACTGATCGATGGCCTGCTAAAAAGTGATCCAGTAGCATTACCCAAGGGCCTCAAAGCACAATTGCGCCCCTACCAACAAAGAGGCTTCGATTGGTTATTTAAAAATACTCGGCTGGGTTTTGGGAGCTTGATCGCTGACGATATGGGACTGGGTAAAACCATACAAATCATCACCACTTTACTCAAACTCAAAGAGGTCGGAGAACTAGGCCCGCGCAAAGCTTTGGTGGTCGTGCCCACTACGCTTTTGAGCAATTGGGAGCGGGAGATTGAGAAGTTTGCCCCAGATTTGATTACTCACTTGTATCACGGCCCGAGCCGAACGCTGGTCCCCCTCGATCATGCTGACATATTACTCACCACTTATGGAATTTTGCGTTCCGAGACGGAAAAGCTCAAAAAAATCAAATGGCTCGTCCATATTATTGATGAAGCGCAAAATATCAAAAACCCTGCGACCAATCAGACCAAAGCGATCAAGAAAATCAAAGCTCCTGTCAAAATTGCCATGAGCGGAACCCCCGTCGAAAATCGACTCAGTGAGTATTGGAGTATCTTCGACTTTACCAATAAAGGCTATCTCGGTAGCCTCAGCAAATTCAAAGAAAATTACGCTCGCCCCATCGAAGTGGAACGGGATCAAAATAGCCTTCAGAAATTTCGTCGCCTCACGGAACCCTTTATTTTGCGTCGGGTCAAAACGGACAAATCCATTATTCAAGACCTGCCCGACAAGATCGAAAAAGACGAATATTGCTACCTCACCCCACGGCAAAGTGCGCTTTACCAAAGTGTGGTAGATCAGACGATGAAAGCCATTGAGAAAACCGATGGCATCAATCGTCGTGGTCTGATCCTCAAGTTGATTACGGCTCTTAAGCAAATCTGCAATCACCCCAGCCAGTTTCTCAAAAAAGGCCCCGCTGAGGTCGATTATTCCGGCAAAAGTCAACAGCTATTTACGCTCCTTCCGCAGATCCTCGAACAAGGCGAAAAGGTTCTCATATTTACCCAATATCGAGGCATGGGAGAGCTTTTGGCCAAAATGATAGAGCATGCTTATGGATTGGAAGTGCCCTTTTTGCATGGAGGGGTCAGTCGTAAAAATCGCGATCTCATGGTACAGCAATTTCAAAATCATGCGCACACTCCGATCTTACTGCTTTCGCTTAAAGCAGGCGGTACTGGACTCAATCTCACTGCTGCCAATCATGTGATCCACTATGATCTTTGGTGGAATCCAGCGGTTGAAGCACAAGCTACCGATCGGGCTTACCGTATCGGCCAAAAAAACAATGTATTTGTGCATCGTTTTATCACTCAGGCTACCTTTGAAGAAAAAATCGATAAACTCCTCCAATCCAAAAAGGAACTCGCTGATCTCACTGTCTCCAGTGGCGAAAAATGGATCGGAGAATTCAATAATCAAGAACTTGCCGAATTGGTACGCCTCGGTAATTAAGCTTATTATGAAAAATTGGCTCCTATTTATCCTTTTAGCCTTCTTGAATTTTCATTGTGGGACTCCTCCTCAGGCTCCTGCGGAGAACGCCAGCACCCAAACGCAAAAGCTTGTCGCGGATATTTGGATCAAGGGTGGGACGGTGATTGACGGCAGTGGAGGCCAAGCGTTCGGCGCAGACGTACTGATCAAAGACGAGCAAATCCTTTATATCGGAGCCACAGATCAATTGGAGCTTAGCGCTACGCGAACGCTAGAGGCCCAAGGGATGATCGTCAGTCCCGGATTTATTGATGCACATTCACATGGAGGTGCGTCCAATTATCTAGCCCAAGGCGTAACTACTCTCTGTCTAGGGCAAGATGGCAATAGTGGCGAGTTAGAGCAACTGCATAAATTATTAGAAACAGAAAATAAACGCTTAGCTCTCAACGAAGCTTGGTGGGTTGGACATGGTTCATTACGGCGAGGCAGTGGGCTAGGTTCGCGCAAAGATCCGGGCATCAAATTGATCGATGGGATGCGGGAAACTTTGTCGATTTTACTCCATAAAGGCGCTTTTGGGCTTAGTACAGGTCTAGAATATGTGCCGGGCATGTATGCCGATCAGGAAGAATTGCTCGAACTTGCCAATGCAATCGGACGAGTTGATGGTGTGATGGTAAGCCATATGCGTAATGAGGATGACGATCAACTCTTTGGGGCGATAGATGAGTTAGTCGCCTGCGGCGAACGCTGCCGAGTACATATTTCACATATCAAGTCAGTATATGGCAAAGGCGCTGCGAGAGCGAATGAAATTTTGGCCTATTTGGATGCCGCCCAAGGCAAAACCAAAGGCTTGACGGCTGATTTGTATCCTTATTCAGCTTCCTATACGACGATTGGCATTGTTTTCCCTAAGTGGGCGAGGCCTCCGGCTAAGTATGAGAGCGTTCGGCGCAGCCGTGAAAAAGAACTCGCCA
>JBGCFA010000266.1:0-49032 GCA_045106675.1 Bacteroidia bacterium
GTATTGGATCAGTTCAGTTGGAAAAAGCTGATTTGGCCAGTCCTGATTGCTATCGCCGCTTTGGCTTATGCGATCTATCAATTATTACAGGAGGGCATCAACCCCATCCGCGACATCAGTTGGACGGGGCGAGTCTTTGCCATGATCGGCTTGGGCTTTTTGTGTATGCTGATGCGAGACTTTGGCTATATCTGGCGGATGCGGATACTGACCGACAAAAAACTCATTTGGCGCAGTGCGATCGAGGTGACTTTACTTTGGGAATTTTCTTCAGCCGTTTCGCCGTCTATCGTTGGAGGTTCTGCTCTTGCGATCTTTATGTTGATCAAAGAGAAAATTTCTGCCGGACGTAGTACAGCCATTGTCTTCATTACGATCTTCCTAGATGAAGTATTCTATCTGGCGATTTTGCCAGTTTGCTTATTGGCCGTGAGCTATGCCGAAATATTTGGCCCACTTGGTGATGCCACTTCTGTCTTTGGGACGGGTATGGTCGTGGGCTTTTGGATTGCCTACGCTATTTTATTTGGCTATACCACATTCTTGGCTTTTGCTCTTTTTATTCGCCCTCAGGCAACGACTCGTCTCATGAAACGAGCTTTTGGTTCCCGTTTACTCAAACGTTGGGAAGAGGGGGGCGTTCGCACGGCGGACGAACTACTGATCTCTGCCCGCGAGTTCAAAGCAAAGAACTTTTCATACTGGCTTAAAGCAGGTTTTGCTACTTGCTTGGCTTGGTTTGGTCGCTATCTAGTAGTCAACTGCCTCTTAGCAGCCTTTGCGATCGGTATGGGCTATGGGGATCATTTGGTGGCCTTTGCTCGTCAAGCAATCATGTTTGTGGTTATGTTGATCTCTCCGACGCCGGGTAGTTCAGGCGTAGCAGAGGAGATGTTCACTTTGATGCTGAGCGATTATACGGAGTTTATCCGCTTGCTTTCGGTCATGTGGCGAGGTATCACTTACTACCCCTACCTATTACTAGGAGTACCCTTGTTGCCGATTTGGTATAGACGCGTCAGTAAGAAGTCGGTAGACAGTAGACAGTAGACAGTAGACTTTTTCACTATTTGTTGGGACGCTATCATTTTTGAGATCACTATGTGGAACGCTATCTCATTATTGTTGCCCGGTAGCGGCTTATTGCATAAGCAGCCAAGAAGCAGCGTTCCGCGAAGCGGGTATAACCCCAACTTTATTCATAGCTAAACTTTAATTCTTCCTCGTCTTCGGTACGGGGGATGTCCAAGATGGAGAGGGGTGAACCCATATTTCGGATCATTTTTTTGCTAGTCCAGACACAGCTACCCTCAGTATGTATCCATTGAATACGGCCAACCTTCTTGAGCATATAAGCCATCTTGCCATCGGCATTACAAAAAGAATCGGGGGTGTAGCGGCCCTTTTTTAGTGCAATCTCGCGTTTGAGGCCAGAGTTAAAACCATTTTGATTGTAGAGGCTTTGGAGGCTAAAACCAAAGCGATAGGAAATCTTATCCTTGAGATCTTGGCCGGGAAAGGCTAAACCAACCTCTGGCTTGTCAGAAGGTAGATAAACATGGGTTCCCATGACCATCACGGTATGAGGATCTTGTAGATAAGAAACAAAATCTAGCCCCCAATCGGGACTGTAAAAGGTTCCCGCATTGCCGTGCAATACATATTCCCCTTTTGACTGGTGCAAACCGATGGTGCGGCTTATCTGCTGCTTTTGTTTAGAAGCCAGATAAATATGTGGCACCTCAAGTTTTTGGATCAACTCTTGGGTCCGGTCGATACTACCATCATTGACCAGCAACAACTCTGTCGGATAGATATCGGGCAGGCCAAGTTGCGAGATCGACGAAAGCGTCTGGAGGAGTTGATGCTCCTCGTTGCAAACCGGAATCACAATTGATACCTTTGGTTTACTCGTTTGAAAGCGCGCTAATCCTTGGCGAAGACTGTTCCAAGTATCTTCTGAAATGTCTTCAAACCTCTGGTACTCGAGCAGGTGAGTAGTCATCCAGTTTGGCACCTTTTGACTGGTAGAGTGGTAGCGCATAACGTTTACATGATAGTTTATCTACCCTTGAGATTTTGATCCTTATGGCTGAACCGTTAAAAAACCGCTATAAGCGGGCATTTTTTGATTCTTTGCTTCAAGATTTTGAGGCAAGTGCATATTCAATTGATTCGAAAAGTTTCTTTGACCGTTTGTTTTCACCCGAATGGGAGGCGATGGAACTCAAGGAACGCTTACGACACATTACCCAAGTCTTGCATCAAGTATTGGACAAGCCGTTCGCTGAGGCGATCGAAATCATGAAACCCGTGGCAGCCCGGCAGCAGCCAAGTTTCGAACATATGTTTTTTCCCGATTATGTGGAGTTATATGGTTTGGAGGAGGATTGGGACACGGCCATGGATGCGCTGGAGCATTTTACCCAGTATTCTAGCTCAGAGTTCGCGATTCGTCCTTTTATTACCCGCGACGCGGAACGCACGATGTCTCAGATGGTAGCTTGGGTGCAGCATGAAAGCCACCACGTTCGGCGACTAGCCACAGAAGGTTGTCGTCCTCGTCTACCTTGGGCGATGGCATTGCCAGATTTTAAAAGAGATCCGAGCCCTGTGTTGCCGATTCTCGAAACGCTCAAAAACGACCCTTCAGAGTACGTACGTCGCTCGGTCGCTAACAACCTTAACGATATCGCCAAAGATCATCCTGAGGTTGTCCTAGAGATCGCTCAGCGTTGGCTAGGCCAAACGGCAGAGACAGATTGGATCGTCAAACACGCTTGTCGCACCCTACTTAAGCAAGGTAATCCAAGCGCCTTACGATTATTTGGCTTTGGAGATCCAGCCTTAGTCTCGGTTTCTGACCTTCGGACAAGGCTCCCTCAAGTAGCCATAGGCGATGATTTGGACTTTAGTTTTAGCTTAAATCACCAAGCCCCTTCAGACTTACGATTGCGGATTGAGTATGGGATTTATTACCTCAAGTCCAATGGCAAGCAAAACCGCAAGGTCTTTATGATCTCCGAAAACACCTACGCCCCACAAGAGAACCATCATTTTGCGCGTAAGCAGTCCTTTCGCAATATGACGACCCGTAAGCATTATCCGGGCCCACATCGCTTATCCATCATTGTCAATGGTGAGGAGCAGGCAGAAATACCATTTGAAGTAAGTATCAAGGCAATGCCTTGATACGAAACCCCAAGGCGACCAAAAAATATAGCCCCAAGGGGTGCGAAAAAATATAGCTCCAAGGCAATGCCTTGGAGCTATTCAAAAATTAATACCAATCAATTTTTAAGGTTGCACGACCAACTTCATCGTCAGTTGTGCTTTATCGTTTGCGACGCGAACTAGGTAGATACCAGCTGCGAGGCCGTCTAAGTCGATTTTTTGAGTCTGGATGCCTGCTTGCAAGTTTTTGCTTTGGACGATTTTGCCATCCATCGCGATGAGCTGCATCTGGTAAGCCTGATCGAGCGTCTGGCTAAACTCTAGCATCACCTGATCTATTGCAGGATTAGGAATCAACTCAAGCCCAAGCGAAGCGCTAAGATCTTCTAAGCTCGACATGATGATACTTACGGTATCTGTATGCGTACAAACCCCATTGATCGTCAAGGTGATCGTGTAGATACCCGAAGCTGTATAGCTATAGCTTGGACTCTGCTGAGTAGAAGTATTACCATCGCCAAAGTCCCAATCCCAGCTATTGGCATTGAAAGAGAGGTCTGTAAAGTCTACATCACTACCGCTGGTTTGGTTAAGGGAGAAGTCAGCATCCGCAGCTTCTGCACGCACCTCTTTCAGAGGACTAAAACAAGGCGCTTCCTGTATTTCCCAATCATAGAGATAGTAGTAGAAATCGTTAGCTCCAGTAGAAGCCGAAGAATTATTGATCGACAATAAGCCGTTGAGTACATATGGGTAGTTGGTACCACCATTGTTACGGAATAGATCAATGCTAGTACCTCCGAGGCTATATTGACCTGGGCCAGGAACTTCTATATCTAGGGTTACTCGTTGTGGACCAGTAGGGATATTTAGTACCACAGAGTCAATGATCTGACCTGTAGGATTACCCGCATTTACGGGGCCGTCCCATAGATAAATCGTTCGGGCACCGGCAGAACCTGCATCTAACCAAGCCGAAACGATCGTGAGTTCGGCGAAGGCTTCAAAATTAAGCGTTCCGGTGAAACCAGTACTATGATAACCACCGCCCCCAATCGCTCCAGTCAAAGGGCCTACATTTTGGGCAGGAAACTCGATTGCATTTTGCGCAAACAGTGAGGTGTCATTATTGAGGTTGAATAGTAGGTACACATCACCTGTCGCCAAAAACTGCTGATTACCATCGTACCAATAGGTAGTACCCGTGCTAGTTGCATTGAAGGAAGCGTTGCCACCGGGACAATATGTAACGTCCGCTGCTGTAGGCTCTGCAGGTAATGAAACGACAACTGTATTAAAAGTAGTGTCAGAACCAAGCGTATTAGATACAACTAATCTTACTTGATAAACCCCGCTTGAGGCGTAAGTATGTGAAGGATTTTGCACGGTAGATGTCGCCCCATCACCAAAATCCCAATCCCAAGCTTGAGCAATGTCAGTGGAGTTATCGTCAAAGCTAAACTCCCCACGACAATCCTTGATTATTTGTACACTAAACGCAGCCGCAGGTTCTTTAATAGGTGTTAAGCAAATAGGTGGGAGATCAAATGCTTCCACTTGATCTGTACGACTGTTTGGACTGCCTTGTGTGGCACTATAACCTAGGCCACGAGCGGCAAAGGCTTCCCAGATAAGACATTTGTTAGCTTCATTATAGTAGATTGAGTCTGCCAGTAAGATCGCATCGCGTCCATCGACAAAACCAGGACCACAAACTTGCAGCTTGAGGCCGTCGGTAACCAATTGCATGGCGATATTATTACCACCCGTTCCAGTATAAATATTAGGATCAAACCCATATTGGTCGATCAACTTCAAGGTCATGTCCCACAACATCGTCGCCCAGACAAAGCCGATGCCGTGTGGCTGACTCGTTTGATTAGCGTTGTTGGTAGATGCGTAGGTGAAGTTATTGATCGCGGTGTTGGGAGAGTAGCGTGCGGGGCGAATCCCTCCGCCATTAGTAGCTTGTCCAGTAGCATAAGTACCGATACCGCGATCGACAAAGTTGGTGTCCAGTGTCAGCATCATCCCAAACCAATCACTCCAGCCTTCGCCCATTTGCTCAGCGCCAAAGAGACAATTTGTATTATCACCACCACCTGTGAGGCGATTGGAGATGCCGTGGGTGTATTCGTGAGCGATGATACCATTGTCAAAGTCGCCGTCAAGGTCAAAGCTAGGACTAGCGTTAACCAAGGTTGCGTTGACGGTATTACCGGCAGTAATTTCGGCGAGGATCGCGTTACCATCATTAAGAGAGATCATTACAGATGGGATGGTGATTGTATTGCTAGCGCCGCCCATATTGAAAGCTGCACCAGCAGCATTGTTCCAGACGATGACGGCTATTGCTCCAGCGTTCTGCGCAGCTTCTACCTTCGCGACAAAAGAACAATTGGCACGGCGGATAAAGGCAATTTTGCCATTGATCGCAGCGGCATTTGTGATCGGATCACAAGCATCATTGACGTCAGGATTGGTACCATCTTCGACGAGTACGAGGTCTTGGGTGATCGGCGTTGCCGGAACGCCAGGTCCAAATGTCGCCTCCGGCGAAGTATAATTACCCGCGATGCTTGATGGAGAATTTACATCTAGAAGATTGGAATTGGCACCACCAGCAGTCCATAAAAACATCTGCATCCGTGGATTTTGGCCATCACCTGGAGTACCAAAGTTGGCATTATTAGTACCACCGCCGTCTTGGGCTTCGGCTTCTACTTCATCATTACCTAATCCACCATTGCCATAGTTGTTGGTCTGAAAGTTGCCGCTGGCTTCATCAAAACCATACTGATACCAAACATCGTGCATGAGGTTGTTCCAATAAAATAGATTGGTCACCGAGGCATCTTGGTATCCAGATGCAGTTTGATTGAGATTGTAAGGGTAGTCAAAGACCAAATTCATGCCTCCATCGGGAGAGAAACCAGGATTATTGTCGGCATCTCTGTCTTCGTAGGCATAAACATTGTTGCCGCGAGTGATGGTAAATTCTGCACCAGCTGATCCATCCGTATCATGCCAGCCAAAAGGAGAGGCTATCGCATCTGCGGGATCTGTTACTAATAAATCAGGACCGTGATTAGGACTTTCGTAAGGAGTGGGAATCACACGGTATTGAGCTGGCATGAGGACATGCTCTGGACTTAAGTTATGAGGCCCTGCCGCTGGTTTGTGATTGCTTGTAGGTACCAAATTCGATAGGTGCAAAGGATCTTCAAAATCACATTGAGTGATCCAATCATTCTTTTGGAGAAGATTACCATTCGTAGCGTCGATGCGCATATTCCACCAATGCTGTCCGTCTTTCAGCAAAATTGACACATTCCATGCTAATAAGATTTCTCCTTCAGGCATGGGTTGGTACATCAATTTGACAGGGATTTCACGTAGCGAGAGTCCCGCCTTATTGAAGAGGAACTCTTGGGTGCTGATCGGTTGGATTGCCGCGATAGGCTCGCTAGCCGTAAGGCCAAGATGATTGGCCGCCGCTTGGATGGCTTGCATCGGTGTCAAACTAGGCTGAACCGTATTTACTCTAGAAGCGATATGGTGCTCTAGGCGATTGCCCATACTGACGACTTTAGCTTGCCAGATATTGAAGTTGGCAACAGCATTGAAGATTTCTATATCCTGATGGGTCTGACGGATATAGAGGTGTTGGACTTGGTTGTGAGAAGAAGTGTAGGAGTCGCTTACAATCCAATTTTGGATGTCAGCTTGTGTGAGTCCTAGCTCGGATTGGTGTTCTAAGAGATACTTCTGGGCAATCGGCTCAACGGATTGTTGGGCCCATACACCGGAAGAGGTGCCCACCGCTAAAAGCAGAAAGGCACAAAGCGTTCGGATGGTGTTCATAAAGTGGTAAAGTTTGTGAATGATGTAGCTTATTACGTCAGTGTTACAACAGCACTAAGACAATTTTGATCAAATTTATCCTCCCTTTTTTATACTTTTCTTAACACGGACGATACTCGCTTTAGCTTTAAAACTGATTGTCAAATACTTATCGATTTAAATATTTCCCCCAAACCAATCAGCTTAGGTCGAGTTCAAGATGTATCTATCCTAAGTTTATCACACTTATTATGAGTAAATCATCCTTAGTTTTTTTTCTATTGGCTTTGTTTGGGCTATTGGCCTGTAATCAAGCGACCCAGCTGAGTCAGCGTTCCGCCGAAGGCGAGCGTGAAAAAGAGACCGTTCAAAAACCAAGTCCGCCTATCTATACCCTAGGTAAACAAAGCTATGACGGAACCGGAAAATATTATATGGGCCGCGAAATCTCTCAAGTGATGGGCCATCTTGGCGCTGGTTGGTTGGAACGTCCCGAACGTGAAGCCGAAGAAAAAGGTAGTCTCCTACTCGAAGCGCTTGAGCTCAAACCCACTGATATAGTGGCGGATATTGGCGCGGGCTCGGGGTATTTCACCTTCCAGATTGCACCGCTCGTTCCGCAAGGCGGGGTCAAAGCCGTAGATATCCAGCAAGAAATGCTTGACATCATGGCGGAGAAGCAAAAGCAAAATGGCTTAGCTAATGTCGAATTTGTCTTGGGTACAGAAAATGCTCCCAAACTGCCCCCAAATAGTGTCGATCTAGTGCTGATGGTGGACGTCTATCATGAGTTTGCCTATCCTAGAGAGATGATGGAGGGCATTGTTACGGCTCTGTCGCCGAACGCTAGAGTCGTGCTCGTGGAGTATAGAGGCGAAGATCCAGATGTGCCGATCAAACCACATCACAAAATGACGGCGGCTCAAGTAGAGAAAGAAATGCAAGCGGTAGGTTTGCGCCTAATAGAAAATAAGACAATGCTGCCGAGACAGCATTGCCTTATTTTTGGAAATTGAATCAAAAAAACCGCAGACTGACTTTAAAAGCCTGTCTGCGGTCAAATTAAGCGTTCTCCGAAGGAGAAAGACGCTTTTAGTTACCTCCTAAGATCAATGGCAAGCCACTATCACCACCACCGACTACGATGACTTTGGTGTTAGGTGAATTGGCCAATTCTTTGGTGGCTTCGATACCTTGCCAGCGAAGTAAGCGGTCAGAAAGACTCTGAGAAACGATATTTTGGTACTGTTTGATACCTTCGGCCTCAATTTTCTTACGCTGGGCTTCTTTGGTTTCTTTGGTGATACGGAAATCGTACTCCTGAGACTGCTGCTCTTGCTCTAGCTTACGTTCAATCGCAGCTACGATCTTGTCAGGAAGCGTTACCGAACGGATCAGCACTACGTCTAGATCGATATAGTTTTCCGCCAATACTCTTCTTGTACGCTCTAGGATCTTGTCCTGTACTTCTTCTCGCTTGGAAGAGTAAAGATCCTCCGGAGAATAATTGCCAATGATCTCACGGGTAGAGGAACGAATTTCCGGAATAAGAATTTTGTTGCGAAACTCAGCTTCCCCACCAATTTCGTTGAATAGGAGACCGATGTTTTCGGCTTCTGGACGATAACGCAAGGTTAAATCGATATGGATACTCAAACCATTGTTGGCAAGTACGTCCATTTCTTCAGTCAGTTCCTGCTTACGCACATCAAAGACTTTCATGGTATTCCATGGGGCGATCACGTGAAAGCCCTGTCCATAGATCGTCTTAGTATCTAGACCATCTCCGAATTTGTAAAACATGATGCCTTTTTCTCCGGTCCGGATGGTAACAAATGCACCGGAGGTGAGAAATACCAGCAATAAAAAGCCGGCAAATACCATCGCTGCGGTGGAAATCACACGAGATTTGTTCATGATATCTTAAAAAATTTCAAACTTGTAGATTCTGTTTTGAATAATGTACTCAATTTACAGATAAAAGACCATTTCAGATCCAAAAGGTTTGAATTGAGATAAATCATTCATCTGAATATACAAACACCATCAGCCCAGTATATGTGACATATACTGGGCTGATTTATTTGGCCTTTAGCAGGCGTTTATCTTTTTACGCTATGAATATTTACATAGAAGCGACAAAGCGTTCGATGACAGTCGTGACACTAGGCTTGAGCATAAATGTCAAAGCGATACCACCGATTGCTCCCCAAAGGTGAGCATCGTGATTGACCTGCATTTCGGCTTTGCGCATACTATTGACGGCACTATATACGATAAAACCAAAGGCAGCGACATAGCCTGGTAACTGTAAAATTGGAAACTCAGAGGACAAAAATGGGATCCCAAATTTGAGATAAGGGTTGCAAATCACAGCACTCAGTACGATCGCACTGATAGCCCCAGATGCCCCTACACTCCCCGCATAAGCTGTATCATCGCGGAAACGGATGGTTGGGATCAGATTGCCGATCAACATCCCGGCGATATATAAAACTCCAAATTGCCAATGTCCTAGTCGATATTCGAGCATGAACCCAAAAAATATGAAGGTCACCATATTGAATAATAGGTGCATTGTATTACCGTGCATCCAACCACTGGTCAGCATACGATAGTACTCCTTGTACATGATCATGTCATAGGGAATGAGGGTATGTTTATCTCTGATATTTTCACTGATCAGACCCCAAATGCTAATCCCGATAGTGCTGATCAAGATGGTCAGCGCTACCGGGGCATTGATAAAGTAATTAATATCCATATGTGTCAGATGTTTGGTAAATTCCTTTTCACAAATAAACCAAACAATAGACAATACGGAAAGCCGTTATTTATGTTTTTCTAACTCATTCAGACTTCCTCTTCTTCCCATTTCATGGAACGTTTAACCGCCTTTTTCCATTGACCATAGAGTTTTGTCCTCTTTTCAGCAGGCATATCAGGGCTGAATGTTGCATCACGTCGCCAACTATTACTGATCTCATCCATATGCCAATACTTCACGGCAAGGCCCGCGAGGTATGCAGCACCCAAAGCAGTCGTTTCGATGATTTCGGGACGTTCGACGGTGGCGTCTAGCATATCAGCCTGAAATTGCATCAACACATTATTGGCCGAAGCCCCACCATCAACACGCAGCGTTTTGATTTCTTGTCCAGCGTCCTGCTGCATGGCATCCAATACATCGCGTGTCTGGTAGGCCAGAGATTCTAGTGTAGCACGGATAATATGGCCTTTGCCTGTACCACGCGTCAATCCAAAGATGGCGCCTCGCGCATACATATCCCAATAAGGTGCGCCGAGTCCCGCAAATGCAGGTACAACTACTACGCCGCCATTATCTTCATATTTACTCGCATAGTATTCAGAGTCCGGTGCTTCATCTAAGATTTTAAGTGCATCACGTAGCCATTGTATGGCTGCGCCAGCGATGAAGATACTGCCTTCTAATACGTAGTTGACTTTGCCATCTAAACCCCAACCGAGACTGGTGATCAGACCGTTCTTTGAAAAAACAGGTTTTTCGCCAGTATTCATCAGCATAAAACAGCCAGTACCGTAAGTATTCTTGGCCATACCCGGTTCAAAACAGGCTTGTCCAAATAATGCTGCTTGCTGATCGCCTGCTACTCCTCTGATCGGAATGGAGACCCCATCAAACCAGCTCGGATCAGTCATGCCAAAGTCGCCACTAGAAGGACGTACCTCAGGTAACATACTGGCCGGAATATCTAACTCATGCAACATCTTCTGATCCCACTTGAGATCGCGGATGTTGTAAACCATACTACGACAAGCATTCGAGTAATCGGTAGCGTGTACTTCGCCTTTGGTGAGATTCCAAATCAACCAACTATCGACGGTTCCAAAAATCAGATTCTCTTGCTTGATATCTGGATTATTAACGGCGATATAGTCCAGTATCCATTTGATCTTAGTGCCAGAAAAATATGCATCAATCACCAGACCTGTATTTTCTCGCACATGATCGGTCAAACCTCTTTTGGTCAGCTCATCGCAAATTGAAGCCGTACGACGATCTTGCCAAACTACCGCATTATAAACTGGGGTACCGCTCTCTCGATCCCAGACGATGGTCGTCTCTCGTTGATTGGTGATCCCGATGGCTGCGATCTGGCTGGCTTTGATGCCTGTCTCTGCGAGAACGTTGCGAGCCACCGCTATTTGGCTACTCCAAATCTCCTGTGGGTCATGCTCTACCCATCCTGGTTTGGGAAATATCTGGGTAAACTCTTGTTGAGAAGTACCAACGATTTTAGAATTTTTGTCAAAGATGATGGCCCGAGAGCTCGTAGTTCCCTGGTCTAATGCGAGAATAAATTTGTCCATTTTATCTTCTTGGATAGATTTAGCAAAGTCCTTAGTAGCAGAATAGTAATAAGTATAAAGTAAATAGTACAAAGACAAATTGATGATCGACATCTTTGACCTCTCCGTACTCTATACTTAATACTGCTTACTTCTTTATGAGTGAGAAGTTACTAAAAATTTACCTTACCAATTTATAGGTTCTCCCCGCCTAAATCCTGTATATTTCCGTCCGTTTTTTTGAGTCTAATATTATGTCTAACAAACTTTGCCTTTGGTCCGGCCCACGTAATATCTCCACGGCCCTGATGTATAGCTTCGCTCAACGCCCAGATACAGAGGTCGTTGATGAGCCTCTGTATGCACATTATCTACGAGTAAGTGGGGAGGAGCATCCCGGAAGAGCTGAGATCATGGCCGATCAAGAAAATGATGGAGAAAAGGTTGTGGCCAAAATGCTCGGAGCTTCGGCAAAACCCTTGGTGTTTTTGAAGCAAATGGCCCATCACCTCATGGACCTTGACCGAGCGTTCCTCGCAGAGACGCAAAACCTTCTTCTCATCCGCCAGCCGGCAGAGGTCATTGTCTCTTTTTCAAAAATAATCCCTCAGCCCAAACTCTACGATATTGGCATCAAAACGCAATATGAGTTATATCAAGAACTGGTGGCTCTCGGCCAAAAACCCGTCGTGATTGATGGGCCTGAATTGAGAAAGAATCCAGAAAAAGTGCTACGCGCAGTTTGCGAACGCTTAGATATTCCCTTCTTTTCAGAGATGCTGAGATGGGAGGCAGGCGCACGACCCGAAGATGGGATTTGGGCGCCTTATTGGTATGATGCGGTCCATCGCTCGACTCATTTTCAGCCTTATGAGCCAAAAGATACCAAGGTCGCAGCTCATTCTGAGAACGTTCTCGCAGAGAGCCAACCCTATTATGACGCCTTATTTAAACACGCTATAAAAGCCTAAATGCATGCAAAAATTCTATCCGAAAAACGCTGATATCAAAGTCTACATCGGCGGCAATATCGTTCCACGAAGTGAAGCCAAAGTTTCGGTCTTCGACAGTGTCGTACAAGGAGGAGACGCCGTATGGGAAGGTCTCAGAATATATGATGGACGCGTATTTTGTCTTGACAAGCATCTGTATCGTTTGCAGGCTTCGGCGCGAGCGATGGCCTTTGTCGATGTACCCAGCAATGAATTTATCAAGCAGGCGATTTTTGATACGCTTGAAGCAAACGGCATGCGGACTGATACGCATATCCGATTGACATTGACGCGAGGTGAGAAAATCACTTCCGGTATGGACCCTCTACTCAATCAGTCAGGACCTACCTTGATCGTTCTCGCAGAGTGGAAGCCACCTATCTATGCCGGAGAGCGCCAAAAACTGATCACTGCAAGTGTACGTCGTAATTCTCCTCAGATGGTAGATTCTAAAATCCACCACAACAATCTCATCAACAACATCCTCGCTAAGATCGAAGCCAATGTCGCGGGTAGAGACGCAGCCTTGATGCTAGATATAGATGGTTTCGTAGCCGAAGCCAATGGCACCAATGTATTTATGGTCCGCAAAGGCGAGGTCCATACACCGCTGCCAGAAGCTTGCTTACCGGGCATCACACGCGCTTTGGTGATTGATTTGGCCAAAGACAATGCTATCGTTTTACACGAACGCCGGATTTCACTCTCCGAGTTTCATAGTGCTGACGAAGTGTTTACCACTGGTACGATGGGCGAATTGACTCCAGTCGTAGAGATTGACGGTCGCCAAATCGGCGATGGAGAACCCGGACCGATGACGGCGAGATTGTCTGAATTGTTTCGCGCCAAAACGAAAACAGAAGGCGAACCTTTACCTTTTTAGGCGTTTGATACCTCCCCCAACCCCCTCCAAAGGGGGATAACCTACGGTTTGCAGAGCAATATCCCCCTTTGGAGGGGGTTGGGGGAGGTATTGGATATCGGACAAAAGACTCCTTTCCATACCCACTTAGTTTGTCAATTTGTTACCTTCGTATCACACTTTGACTTTTTTTCTAGGAGCATGAACATATTTGAGTCCTATTTAGAGGAGTTTTCTCAGTCAATCGATCTGCTTGACTTTCTCCTCAATATGGTGATCGCAGCCATTTTATGTGCAGTATTGCGTTGGTTTTATGTCCGATATGGCTACGCCATTTCCAATCGCAAACGATTTGCCAATACCTTTTTGCCATTAGGGCTTACTACCCTTTTGATCATTACGATTGTCAAGTCCTCCATTGCCTTGTCATTAGGATTGGTGGGAGCGTTGTCGATCGTGCGTTTTCGTGCGGCCATAAAGGACCCCGAAGAACTTACCTATTTGTTTTTGAGTATCGCGGTAGGCTTGGCAGCAGGCGCAGGACAGGTGATCGTCGCCTTGATTGCTTTTGTCTTTATCCTAAGCATCCTTTATGTGATGCATCGGATGGGTGGTTTTCAATCTTTCCGTAAGGAGGAACATATGTTTCTCAATATCCGCACCGAGCTAGATGACTTGAACAAGATCAGCGAAACCATCTCCGGTATCCTGCCTTTTGTTGAACTCAAGCGAATGGATACTCACGGTGATGGTCTGAATTTATCTTTTAGAGTGCAATCAAATTCTATCGCAGATATTGATGCAGTCCGTAAAGCCTTACTTAGCCTCGCACCCGCTACGACTATTTCGATGATCGACCAGCCCGAATTGGTGATATGATAGTCAAGCAGCGAAATCGCCTTCAGAACAAAAGAAAACTACCCTTTGCTATCAAATGGCTTTGGTGGGCATTGGCTTTGGGCACTATCGGAATTGGTCTCAGCTATATTCCGCGTTCGACAAAGTCAGACGCCATAGAAGGGATCGTATCATGTAGTGCCGAAGAAAAAGTGCTGCAGGACGGCAATATGATTTTTCAAGGCCAAGGAGGCTTATTTGATAATGTCAAAAGCCAAAGCAATGAGGCCGCTCGTACCGGTGAATTTTCCAGTAAAACTACCAAAGAAGCGAACTTTGGACTTACCTACATTCTTCCAAAAGCTCAAGCAGGGGATCGTTATCGTACCTCTATTTGGCGACAAGGCAATAAATTAGCTAATAGCTTTTTGGTCGTCAGTATTGCTGATACAGGCGAATATCAATTTTATCAGCAGATGGGGCAGCCGATCGCGGTAGATGAGCAAGAGTGGGAGAAGCTCGAAATCGTCTTTGAAGTCCCTCAAAACTATCGCCAAAAACCGATCAAAATCTACGTCTATGGCGGCGAAATGCCTGTCTATTTTGACGATATGGAGATCGAAAAACTGACGCCCGAAAAGATCGCCAATGATACTACCGTCGCTCGTTTGCATGTCCGCATCACCGATGCAGGTATGCTTCACCTCGAACAAAGGCGGCAAACAGCCCTCAATAGGGGGATCTATTTTGCCGAAGACGATGATTGGGTAAAAGGCAAACTAGTAGAAGCACAGGATGAATTTCCCGCTCGCCTACGTTTCAAAGGCGATTGGATGGATCATCTCTCTCACTCCAAATGGTCCTTTCGCATTAAAGTCAAAGAGCCCCACGCATGGCGCCGGATGCTGACGTTCTCGATTCAGAGACCCGAAAACAGAGGCTTCCTCCATGAATGGATCTTCCACCAATGGCTAGAAAAAGAGCAAGTACTGACCACTCGATATGACTTTGTCAATGTCAAACTCAATGAGGAGGAAAAGGGGCTCTACGCCTATGAGGAGCATTTTGAAAAACAATTGCTCGAATATCGTGCTCGTCGTGAAGGACCGATTCTGAAGTTTTCGGAGGATGGCGTCTGGAATGCTCGTAAGCGTTGGCTGGACCTTGAAGCTGGCGCGATGGAGATTGAAGAAACCCTCAATAGCTACGAAGCCTCTTCTATCTTACCGTTTCAAGAAGGCAAAACCACCAAGTCTCCCCTCATGGCGGAGCAATTTGCGATGGCGCAAAGCCTGATGCAGCAATATAAATTTGGGCTCAAACCGACTTCCGAGGTTTTTGATATCGAGCAATTGGCTAAGTTTTACGCCATCACTGATATCTGCCAAGCTTTCCATGCGACGGTCTGGCACAATCAACGCTTCTACTTCAATCCCGTCAATAGTCGCCTCGAACCGATTGGCTATGATGGCTATACCGAGGAAGGGATTTATAAATTGGGCAAGGCCTTCATTGGGGCGGATGTTCATCGCTTGGCGGGAGATTTTGGCGATGATCTACTCCGACAGCATATGTTGGATGCCGACTTCGTGGAACGCTACCTCTATTATTTGGATGCTTTTAGTCAAAAAACCTACCAAGACAATCTTTGGCTAGACCTCGGGCCATTGATGCAACAAAAGATCAATCTGCTACGCCAAGAGTATAGCAACTATCAATACAATCCTGCCATCGTTACGGATCAGGCCGCCAAGATCCAACGGCTTATGTTCCCGCTCAGCAACAATAGTTTGCGAGTATTGCAGGCTCAAGATGGCAAAGTCAATGTGAAAAATCATCATATACTGCCGATAGAGGTGATCGGCTTTGGCCGAACGCCAAAGAGCATGACCGATAGTCTGACTGATCCTTTGTGGCTCATGCCTAGTCGGCGAACGGATGTGCCCCGTTTCTTGGAAATTGAAAGTCCCGCCGAAGCGAAATATCTATTCTTTCGGTTGCCTGGGCATGAAAAAGCCTATAATAGCCGCATTTTGCCTTGGTCGGTGGCGACTCCAAGCATCCCTCGCCAAGAAGTATTTGCTGACCTAGACGTTCGCCAGCAGGCGCTCTGGAAAGTACAAGGCAATCAACTCCTGATAACCGCTGGCCAATATGTTGTAAAAAATGACGTGATCGTTCCCGCAGGCTACCAAGTGGTGATCGCGGCTGGAGTCAGCATAGACTTTCAAAAAGGAGCGCGCTTTCTCAGCGCTTCTCCTGTCAGTATGATCGGGTCCGAAGAACAGGCCATCCGGATTTATTCATCGGACCAAAGTGCAAAAGGATTTACGGTGCTTCAGGCCAAGGAGATCTCTAAATTAGAGTATGTGAGCTTTGAAGAATTTAATAGCATGGAAGATGGCAATTGGAAACTTACCGGAGCCGTAACCTTCTATGAGTCGGAGGTGCATATAAATCATTGTGTCTTTACCCGCAATCATTGTGAAGATGCACTCAATCTGATCCGTTGCCGCTTTACGCTCAAAAACTCTGTTATCAGTCACACCTTTGCTGATGGCTTGGACGCAGACTTTTGTGAGGGTACGATCCGCAATTTGTATTGTCTCCGTACCGGGAACGATGGGATGGATTTTTCGGGTAGTAAACTGCAAATTTGGGACTCCAAAGTAGAATCCCCCGGCGACAAAGGAATCAGCGTCGGCGAAGAATCAACTGTTAAAATTCATTCGGCCATCATCACTGGTGCGCGCATCGGTCTTGCTTCCAAAGATTTATCTACCGTTGAGGTCAACAATATCACTTTAGACGATTGCAACATTGCCTTTTCGGCTTATCAAAAGAAACCAGAATATGGTGGTGCCAGAATACGCGTACAAAACTATACCGCCACAGGCATCAAATATCTCCATTTGATCGAGCAAGGCTCCGAACTACTGATCAAAGGCAAGCCCGTAGAAGCAATATGAGGATAGGCAAAACATCCATTGCGCAGCTTTTCCCCCTTCGGAGGGGGCAGGGGGAGGAATGGATTTGGCTATTATCAATCTTACTCCTCCTATCCGCCTGCGAACCCAAACCCAATATCGTACCCAAGCCTAAGCCAGCTCCCAAAGCAAAGGACGGGATCATCTTTCTGGGGCATACCTATCGGGGAGCTAATCGCGAAAAAGTAGATGAACGCATAGAGCAACTCAATCGAGATTGCTATGAACATATTTGGCTCGGCGGGGATATCTGCGCCGAAACCACTGAAAAACGAGAGACGCTAGATTATTTGGATGATCTATTTGATCTATCCTCTCCCAATACGCTCTGGGCTTATGGCAATCATGACCTTCGCAATGGTAATCATGATTGGCTGCGCGAAGTCACGGGTCGAGAGCTGCATTATGTGCAAAATTATCCCGGTATGACGGTGTTGCTTACCAATACCAATTACAAAGGCAATACTGAATGTGATCAATGGCTGGATCAATTTGACATGATCCAAAATGTCTGTGACACCATCAGTAAGGCGACTCACTTATTTGTAATCAGCCACCATGTCACTTGGACCGATGTCGAGCCGGACATGAATGCCCAAACTGCCGGTAATGCCGGAGGTTCATGGCTGCCCTATAAATGTACGCCCGGTACCCAGTTTCGCTTTGTAGTCTATCCGCTCCTCCAGCAGGTACAGGCCAGAGGCATCCAAGTCATGGTGATTGCGGGAGATGCCGGACAGCGAGATAAATTTTACCAGCATCAGACTACGGATGGGATCTGGTTTTTGGCTTCGGGAATCAACAATAGTACCGAACTAGACCCTGTCAAACGAGCCCTATTGCCCAAGGATCGCATTCTGCATTTAGATTATGATGTGGAAGACGGTTTATTAGATTGGCAATTTCTTGATCTCGACAGTTTATTATTGACGCAATGATGAGGTACGAACGCAAGTTTCGGATTGAGCATATGAATGCGGCGGCTTTAGAACAATTGTTGCGCATGCATCCGGCTGCTTTTTACTCGCTTTATCCAGATCGTCAGATCAATAATATTTATCTCGATACCCCTCAACTCACTACGTGGAACGATAATATCTATGGCGTCAATCAACGCAAAAAATATCGTATTCGTTGGTATGGCCAAGAACTTGAGAGGGTGCGTTCAGCAAAGCTGGAACTCAAAATCAAACATAACGAACTAGGTCGAAAAGAAAGCTTTGACATAGCAGACTTTGAGTTGGAACAGGCATTACAAATCTGCGCCGACCTACCACAGTTGGACCCTTCCTTCCCACATTTGCAGCCAAGCTTGATCAACACCTATCAGCGGTCTTATTGGCAGTCTTTTGATGGTCGCTTTCGGGTGACGATAGATAGAGATATGTGTTTTTATCCCTACTCGGGAACGCTGTTTTCTGGATCAGTAGATTTGCTCAATCCGATGCGCGATCCAGCCCTCATCCTCGAAGTCAAATACGAAACCGCTGATGATCCTTTGGTTGAACAGATCACCCAACACTTACCTTTTCGGCAATCGCGGCATTCGAAATATGTAACTGGGGTTTTGTTGACCAGATAGCGCGCGCGACGCAAAATCTTGCGTCGCCACATGAGCCCGGATCTGCACAATTTTGTATCACCACCAAAGCCAATCTGTTATAGATGAAAATTCAGTATTGTTCTGATCTACATTTAGAGTTCCCCGAAAACCAACTTTGGCTGAAAAAAAATCCCCTCATACCCAAAGGAGACATTTTGCTCATAGGAGGTGACACCCATAATTTCGGCCCTAGATTCAAAGATTTAACGTTTTGGGATATTGTCTCTGAGCAATTCAAAATGGTTTTTGTCATTCCAGGTAATCACGAATTTTATACGGCTTATGATTGCCGTCTAGGATTAGAAATAGGCTATGAACTAGCGCTTCGAGACAATGTGTTTTTGGTAAACAATACAAGCAGAGTAGTGGAGGACGTTGAATTTATCTTCACCACTCTATGGTCCAAGATCGAAACACAAGCCAAAGCAATCTTGGCTGCGATGCATGATTTTAAACTGATCAGATACAATTCAAAAAGATTGACAATAGCGCAATATAATGCTCTGTTCGAATGCTCTTGGGAGTTTCTGAGTGCGCAAATTTCAAAAAAGACAGCGCATAAAAAAGTAGTACTAACTCATCATTTGCCTAGTAAACTCTGCAATATTGAAAAGTTCAAAAATAGCCCGATCAATGAAGGTTTCTGTGTTGAGTTAACCGACGAAATTATGTCTAGCCATGTCAGTCATTGGATATATGGGCATAGCCACGGCAATAAAACACCTTTTCAGATTGGAGACACCCAAATGCTTACCAATCAGCTTGGTTATGTAGCTTATAGTGAAATCGATCAATTTCAGAGAGGGGTGGTATTTGATGTGGGAGCGACGCAAGATTTTGCGTCGCCACATGATCTTTGATCTGTAAAACCTTGTATTACCACAGGATTACAATTCAACCTCTAGCATTTCCCGCAAGACAAAATCCAAACGTTGCAGCGCACCGGGCATCGAACCAAAAACGGAACGATGGATATTACCTTCTGCATCAATCAAAACCCAGTGTGGAGTGCCTTCAGCCGCAAAAGCTTGCCAAGTCTCTTTGCCTTCATCGATATACA
The DNA here is from genome assembly GCA_045106675.1 of Bacteroidia bacterium. Lineage (GTDB taxonomy): Bacteria > Bacteroidota > Bacteroidia > J057 > J057 > JBCAWW01. The sequence goes on from JBGCFA010000266.1 coordinate 19,691, forward strand.
TCGGGAAATCGATCTTGAGCAATTGCCGTATTTCATCCACTTGGGCAGGACTATATTCAGGACCTTCAAAGCGAGTATGAATGCCTATGACCTCAATTTCGGGATAAGCTTTAGCCAATTGCTTGGCAAAAGGGAGCGCCCTGCTTTTGCAATTAGGGCAAGCAATGTTCCAAAACAGCATCATGACGGCTTTACCCCTGAAACTACTCAGGCTGGGAGCCAAATCGCTATTGATACCTTTGAGCCCCCATTCGGGAGCTTTTATCTGCTTCATTCTTTGAACACTTAATATGAAACCACCAATTCTTTGGGTGCTTCGATGTCAATGGCAGCAATGGTATCCATCACATTGATGGAAAATTTGTTGCAGGTTTCACCGACACAAACGCCATATTCTAAGCTGGGAATAAAATTTTGGATCGCAGTCAAATCGGGACCGCATTGCCTCAACATTTCTTTGCGGCTAATCGGATGCATGAGATGTAGGCTCAAAAGGGTTTTGAGTTGAATCTCATCAAGTTGACTAATATTGACTTCAGCCACATTATCACTGATTTGTCCATCCTGAAAGCGGATAAAACGTTTGCCCTTGGGCTTCAACTTGAATTCACGTACTGACGCAATATTGGCCACTTCTACGGAAGTTTCAGTAAGACCGTTGGCCACTAAGATTCTTGCTAATTCCTCATTTGCTCGATAGTACATAGAGATTCTATTTGTTGTAGCTACAATATAATATCTCCTCGAGCTTTTGCTGTCTGCCAAAAGACAGAGAAAAAGAAAAACAAGCAACTCAGAAGCTGACAGGGTTTTAAACCCTGTTAGCGTCTGAGCGTTTGAGAATCTCTATCCTTCTTTTACCCGCTTTGAGGAGTTTAAGTCGCTGGAACAAAGGGGAGGAAACCTTTTGCGATTTGTCTGATACCACCGCCACTATACTCTCTGGTTTGAGGATGACTTGGAGATTGGCTAATAATTGATCGATGGGGTTTTCTACAGCGGAGGTCCAGCCCACCATACTACCATAAGGCACATCTGTAATGAGGATATCGGCCTGAAACGGAGCGTTCTCCAAAGGAGCCTCCGAAAGTAAATCAGCCTCAAATAAATGACTCGAAAGCGACTGCTTGGCTAGATTTTGACTGAGTCGATCACAGGCTTCGATGGCTTGCTTATGTGAGTCTTTGCCAAATTGAGCGACTAAGCTTTGTAATTCTTCTTGTCTGTTTAATAGACCCTCTTGAGTCAAAAGACCAAGATTCTTCTCTGCAAAGACCAAGGCTTCGCTTGAAATATCTGATCCAACTATATGACTGATCAAATCTGGATGTAAGAACCCAAGTGTAGTGAGCAAATAAGCTTCCCCGCACAAAGGATCGTACAAACTGATCTCAGTGTCCTTTGGTAAATATGATACACAGCGCATCAAGATTTCGCTTGCCAAGCGCACCGGGAAGGTCGATAAACCGCTTTTGTGATAGATGACTCTGCCACTCGAAAGGTCTTCGTGATTTTGTTTGAGGGCGTATTTATATTCCATTGTTACGATACATCCCAACTCAGTGCGGGAGGAGGAATCTGAGCCAGATCTTCCTTAGTTGTCCACATCCAATCCTTATTATAATCGATCAATTCATGCTTGCGGAGCTGATTGAGAACAGCATTGACCGTTTGACGTGAAGTTGCAGTAAAGCGAGCCATATCGGAGTGGGTGAGCTGATTGCGGACTTTGAGCGTGCCATCCTCATCTTCTCGACCAAATGTCTTAAGGTAATCGGCAATAAACTCCTTCACACGTTCCTTGGAGGGCTTAAACAATATCGAAGATAATCTACGCTCAAGCTTTTTGATCCGTTCTCCCATGAGACTGATCACCGCACGATTGAGGCCCGGATATCGTTCCATGAGATAGCGCATCGTGGCGAGATCCATGGGGCAAATGAGGCATTCTTCGACAGCAATGGCAAAATCATTAGGGTCTTCTTGATCAACCAAGGCTAACTCGCCAAATATGTTGCCTTCTTGCACGAGGTATTTGAGGTCTTCTTGGCCAGCTTCTTCATAAGTGCCAATCTTGACGATGCCCTTTTTGATGAAATAAACTTTGGCGGTGCCTTCTTCCGCTAACAATATCTCTTCTCCTTCTCGATATCGTACCAATGGCATGATCCGAGAAAGATATTCTAATTCGGTTTTGGGCAACTCTTGCAACAAATTGAACTGCTGTAAATACCAGATTTTGACTGCATTCATAAAACTGCCTTTCTTTTGATCGGCTGATTGTCGGCTGAAAGATAATAAGGGCTGAATAAAAAATAAGGAATAATCAATTTATTGAAAATGATCTTAATGCCCGCTTGCTATATTTTGGAAGAAACCAAGCGTTTCGCGCAGCGGTAGAAAAAAATCCACAATCAAAATCTGGGAAATCACTTCCAGACCTTGATTGTGGATCAACAAAAAATTATGAGCGTTTATGGCCTGATCAAATAGGAAATCTCAATGATCACAGCTTCATATCGTTTTGAATCAGCGGGTGCATCGTTCCAAGCACGGTTAGGATTGACACTAGCGATTTGAATTTCACCGATATCTTCTCCACCACCATCATCATTGGGCTCTCCGGTTTCCCAATTAGTATAATTGATCCCCCGACCACTTAGACTAATTTCACCTGTGATCCATTGATAAACTCCTTCATTGACTGCGTCAGTAAAGCCAAGTGGTATCTCTCCATTGGTAATAGAGGTTCCCACTAGTATATTCTGTTGCACAAAACTATCTTCCGCTGGACTGGTGAGCGTCAGTAAATGTCCCCCCACGGCCCGAGCCAATTCCTGAGCATCCAGCCAGTTAATCGACGCGGAGGTAGTAAACAGAACATATAGGTGCTGATTATCTTCCCACAACCACGAATCATTGAGGGTAGCAGTGGCGTTGGTATTAGGGATTGAAATGCTTGGGGGGCCTTTGTAGACAGGTATGACGGCTTCTGCTGAGAAGGCATAGGGGACAGTGTTGATGGGAATACTGCCCAAGGCGAGAAAGTTGACCCCATTGTCAGTATCTAATTTGATTTCAAACCATCGCTGACTACCAGACCACTTCACTGCTGAAAACTGGACCAATCCTAAATTGGGAGTTGTTTGAGGATCACCCGTACCAAGCTGGAGGTTGACAAAGCCAAAGCTATCTGTCATGACACCCATAAATTCTTCGCGGTAAAATACAGTCCCCGCAGAACTGTCTGCTAGTATCGAGAACTCGAAGCTCACGAGGGTTTGGGACAATGGTTCACCAAATTCATCTCTCACAACTCCCTGATATGAAAGAGATTGAGGGAGCTGTGCCAACAGACTGGCTCCACCAACGAAAAGGAGAAAACAAAGTAGCGAGTATTTCTTCATAAAGACTTAGGTTTTGATGAGTAATTAAATTTTGAGGAGTTTGAAGGTACCAATAGAGCGACCTGAGATCGCGACTAGATTGACATAATAAAGCCCAGAGGGAAGATGTTGAAGAGAGAGGGGCTGAGTGGACACAGATTGAGAGAGTACCACTTGTCCTTGGGAATTGAAAATAGTAATTTTTTGAAATTGGATAGTCTCAGAGCGAATGCTAAAAACATCGCGAGTTGGATTTGGAAATATCTCCACGCTAGCCTCTGGAAAAAACGTACTAAGATTGGAAATGATCTGCCACTCTGGTTGGAAAAAACCTTGTGTAATCGAGCGATTAGCTGCATTTACCTTGGTAGTAGCTAGTTCCCCTACATTACTATGCAAACTAACCCCTGCCGTTTTTAAGACTCCCCCTGAGCTATTGAGAACAGAGTGATCAACCGATTGTCCAAGCAGCCAAAGGGGCATTAGCATTATTAGGATGATTAATTGTTTCACAGCAGGGATATGTTTTATAAGTTGAAATAAACGAGAATGAATATAGATAATATTTCCAATAAATAGAAGTTGAATCATGTGGAGATACCCGTTCAAGTTGGGTTGATCGCTGCACATATTTTGAGCGTGTTTAGCCTTAGGTATTTATGTAGCCTTACACTGGCAACCAGTCAGTCGTTTGATGATTTTTAGATCAATTTAACCGAGCTTATTGAGCTTTCGTAGCAGTTAAACCAAGCGATATTAGGAGAATCTTTTTATAGCTGAGCAGCTGAGGCGAGCAGCCGGATGAGTTTGACTGGCTAAGTGAGGATGCGTTTAGTTTAAGCCTGATTAATTGACATGCTAATAATCAAAATTTCAAGCGGGACTAGGCCTATTTTAAGTTACGAAATCCCTAATTTCGGACTATGGACGAGCAAAAACGTTTAGACGACTATTATGCAGACCCCAAAGCCGGAGAAGATTGGTTGTTTTGGGGGCCTTATCTCAGTGAACGTCAGTGGGGCACTGTGCGCGAAGATTATAGTGCCGATGGCGACGCATGGAATTATTTGCCACATGATCATGCTCGATCGAGGGCATATCGCTGGGGCGAAGATGGCCTGCTAGGTATCACGGATCGTTATTGTCGTCTCTGTTTTGCCCCCACCTTGTGGAACGGTAAAGACCCTATCCTGAAGGAGCGCCTATTTGGTCTTACTGGCCCCGAAGGCAATCACGGAGAGGATGTCAAAGAGCTCTATTACTATCTCGACAATACGCCCACTCATAGTTATATGAAGGCGCTCTACAAATATCCTCAGGCAGCCTTTCCCTATGGTGAACTGGTGGAAGTAAATGCTAAGCGTTCTCGGGACGAGCGAGAATACGAACTCCTAGACACAGGCGTCTTTGAAGAAAATCGCTACTTCGACCTCGAAGTCGAATATGCCAAAGGCAATGCTGACGATCTCCTCATCAAACTGACGATTCATAATCGAGGTCCAGAGGCGGCTCCAGTTTGGCTATTGCCTACCCTTTGGTTTCGCAATCGTTGGGCTTTTCGTCCGCATAAGCCCAAACCCAAAATCTCGCTCAAAGCACCGGGCCATCTACTGGCAGAACGGCATCGGATTGGGGCCTATCATTTTTATTTCGACCCTGCCGAACGCACCCTTTTTACTGAAAATGAAAGTAATCGAGCGCGTGTTTTCGGAGAAAAAGAAAATAAGAGCGCGTTCGTCAAGGACGCCTTTCACAAAGCTGTAATAGAGGATGACTATGCGTTCCTCGAAGAGAAAAAATCTGGCACCAAATCAACTCCGCTCTACCACTGGACACTAGCAGCTGGTGAATCCAAGACGGTGCGTTTGCGCTTGAGCAAAAAATCCCTCAAAGATCCACTGGGGGCAAGCTTTGACCAAGTCTTTGCCGCTAGGCTCCAAGAAGCAGACGCCTTTTATGACAACATCCATCCCAAGTCCCTCACCGCTGAGCAGCGCAATATTCAGCGTCAAGCCTTGGCGGGTATGCTTTGGACCAAACAATACTATCATATCGATGTACCGCGTTGGCTGGAAGGCGATCCCAATTCTCCTCCTCCGCCAGCAGAACGCAAAAAGGGCCGTAACCGAGATTGGACCTATCTCAACAATCAGGACATCCTCTCCATGCCCGACAAATGGGAATATCCTTGGTATGCGGCTTGGGATTTGGCCTTTCATTGTGTACCCCTAGCGATGGTGGACATCAATTTTGCCAAGGAACAACTCATCCTCATGCTGAGAGAGTGGTATATGGCACCCAATGGACAAATTCCGGCTTATGAATGGAACTTTAGTGATGTCAATCCTCCCGTACATGCTTGGGCGGCCCTCAAAATCTATACGATGGAAAAGGAGCGCACGGGCCAAGGGGACATACATTTTCTCAAGCGAGTTTTTCAAAAACTCTCCATCAATTTTACTTGGTGGGTCAACCGTAAGGACATCAACGGCAATAATGTATTTGAGGGCGGTTTTCTTGGCCTAGACAATATTGGAGTCTTTGACCGCAGCAATGAGTTACCTGGAGGGGGCCATCTCGAACAAGCAGATGGTACTAGCTGGGTGGCGGCGTATTCGCTACAATTGATGCAGATGGCACTGGAAATTTCGTTGGTCGATCCCTCATTTGAAGACATCACCACTAAGTTTTTTGAGCACTTTGTCTATATCGCCGAAACCCTTAATCACATCGGTGAAGATTGGACACCGCTTTGGCATGAAAAAGATGGTTTTTATTATGATGTGCTACAGTTGCCTGGCGATCGCTATGAGCAGATTCGAGTACGCTCATTGGTGGGTTTGACGCCACTTTTTGCAACGACCTTGATCACTAAAGAAGTGCAAGAAAAACTGCCTGATTTTTGCCAACGACTCGAATGGTTTCACAACTATTGGCTAGCTGATAAGGATTATTCTGTGCTTAGTCGCCGCAAACAAGGCGATGATATCCTCTTGGCGATGGCCAAACAAGACCGCTTAGAAGCTTTGCTAAAAGCCATGCTCGATGAAGCGGAATTTTTGTCTCAGGGAGGGATACGTTCGCTTTCTCGCCATCATGCCGAGCATCCTTATCATCTGGAGATTGAGGGGCACAACTATGGAATCGGATATGTAGCGGGTGAATCTACGACAGCTATGTTTGGCGGTAATTCCAATTGGCGTGGTCCGATCTGGTTTCCGATGAATTTTATGCTGATCGAGTCATTGCGGACGATGGATCAGTATTATGGCTCTGATTATAAAGTCGAGTATCCGAGTGGTTCGGGCGAGTTACGCTGTTTGAGTGAGATTGCTGACGGCCTTGCCGAACGCTTGATTTCGATCTTTGAACCGGATAAAAACGGTCATCGACCTGTCCATGACGGGGATGATCGCTATGCGAACGATCCTCACTTTAAGGATCTGATATTGTTTTACGAATACTTCCATGGAGATGACCTTCACGGCCTTGGAGCTAGCCATCAGACAGGCTGGACGGGCTTAGTGGCCAATTTGCTTGGCTGGGCATAGATAATCAGTTTTAAAAAAATAGAAATGCTAGAATCTTTACGCAAAATATACCGTCGCGACTTAGCCAAGCTAAGTTCCGAAATAGAAGCCTATCAATCTGATGAAGCGATGTGGGCCATCCAGGAGGGAATAACCAATTCTGGGGGGAATCTTTGCTTACACCTCGTCGGTAATCTCAAAACCTTCATTGGTCATGAACTAGGCGGTTTTACTTATGTACGTGATCGCGAATTTGAATTTGCCGGCAAAAACGTGCCCAAGGCGGATTTGTTAAAACAAATAGCCGAAGCCACCGAAATCGTCGATCAGTCTTTAGTGAAATTAGTCGGGACAGACTTAAGCCAAGAATATGGATTGAAACTTGGGCCGGAAAAAAACACCAATGAAGCGATCCTATTGCATCTATCTTCCCATCTGGCCTATCACATTGGCCAAATCAACTATCACCGCAGGATGTTGGATGTCGCTTGAATAGGTAAGTACCCAGTATTGAGTATAAAGTAAAGAGACGGCTAAAAGACTACTTACATTCGGACTTCTTTACAATAGTATAAGACCCTATCGCTGTATTGTGGGGTTAAATCCTAGATGCTTAGCATGCCATATTGCGGGCAAATGCTAATTTTATTGTATAGTCATATTGACTACTACAAAACTATCCCATAATGAAATATACACTTACTCTCTTGACGAGCCTTTGGTTTATAGTGTCGCTACATGCCCAGACTATCGACCAAAAGGTAGAAGCTACTCTTGCTAAGATGAGTCTCAAAGAGAAAGTCGGTCAAATGACCCAACTTTCCATTGATATGATCGCCAAAGGGCAGCCATTCAATCTGGATGACCCTATCCAAATTGATGAAGAGAAGCTAAAGACTGCCATCCAAGAATATGGGGTGGGTTCTATTCTCAATGTTGGAGGACATGCCTATACCCGTGAGCAGTGGTATGTGATTCATCAAGCGATTGACAAGATGGTTCAAGAGACTAATTTGAAAGTCCCCATCATTTATGGTATCGATGCGATCCACGGAATGAACTATACCTCGGGTTCTACTCTCTTCCCCCAACAGCTGGGACAAGCCGCTACCTGGAATCCTGCCCTAGTCGAAAAAGGTGCTGCTGTTACGGCCTATGAATGTCGTGCTTCTGGTATTCCTTGGAATTTCGCGCCAGTCCTAGACGTTATGCGTCAGCCTCTCTGGTCACGCGTGTTTGAGACTTTTGGCGAAGATCCTTATCTGGTTTCGACCCTTGGTGCTGCCTATATCCGTGGCAACGAAGGCGGAAATGTCGCCAACAAATATCGAGTAGCAGCCTGTATGAAGCACTATTTGGGCTATAGCTATCCTTTTAGCGGCAAAGATCGGACTCCTGCCTACATTCCTGATTGGATGTTGCGCGAGATATTTTTACCACCTTTTCAATCAGCCGTTGACGCAGGCGCCCATACGATTATGATCAACTCCGCTGAGATCAATGGGATTCCTACTCATATGAATTCTTTTGTACTCAAAACACTATTGCGTGATGAGTTAGGCTTCACGGGTGTCGCCGTTTCGGATTGGGAAGACATTATCCTATTGCATACTCGTCATAGAGTCGCTGCCACTGAAAAGGATGCCACTAAGTTTGCCGTTAACGCAGGTATAGACATGAGTATGGTGCCAATGGGATATACCTTTTCCCAGCATTTGGTTGAGCTCGTCAATGAAGGCGAAGTGTCTATGGCTCGTATAGATGAAGCTGTGAGTCGCATCTTAAAGCTAAAATATGAGTTAGGTCTATTTGACAAAGTCCTCTTTGATTTTGATGACTATCCTAAGTTTGCCTCCGAAGAGCATGCTGCAATTGCTCGCCAAGCAGCCTTAGAGTCTATCACGCTGCTAAAGAATGAAAATAACTTGCTCCCGCTAGACAAGAGCAAAAAGATATTAGTAACGGGTGCTGCTGCAAACTCGATGATGATGCTCAATGGTTCTTGGAGTCGCACTTGGCAAGGCACTAACCCTAGCTTTGATGTCAAAACACCGGGCAAGTTGACCATCGTAGAAGCTATCAAGCGAGAAATTGGAGCGGCTAAGGTGAGTTTCGTAGAAGGCAGTACGGCCGATGAACTTGTCAATCTAGAGGATGCTATCTCCGCTGCAAAAGAAGTAGATGCGATCATGGTTTGTGTCGGCGAAACTCCAGCTACCGAAAAACCCGGAGATATAGACGATCTAGATTTGAGTGATGCTCAGTTAGACTTAGTCAAAGGGCTCGTAGCTACTGGCAAACCCATTATTTTGGTGCTCGTCGAAAATCGTCCTCGTATTATCCGTGAGATCGAACCCTTGGTAGGTGCGATCGTGCAGTGCTACCAGCCTGGTGATGAAGGTGGACCCGCTTTGGCAGAGATTGTCTATGGCGATCACAATCCCGAAGGACGCTTGCCTTATACTTATCCTCGCTACGCGAACGATCTCGTCACTTACGATCATAAAGGCACTGAAAAAATTGGCAATGACTTTGGGCCGAGTGCATTCTTCCCTCAATATGAATTTGGCTTTGGTTTGAGTTATACCACTTTTGCATATAGCAATTTGAGTCTTGACCAGTCTACGCTAAGCGCGAACGCTAAACTCAAAGTGAGCATCACTGTCAAAAACACAGGTAAGCGCATGGGCCGTGAGGTAGTTCAGTTTTACACTCAAGATATGTACGCATCAGTCAGTCCCCCGAGCAAAAAACTCCGCGATTTTCGCAAAATCACCCTCTTGCCCGGAGAATCCAGAACACTTACCTTTATGATAGAGCCAGCTCAACTAGCATTTTGGGGCGCTGACGGTAAATGGATTACCGAAGCCGGAGAATTCAAAGTCATGGTAGGGGGGCACGAAGCCACCTTTAACTATCAAGACTAATGAACCCCATCTTCAAAAAAATGAGTTTCAAGGACCAGAAGCGTATTCTGGTCCTTTTTGCGCCCGAGTCTTTCCATCCAGACATGGCTGATATGGAGGCTTACTGCGAAGTGCTGACAGAAATCCAAGCCGACCAGCAATACGAATATGTCCTGACGTTCGCGAATAGCGTAAAACAGCTTACTGAAACGATGGCATCACTCAAGGATAAGTTTGTCGCAGACGATCCGCAACTTTGGGTCGCCTATCCAAAGAAAAGCTCCAAGAAGTACAAATCAGACATCAATCGCGATAATGGCTGGGAATCAGTCGGAGAGCAAGCTTTTGAACCTGTGAAGCAAATTGCTATTGATACAGATTGGTCGGCCTTACGATTTAGGCAAGTGCGTTTTATCAAGAGCCTAAAGCGCAATCCCAAAATGATCATCAGTGAGGAAGGCAAAAAGAAAAACCAGTAAAATGTCTCTCACCCGCACCCAACGCATCGTTCGCGCCAAGCGATTTATAGACAAAGCCTATGAGCAACCGCTCAATCTAAATCGCCTGTCACAGGAAGCGTATTTATCGAAATATCACTTTTTGCGAGTTTTTAAAAAGACCTATCGAATCACTCCTCACCAATACCTTTTGCGTCGACGTATCGAGCAGGCCAAGGATGCATTGCGCGAAAACAAACTAAACGTCAACGAAATCTGTTACCTCACTGGCTTTGAAAGCCACGGTTCTTTTAGTTCGCTCTTCAAACGAGAGGTGGGTATGAGCCCCTCCCAATACCGCAAATTTTATCTCAAGCAGCGTGAGCAAGCCCAAAAACAACCGCGCCAATTTATTCCGCATTGTTTCATCAATCGCTTTACCGGAGAGGAATAGTCTTCCTCATCCTCCATCGCTTTAGCCAGCCCATGACTATCTCCACGACCTCCATCATCTCAGGCGACAATAATGCCTTTGAACAGTTGTTTCATCAGTGGTACGCTCGCCTCTGTCGGTACGCGATGCGATATCTCACCGATACCGATGAAGCCCGAGACCTAGTGCAAGGAGTCTTTGTCAAGTTATGGGAAAACAGAGCCCAATTAGCGCCGACTAGTCCATTGGGTGCTTTTTTGTACACCGCCGTGCGGAACGCTTGTCTCAATCATCTCAACCACCAACGAGTCAGACAAGACTATCATACCCATCAGCAAGGCCTTAAACCCGAGTGGTCGGGTTCTCCGCAGGAAGTACTCGAAGCCTTTGAATTGGAAGAACGCATTCGTGAAGCTATCGCTGCTTTGCCAGAACGTTGTCGCGAGGCTTTTGTGCTGAGTCGAGAAGAAGGGCTGAGCTATCAAGAGATCGCCCAACGCATGGGTATCAGCCCTAAGACGGTAGAGGGACAAATCAGCAAAGCACTCAAACTATTGCGTCAAAAATTGGGCCCGTTATTTCTTTTGCTTTGGTGGCCGTTCTGATATTTTTCATTTTTTTTTTACCCGTGGATAAGGGTCAGCGCGCCTTGAGCTGTTATCCCCCAAATGAGCCCAGCAGAACAACAGCATATTCCTTGGGGTTTGATCGCCGCCGATCTCACCTCCAGTGCCAGCGCAGCGCAGGCAGAGGCTTTGCGTACATGGCGCCAAACGCAAGCGCAACATGAGATTTGGTACCAAGAGGCCGTAAGAATCTGGTCTCATAGCCAAGCCAATACCCAAAACTATCATTTTGACAGTCAGCTAGATTGGCCCAAAGTAGCAGCTCAACTGAGCTTGCCTACTACTACAAAAGCGCGCCCGCTCTGGCACAGAACTACGATCGCTTGGGCCGCGATGATCTTGCTCTTGGTGGGATTGTCCGTCGCCTTTTGGGTGTATCGCCAGCCGCCAGAGATGCAAACTATAATCGCCCAATCCGCCAATCAGATCATCAATCTGCCTGATGGCACAGAAGTGATATTGCGCGAGGGTAGTAGTTTACAGTATCCAGAATCTTTTGATCAAGTACGAGCCGTGAGGCTTGAGGGAGAAGCTTGGTTTTCGGTCGCCAAAGACGCCCAAAGACCCTTCAAAGTACAATCTACAAAGCTCAGGGTAGAAGTGTTAGGGACCCGTTTTAGCGTCAAGGACTATCCCACAGATTCATTGCCACAGATAGATGTAGCCGAAGGATTGGTACGCGTAGTGGCCCAAGATAGTACAGAGCTTGCAGCAGGCCAAAGCGCACGTTTGCAAGCAGGAAAATGGATCAGTATCGTACAAAATCGAAACTTTTTGGCTTGGCAAAAGGGCGAATTGCATTTTGAGAATGCCCGTTTAGCGGAGGTCATCGAGTCCCTCGAACGCTATTATCAACGCCCATTATCGGCAAGAGGGAGTCCCGGAGAAGCGCGTTTAAACGCGACCTTTAGCGATGAGCCGCTGGCAGAAGTATTGGAAGTAGTGAGACTGATTTTTCAAGTAGAAGTGAGTCCACGCTAAGGCAACAATCAATTTTATAGTAAACAATCGAGCCACTCCTAATTTGTTTTAGGAGGGAAGAGCATCGTGTCAAAAGACCCGCCAGCAGCGCTATGCGTTCTGCGAAGCAGGTAAAAAAAACTCAGCAACAATGAAAACTGAACTAACATCTATCACCAAACTCCTCCTCGGCCTCTTGCTCTGGCTGGGTCTCTGGACCATACCTCATAGTTTGAAGGCCCAAGACAAAAACTGGCTTCAAGAACCGGTCATGATTACACTCGCGCCCATGCCAATGGGAGAGGCACTGGAAGCGATTGAAAAAACGTTAGCCATTCGATTTTCCTACGATCCGCAAATTGTCCCACTCGACAAGCTCGTCTCGCTCAAAACTACGGGTCAAAGCCTCGAAGTCATCCTCAAAAACTGGCTCCAAGGGAGTGGCCTCACTTATCGTGCTTTGGGCGATCAGATAGTGCTTTATCAAGCTGCTTCGCAGAACGCAAAGACGATCAATGGCTTTATTCGAGAGCGGGGAAGTTTGGAACCCCTGCCTTACGCTCGGGTTATCCAACTCAATAGTAAAGCTGGGGCTATTGCCAACCAATACGGTTATTTTTCTTTGAGTCTCGATGATTTACCAGCTCGTTTGGTGGTGAGTCATTTGGGTTATCGCAGCGATACGATGACTGTTACCAATGAAACACCTGCTCCTTTGGGCATCAAACTGACACCTCAGGCCATATCCTTGAAAGTGGTACAAATTGAAGCGGAGTCGATGATCGAAGCGGAGGAAGCAGGGCGCTTTGTCTTAGGATTGGACTATCTCCAATCAGTGCCTACCTTTTTGGGGGAGCGTGATGTGGTCAAGGCCCTCCAGTATCTACCGGGGGTCCAACGCGCCAATGATGGCAATAGTGGATTGTTTGTACGAGGCGGCAATAGTGATCAAAACCTGATCTTATTGGATGAGGCTCCGATCTACAATGTCAATCATCTTTTTGGCTTTTTCTCCGTCTTCAATGGCGACGCAGTACAAAGTGTAGAGTTTATCAAAGGGGGATTTCCGGCGCATTATGGAGGCAGGCTTTCATCGGTAGTGGCGGTAACTACGCGTGAAGGGAGCAAAGAAAAGTGGGGTGCAGACGGTGCCATCGGGATTACTTCCTCGCGACTGACCATTGGTGGCCCCATCTTGAACAAAAAAGGCTCTCTCTTACTCTCCGCAAGGAGGACTTATTGGGATTTGTTGGTGCGGCCCTTTATCAAAGTGAGTTCGGCCCAAACGGACCCTTTTTTCTTTTTCCATGATTACAACGCCAAACTGACCTACAATGCCAGCCCCAAAGACAAAATCACTTTGAGCTTATACAGTAGTTGGGATCGCTATGGCCTGCTCGAAACCAATCTTGACAATGACCAGACTCGTACTGGATTTAGTTGGCAAAACCTCAGCGGGACGCTACGCTGGAATCGGGTGATTTCGCCCAAGCACTTCATGAACACTTCCCTCTTTACGACCAACTATGGCGTTCGTCTCTTCAACCGCAGTACAGATCAGAGAGGGGATCAGGTTGGGGTCCAGCGCCTCAGCACGGGCTCGGAGATGACTGACATTGCCTTGAAGCATGATTTTTACTGGTATCCCAACGCCAAGCATGAAGTACGATTTGGCGGGATACTTTTTCAACACATTTTCACCCCCAATCGCCTTCGGGCTTTTCGTGAAAACTTTGGCAATACGACCGAACGATTTGACCTCGATTTCAAGCAAAACGAACGTTATTTCACCCAAGAAGCAGCACTTTATCTAGAAGATCGTTGGGCGCTAGCCCCTCAACTCAAACTCGAACTGGGCTTGCGGCTGAGTGCCTATACGGCCGAAGGCCAGTTTTGGGCCAATCCTGAGCCACGTATCAAACTCCAATATCAGCCTGCCTCCAATCATCAATTGGAGGTCTCTACCACCCGCATGACCCAATACATTCATCAAATATCCAACTCAGGTTTGGCACTCCCGATTGATGTATGGGTACCTAGTACGGCCAGTATCCGTCCCCAAGAGAGTTGGCAATTTGCACTCGCTTGGGGCCAGCGTTACCCAGCATGGGGCCTTAGCATCATGACCGAGTTGTACTACAAAAAGATGGACAATATCATCGGTTATCGAGAAGGGGGTAGCTTTTTTGACTTGGACCTATACAATCTGAGGATCGAAACCCTCGACTGGCAAAACCTGGTCATCCAAGGGGAAGGAGAGTCCTATGGGCTGGAGATTTTCACAAGCCTCAAAGGCCGCCAGTATCAGATGAGTTTGAGCTATACTTGGTCCTATACGCAATATCTATTTGCAGCCCGCAATGGAGGGCAAGCTTTTGCGCCGCGCTTTGATCGTCGGCATTCACTAGCCTTTTTGTATCAGCACCGTTTCACGGAACGCTTGGAACTCAATGCGGCTTGGACTTTTGCGACGGGCAATCCTTTTCCCTTACCGCTCTCACAAGCTTATTTGACGGGGCATGAGGAAATCAAGACTCCCGGCAACGGTCAGCCTGATGTTTTCTTTCAGTTTAGTCAGTTGGATGAGTTTCGCAGCCCCCTCTACCACCGTCTTGATGCGAGTCTCAAAATCAAAGCCAAACCCAAAACCCGCCGCTGGGATTGGACTTACTATTGGGAGCTAGGTGCCTACAATCTTTACAATCGCCTCAATCCTACCTTTTACTTGCTCGAAGCAGAAGTCAACTCGCAAGCTGGCACCCAACGGTTGCGCCTCCAAGAAAATAGCCTCTTTTTCCTTACCCCTTCCGTCAGCTTCAACTTTAGTTTTTAAGTCAAGCCTGATTTTACCTCCAATTATCCCCAATGTTTTACGCCAAATATCTTTTTCCGGCCCTTTTGCTCTTGTTGATCAGTAGTGCTTGTCAGCGCCTGGTTGAGTTAGATTTACAGGGACAATCGCAAATGGTCGTCAGTTGTTTTCTCTCCCCTGAGCAAGCAGAGATCAGCGTATCAGTTTCGCAAAACCAAATTGTCGGTGCGACAGGCGGGCTGTCCCCCGAAGACTTTATCGTCAAAGACGCCATCGTACAAATCCTCAATCTCAGTCAAGGCCAAACGCTCAACTTAAATTTTGACCCGAGCCAAGGACTTTATCTCATTCCTAGTCCTGATGATTTCTTACAAGCGCAAGATTCTTTTCAATTGCTCATCCAGCATCCTACTTTGCCAGAGGTCATTGGCCGTTGCCAGATTCCTTCAGCTCCCTTACAATTTCAAATACAGCTCGATTCGGTAACTAATGATAGTCCTTTTCCGGACTTCTTTTGTCAAACCACTTGGCAAGATCCTCAAGACAAACGCAATTATTATCGCCTGATTGGCAAGATCATCCCTGATACGACCTTTATCCGAAGGGAACCCTGGTTTTTTCGTTGGCAAGGGACTACTGGCAATGCCGATTATCTGGAGGATACCGATTTTGATGGTGAAGTAGCCATCGGTCCATCTGGAGACTTACAAAACGTAGCGAGCCAACTCAGTGCAGTACGCCCTCCTCGAATGTCCGGTGACAGCTTGACGGTTTCCTTATTGCATATCGATCAAAGCTACTATCGCTATATGCGAGACCTGCGACAGGCCCGCAATGTGGACCTCGCCTTTAGTGAGCCTTATACAATATATACCAATCTCAAAGGGGGGATCGGCGTTTTTGCAGCTTATCATGCGGAGGAAAAGCGATTGCGGATTCGCTAGTAGGATTTCATTTTGCTAAATGATATGATTCAGCCAAGCATTCTGTGCAGCGGGCCAATTAGATTTGCTTGATTGGGGGAGAATAGCAATTTTCAAGAAGTCCTTCCTTCAGAGAACGCCTAATTTGGTCATATCAACCTAATCACATAAAAGGATAAGATTATGATCAACAAATTATCACACGCCACTTTTTACGTCAATAACCAAGACGAAGCCCGTGATTTCTATGTAGAAAAACTCGGTTTTGAAATCCGTAGCGATGCTAAGATGGGAGAAGGTTTTCGTTGGCTGAGCGTTGGACCGAAGGATCAACCCGAAATCGAAATTGTCCTCATGCCCATCATGGTCAGTCCATTTTTGAACGAAGAAGATGCCGAAGCGATGCGTGGACTCTTGTCCCGAGGAGCTTTCGGGACGGGCATCTTCAATACCCCTGATGTAATGGCAACCTATGAAGAACTCAGCGCTAAGGGGGTAGAGTTTATCGCTCCTCCAACTCAGCGCGAATACGGTTACGAAGCCCTATTCAAAGACAATAGCGGTAATTGGTTTAGCCTCGTACAACGCTAGGCTAAACGGAAAAAGTCAGAATAATAAATAAGGAATGTAGAAGGCTTTGATCCTGCTACATTCCTTATTTATTTAAGCCTCAATCTCAAATCTTGGAGCGAGTGATTCTACTTTTGAGATTCGAGTTTTTTGCGCTGATTTTGTCTCCGCTTCGCGGAACGATTTTTTGCGTTCTGCACGGCAGGGAACGATATAATCTTTGTCCCTAAACTTGTCTGACACAACAAAACTAGCCACGAATATCTATGTCTATGATTCAAAACGCCCAATCTTACGCCAGTGAGTGTCATGCAAACTGCAACCATCGATATGACGAACATCCTTATGCTTTTCACCTTGCGATGGTGGCGGAGGCAGCTACGGCTTTGTCAAAGGATTATGATACCGCTATTCGCGAACGCATCGTAGCGGCGGCTTGGTGCCACGATCTGATTGAGGATGCGCGTGAGACTTATAATGATGTCAAAAAAGTGCTGGGAGTAGAAGTCGCTGAAATCGTGTATGCGCTTACAAATGAAAAAGGCCGCACTCGATCAGAGCGGGCCAATTCCAAATATTATGAGGGCATCAAGGCTACGCCTTATGCGACTTTAGTCAAAGTTTGTGATAGGATTGCTAACGTTCGGCACAGCCGGGACAAAGGGAGTCGTATGTATGAAACCTATGCGGCTGAATATCCAAACTTTAAGGCAAAACTCTATGAGCCAGGTCAATATGAAGCCGCCTGGCAAATGTTAACGTCATTGCTACCTTAGCGAAGGTCTAATAGTTCGACATCAAAAATCAGTGTTTGGTATCCACCGATAGTTGGAGGAGAACCATTTTCACCATAGGCGAGATCGTACGGGATGTAAAGACGGTATTTTGCGCCTACACGCATCAATTGTAAACCTTCGGTCCAACCTTTGATCACGCGATTGAGTTGAAACTCAATGGGTTCGCCTCGTTCATAACTACTGTCAAAAACAGTCTCGTCAAGTAAGCTACCTTGATAGTGGACTTTGACGACGTTGTTGGCGGTGGGACTGGCACCATCACCCTCTCTCAGGACTTTGTATTGGAGGCCAGATTCGGTTTCGATTACCCCTGCGGCTTTTCTGTTTTCAGTAAGAAACAAAACCCCTTCTTGTTTAGCCATTTCGGCTTTTTCGGCGGCTTTTTGTTGCTGTAGCTGTTGCGCTTGGCGCTGAAAAGCTTGGACCAATTCCTTTTTTTGCTCAGGAGTAAATTTGATATTTTCTCCTTCTAAGGCATCTACCAAACCTTGATACATACTTTCAGCATCTACCTCCATACCGGTACGAGATAGGTTGGCTCCGATATCCATGCCTAAAGCATAAGACAGACTATCGACTTTTGTTTTTAAATCGCTAGCTTTTTGGGCGTGGAGGTTTCCCCATAGCAGCAAAAGGCTTACGGTGCTGATTAACGAAAATTTCATTGTTGATTGAAGCTTTTTTATATATCCAGATAGCAATTTCGAGAGAACAAATGGAATAAACAAAGCAATAAAAAACAAGCGGCGATCCTCATAAGAAGACCGCCGCTTTCGTCAAAAGTATGTTTTAGATTACTCTACTAAATGAAAAGTAATCGGAATTTCTTTATAAACAGCCACTTCGCGTCCCTGATAAAGTCCAGGTTCCCAGCTGGGCATATTGCGAACTAGGCGGATAGCTTCTTCATCGCAGCCATGTCCCAAACCGCGAAAAACGGTGATATCGGTCAAGCTACCATCTGCTCGTACTACAAAACGAACAAAGACTTGGCCATCTACTCCTGCCTCTCTAGCCTGACCTGGGTAGCGAAAGTTTTTGCGAAAATATCTAGACATCGCCTTGATACCACCTGGATAAGAAGGCATCTGATCTACCACAAACATTGGTTTGTCAAAATCTACGGTTTGCACATTATTATTGCTGCTATTGCCGCTGACTTCTTCAGCTGTAGGTACCTCTCTGGGGATATCATCATCTTCAACTTCAAAAGAAAGGTCGTTGAAGGGAATAACATCATTGCTTGCAGAGGCGAGTAATATTTCT
This sequence comes from Bacteroidia bacterium, assembly GCA_045106675.1. Classification (GTDB taxonomy): domain Bacteria; phylum Bacteroidota; class Bacteroidia; order J057; family J057; genus JBCAWW01. Next base: position 38,337 of record JBGCFA010000266.1, read on the forward strand.
CGGCCAGAATCTTGTCTCTGGCTATCAAGAGACATTCTTAGATTTTCAGCTAATTCTGGTAAGCTAGGGGGCTCATTTGCGTCTGCGATACTTGTGTCTTCTGTGGTTTCAGGTGCAGATGGACCAGTGATTTCCATACGTTTGGTATAGACGCTGGTCCGATAGTTTTGCTTACTAGCATAAAGTCTGAGGAGGTAATCACCTCCATATTCGTAAGTATATTGAGTCTCTTTGCGTAGACGTACTCTATCTCCATTTCCAGTAAGGAGGGTATATACAATAGATGGATCATAATCTTCGATTGTCATTGACAATATGGCACCAGCATTACGTTCGCCATCTATATCTACAAAGAATACAGGGAGGCGTTCATCTTCTGGATCTTCTACTTCAAACTCAAAATCAACTGGAGTTTCCTCCAGAAATTCGGCCACATTGGTAGTGACACTCTGATTCATAAGCTCTACCATGCTAACGAATAATTCAAAGTCTTCCTCATTAGTGATGGTATCTCTACCCATCTCACTATGATAAACTGCGAAAGGGCTTTTGCCATCATCTATTAATTGGCGTACCATCTCGGTATCAAGTTCTTTGTAGCCATAGGTCATTAGACCATTGTCGCTACCTTGCCATAGAAAAAAACCAGCTCCTGCTCCACATAGAAGTAGTATTGCCGCTAATCCATAGAAGATTTTTTTCTTACGTTCTTTTCTTTCAATTGCTTCTATCCGGTCTAGATAGTTTGCGAATTGGGTGTTTTGATTCTCTTTCATATCTCGCAAGTTGTTTGCATCAGGCTCCGGGTTTAATGGACTGAAAAGGTTTAGCTATTCCTTATGTTTAAAAAGGAAAGGGAGAAATGAATCTAGTATGGCTTAACAAGAAGGGACTTCAAGCTAGCAAAAATGCAAGCTGTCACGGGAGACTCCCGTGCGAATCGACAATAAACTTATTTGACCGGCTATATATATATCCCTAGCCGAAAGTTTCTACCGGGTGAAATGAATGAAAGACGTATAAATGTTAGACGAGTAGCTTAAAGAGGGCCCAGATCACAGCAAAGACACCTGCACCAATTAGGATTGGGCCATATTTCTTTTTCTGTTCAGGACTGAAGTCGATACTTTCAAGGATTGAGGCCTCGGGTGCCATCAATAAGAGTTGATCTAATACATGTTGTAAACGCTGCTGGCTTTGCTCACTTAGCTGCAACTTAAGTCCTTGACGGAGAATCAAAATTGACAATTCGATGCGCTTATGAGTATTGTGTACCGCAATTGCGAGCTCTTCTAGCGCCAAACCATAGCGATCACGCATACCTTCAAAGTATGCTGGTAATTGATTGAGGACATCAATCAAAATTTCATCGCACCACTCTTGAATTTCGCCTCCTGGCTGGGCTTTTTCGGCCTCTACTTTTTGACTGAGAGCTTCGATTTCGCTGACTCTGCGATGTAGATTTCGGTAAGTGTCTTTGTAGCAAGCCGCCAAATGTGTACTCGGTATCGGCAATGGCTGCACGCTCAAAATTTCTATCTCTTCCTTATCTGTCTGCCTGAAGGCATGGAGCAGGCGCTTATTGTAGCTTATGGCAAAATGCGGTGCTATGAAGGCTTGGAAATCCTCTGCGGTTGCTTGTAGTGAGTGTACATCCCCACTATAAAATAGATCAAGAGAGGCCTCTTCGAGGAACGCTTGTAAGGCTGGGCGTTCGGCGACTAGCCGATGATATTGCCAGACCGTCTGATCCTCTAAGGAGCTAAACAACTTCAATACTGTCGCCCGGTCTACCTCACGCTCATTGATCTTTATGACGGGGCTATCCTGTAATTCAAATGCCGCTAAAAGACGTTTTTTCTCTCTTTTGAGCCATTCTGAAGCAGGTTGATTTTCTACACCAGCTAAGTCTAGGTTGAGAAGAGATATGGGATTGAGATAGGCCATAAGATCAAAATACTATTAGGAGACAAAGCTTCCTAATATCATAGACGGACAATTGCCGGATAAGTTGGGAATAAGTTAATAAGTATCGTGGAGCATTTTTTTTTGATTGTTGCTTAAACCTATTGTCGATCCAAAAGTCAAAAGGGCAATTCGATATCGGAAAACATTTTCATTTACAAAAAACAAACACAAAAATTTATCTTGCTATGAATTTATCTAATTTTAAATTAAACCACGCTCCCTTATTACTCGCTCTTGCATTGCTATTATTTACCGCTTGTGGGCAGCAAGACGTTCTCGAAGAGACGATCGCGGAAGAAGAAACTGAACTCGCTGCCTTTGAAACTGAAGTGAGTAGTACCCTGGAAGATGTCGAAGAGTTTGCCTTTGAGGCAATGGAGTTAACCGACAACAGTAGCTACGCACGTAGCTTCCCTGATCCTTCGATGCGCGCTATTCCTACTTGTGCTACGCTAACGCATGACTCTATTGCAAAAACAGTCTTGATTGACTTTGGGACGGGCTGTGTTGGAGCCGATGCTAAGACTCGTAGTGGCCAAATTTTGCTGACCTATAGTCAAAGACTGTATCGCCCCGGCGCAACGCTGTCCATCGAATCTCTTTCATATGTTGTGGAGGGCGTTTCGGTAGAAGGGACCAAATCGATCAGCAATGTATCGGCTAGTTTTCAGGATAATCTGAGCCTCAATGTAACACTTGCCAACGGCAAACTGATCTTTCCGAATGGCGATATCGCAACTCGTCAGCTCAACAAAACCTACACATGGGTGCGTGCCGCTCATCCTGCTCTTGATGAATTTCATATAGATGGCGGTGCTCAAGGGACCAATCGGGCAGGAAATGCTTACACTTGCCAAATAATGTCAACTTTGATTCAGAAGCGTAAATGTAAGCGATTGGGCATCCACATTCCTGTAGAAGGTGTCAAGCTAATCCAGAAAGCGGGGCGTCCTGATCTTACGATAGACTTTGGTGATGGTAGCTGTGATTTTCTTATCACACTGAGTGCCAATGGACACAGTAAAACGGTAGATGTTTCCCAGCGATAAATATTTCTAAGGCATTGAAAGACCCCGAAGGTTTCAAAAACCTACGGGGTCTATTATATTTGTAGCAAAGCTGCTAAGCCTTATGACTGACAAAGCCAAACATCTGGCCACCTTCCAGAATCTATGTAAAATAGCATTTGCGGATGAGCAATGGCATGAAAGAGAAAAATCACTGCTTCAAGAAGCTGCCAGTAGTATGGGGCTTGAAAAAGAAGAAATACGTGATATAATGAATCAGGCCGCAGATTTGGATTTTGTGATCCCTGATAATGAAGGCGAACGATACCTCGAATTGAGGATGGTCGTCTTGATGATGGTTCATGATGGGAATTTGGATAAACGAGAATATGCGGGTTGCCTGGAGTTTGCCAAACGCATGGATATCGAGCAGACTTATCTCGATGAAGTCATCGAATTTTATCAAACCAAGGAGCAAGAACGTATCCGACACCTGGGAATGTTCCAAAATTTATACATCGTCGCAGCGGCAGATGGCGAGATCGGACCTCAAGAAGAAAGTCTGCTTTTGCAGATAGCCGAAAACTTAGGCTTGGGTCAGCGCGATGTCGAAACCGTAGCGAGAAAATATCCAGATTTTGACTTCGTCATACCAGACAATAAAGAAGAAGCCTATTTCTCTCTCAAAAATCTGGTTTTCATGATGATTGCAGACGGCAAGATCAAAGATCGTGAGTTTTCTCTTTGTCTTCGATTTGCTGAGATGATCAATATGGATCGAGAAGCGGTGGAGAAAATCCTTGACGAATATGAAGAACATCGTCAGGTTAGAGAGGGAGATCCTTCTGAGATCCAAAGCTACAACATCGATATCTACCTCGATTGCTACAACGCCCTCAAACGTATCCCTTTACCAGAAGCTCGTTTAGCCGAAACTTTGGAAGAAGCGGTCATAGATTTGAATTTTGAGCGAGTGGTTGGTGAAAACAAACGAGACAATCGCGCTTTTTATGATTGGCTCTGGTTGATGCATGTGAGAGGTGCCGCCCTCAGTGATGATCTACGGGTAGTATTACCGCTATATCTCAATATGGTCAAGCACGGTAGCAACTTCAAGCCTTTGCTAGATTATATGTTGAGAGTGGAACAAGAGCGTGCTGCCACAATGCTACCTTTGCCAGAAATGAACCTTGAAGGAATCAAAGACGACTTGCAAAAATCTTTTGCAGAGTAGTCAATGTCTTTATAAGTCAATATTACATGTACAAGCCCCTGATTTTTCTCCTAGCGAGCCTGATGTTTTGGGCTTGCCAAACGCCTCTGTTTGTTGTTGAACAAGAGACTGATCCCAATATTAGCTTTAGCATCCTGCATCTCAATGATGTATATGAAATTGCCCCCTTGCAAGACGGCAAAGTCGGTGGTATGGCGAGAGTAGCCACCTTAGAGAAAAAACTTCATACCATCGAGCCTAATCTATATACGGTATTAGCGGGCGATTTTTTGAGTCCTTCCGTTATCGGAACGGTAAAAATTGAAGGTGAGCGAGTGCAGGGCCAGCAGATGGTCGAGCTGATGAATCTAGTAGGAGTTGATTGGGTAGTGTTTGGCAATCATGAATTTGATATCAAGGAAGCCGCTTTGCAAAAGCGCCTAAATGAATCTGAGTTTGAATGGATAGGTGGGAACGTTCGCCACCGGCTAGATGAGGAAGATGTTCGCTTTCAGCGGAACGGTAAAGATGTACCCGACTATGCCATTTGGGAGTTCCAAAATCAAGATCAGCAGCAGCTAAGGGTCGGTGTCATAGGAGTATGCCTCGACGCGAATAAGCAAGATTATGTAAGCTATACGGATGTGTATGCAAACGCAAAAGCGAATTATAACCTCCTCAAAGACTCTGTCGATTTTTGTATCGCTTTGACCCACCTTTCGATAGCGGAAGATCGTGAACTGGCCCGACAGCTACCAGAACTCAAACTCATCATGGGCGGTCATGAGCATGAGCGATATTTTGAAAGAGTCGGAAGTGTGCCGATCGCCAAAGCAGACGCCAATGCCAAGAGCGCTTGGATTCATCGCTTTCAGTGGGACGGCGAAGAGGTCAAATTGATTTCTTATCTAGAGGAGATTGGTGAAAATATTGCTCCAGACCCAATGGTCGCTAAAGTGGTAGCAGACTGGGAAACGACGGCTTACGAAGCCTTCCAAAGCAGCGGCTTAAATCTGACTGCTGCCGTTTGTAGCTTAGAGACTCCGCTTGATGGTCGAGAAATTACGATCCGCACCCAGCAAACCAATCTTGGGACAGCCCTTAGCACGGCGATGTACTTAGCCGCAGAAGATGCAGATTGTGCTATCATCAATAGTGGTTCTGTGCGTATCGATGATTTTTTGAGTGGGCAGATTACTGAATTTGACTTAGTACGGACTTTGCCATTTGGAGGCTCTATCCTCAAGGTGGATATGAAGGGGAGTTTACTCCAAAAAGTATTAGAAGCAGGACAAGCCAATCGCGGTAATGGTGGCTATTTGCAACTTCATCATGCCGAAAAGAAAGCTGAGGTTTGGTTGATAAATGGAGTGGCATTGGTCGCTGACAAAAAATATCGTGTGGCAATTTCTGATTTTCTATTGACAGGCTTGGAATCTGGCTTAGACTTTTTGACTTCGGATAACGATGAAGTTATCGCCATCATCAGACCGGGAACCGAAAGCCCTTTAAGAGACATACGGCTCGTTTTAGCGGATTATCTGAAAAAACAGTAGATTTGAGGATAGCAAAATTGGAAATATGATCAAGGCCGTCATCGTAGAGGACGAAAAAAACAGTCAGCAGCTGCTAAAGGAGCTGATCACTGAGTACTGTGAAGGAGTAGAGGTTGTAGATATTGCCGGAAATGTAGCCGATGCATTGGAAGCAATTGAGACACAAAAGCCCGATTTGATTTTTTTGGACATTGAGTTGCCCGATGGAGATGGGTTCCAAGTATTGGAACAGGTCAAGGATCTCAATTTTGATGTGATATTTACCACCGCCTACGATCAGTATGCGATGCGAGCCTTCAAGTTTTCGGCCACGGATTACCTACTCAAGCCAGTCGATATTGACGAACTTCAAGCGGCAGCAGCTCGGGTAGTCGAAAAACAAAGTCAAGAAGAGGATAGTAACGAAGGGCAACCTGATAAGATTGAAGCGCTTATCCGTAACATCCGCAATATGCAGCAGCCGTTCAAGCGGATCGTGCTGCCTACCACCAATGGTTTTACTGTCGTAAATCCAGAGGATATCATTCGTTGTGAGTCTGATCGCAACTACACCTTTATCTTTTTGATGGATGGTCGTAAGATCCTCGTTTCGAGAACGATCAAAGAGTATGACGAGATGTTAGCGGATTATAACTTTTTCCGCATCCACCAATCTCATCTGATTAATCTCAAATATCTCAAAAACTATACGCGCGGCCGAGGTGGTTATGTCGAATTGACTGATGGCTCAACCTTAGATGTCTCCGCTCGTCGTAAATCTGAGTTTTTGAAGCGCATGTCGGAAGGCTGATCGCAAAAGGTATAAGTAAAAACAAAAAGCAAGGAAGTAGTAAGGCGGCTTCCTTATTTCAAACTGACCTTGGACATTTTTTTCCTTCTCTGCTTCGCAGAACGCTTGGATTAGTCCTGTAGCTATTGAAGCGCATCCTCGATAGCTGTGCCTTTAGGACGAGTATTTACTTCTCATCTAACTCAATTCCTTTGAGTAATATGCGCAGGCTTTTGGCCTTTTGGTCATCTTTTGCACGCTCAAATCCACGTACTTGTCTTTCGATCAGCGCGAGGATCAGATAAATCTTTGAACTAGGTTCATAGTATTCAGGCTTATCTTTCACTTTCATTTCTTCTAGAAAGCGAGAGAGATCAGCTCTTACAAAAAATGCTCCTTGGTTAAAGACATCGATGAAAAATTCATTTTGACTATCTCGAAACATCAAGATAAAATAGTCTGGCAGTAAGAGCCCTTCTATCGGGATCCGGAGTTCGGCGCAGACGCTCATATATAAAAGCCCTAAGGAGAGAGGACTACCTTGCTTGGTCTCTATTAGGGTATTGAGGTTATAATTTTGTGGGAGATGGGGACTCCTTTGATTGGCACGATACTTTTCTTCGGTAAATAAAATACGGTTTACCACCATCAGTTGCTCAGGGACATTCATACCTGAGCGTAACTCAAGCCATATGCGATTGACCAAGCGATTGATGGCCTTGCGATATAATTCAATATTTAACTCAGGGAAATGAAACTGGGTAACATAAAACCATCCTTCTAGCAAAGAAGCACCGCCTTTGGAGCGCCATTCCTTTAGAGATAAAATCGTTTTTCGAGATTGGATCAAGTGTATGACATCCTCGATGCGACTTTGCAATAAATCATTTTTGCTAGACTCCCATGCCTGTTCCAACTGAGGAATAACGGTCTGGCCCAAGCCTAATAGTTGCTGCTCGACGTGTGCTTTAACACCAGAGTCCTCATCATCCAGCAGACTGATTAAAGCTTTGAGTTCCTTCTCTTTCATAAAATAATCGGCCTTTTTGAGGCCGGATATGGTGTAGGGAAATAAAAATAGATTCTACGGCTATAAGCCCGTGAAGTTTTGGGGACACAATTTCGCTAATTCTACGGAAATAGGCTGGGAATATTGTCCACAAAAAATCCCCTAAGTGAAAACTGCCATCTCAGGGGATACATTAACTAACTACACGAAAATGTTCTTTGTTGCGCTAGGCTTGCTGTAACAACAAATCTAAGACGTAGAGATTTTGAGATATAGTCTTTCCAAGGCAAAGCATAATACTTTAAAAGGTTTTTTGTAAATTATTTGTTACTAAAGGACTGTACTTCGAAATACTTCTATTGGACAATTATGCAGGTTTATCGTGAGATTACACCAGTTACTGAAGAGGACTTCTTCTATATTCAACAACATATACAGCCTGATTTTGACTATCCGATACATGTCCATCCCGAGTTTGAACTCAATTTAGTCCTTAATTGTCAGGGAGAACGTATTGTAGGGGATTCCGTCGAAAAATTTGGATCTCAGGATCTTGTATTGATCGGCCCTAACGTCCATCATAGTTGGGAAAGCGAAAAACCAACAGGTAAAGCAAGTGCGAAAAATTCTAAGGTCATCACGATTCAGTTTAGAGAAGACCTCTTTGGAGGAACTATGCTCCAAGCTAAATCTATGCACTACATCAGAAAAATGCTCGCAGATTCCAAAAGAGGAATTGCCTTTTCTGGTGAAACCCTGCAAACCGCTATCCTAATGCTGGAAGAGCTTAGTAAGCAAGCTGCTGGATTTCGTGCGACGATCCTCTTTTTAGAATTACTCAATTTTTTGGCTCGTTCTCAAGAAAAACGAAACTTGATTAGTGAAGGATTTAATCAACGAACCATCCACATTCAAAGCCAAAGGATCAATCGTGTCAATGACTATCTCAAGGCAAACTTTACCAGGCCGATTACCCTCGCTGAAGTGGCCGAAATAGCCAATATGAGTGAATCTGCCTTTAGTCATTTTTTTAAGCGCAGTACCAACAAAAGTTTCACTCAGTTTTTGATTGATCTAAGACTCGGACATGCGGCTCGCTTGCTCCTCGAGACTCAGGAAAATATCAGTCAAATCTGCTATGCCTGTGGCTTTAATAATGTGTCTAATTTCAATCGTCTCTTCAAAAAGCACAAAGGCACCACTCCCCAAGACTATCGTAAGCTTTTTTATGCAGCGCCTTCCAAGATGCCTTCACAGTTTATCAATCGTTCTGCATAATCATGAAGCTATTGAATCTGGTCTTAAGCGTTTTATTCATATGCGCTTTTAGCGGAGTAGTTTCAGGACAAACTCCTTACAATATCCTTTGGATCAGCTGCGAAGATATGAGCCCGCATTTGGGCTGCTATGGCGATAGTACAGTCGCCACTCCCAATATCGATCAACTTGCAAACGAGGGCCAACGTTATACGCAAGCCTTTGCGCCTTATGGTGTCTGTGCGCCCGCGAGACATAGTTTGATCATGGGTATGTATCCAACGACTACCGGAGCGATGCATATGCGGACTTGGAAGCGGACCTCTGCTTTGGATCAAATTACTGATCCAGCGTTATTGGCTATTCCTACTTATGAAGCGACTCCTCCTAGCGGAGCGAAGTGTTTTAGCGAGTATTTGCGTCAAGCGGGATACTATTGCACCAACAATTCAAAAACAGATTATCAGTTTCGACCGCCGATCACGGCTTGGGACGAAAGTAGTAAACAAGCACACTGGCGCAATCGACCTGATCCTGAACAAGCGTTTTTTGCGGTGATGAATAATACCATCCCTCACGAAAGCGGCGTTCACAAAGTGAGATCCCCTAGAGTCGTTGATCCCAGTAAGATTAAACTCCCTCCTTACTATCCCGACACCGAGACTGTACGCGAAGATCTTGCTCGGCACTATGACAACGTCCATGCTATGGATAAATGGGTAGGCAACTTGATTGAGGAGCTACGAGAAGATAAACTTCTGGAAAAAACGATCATTATATTTTTTAGCGATCATGGTGATGGCCTGCCTAGAGCGAAACGTTGGGTATATGACTCCGGCATCAAAGTGCCTCTAATTGTGCGTTGGCCAGATGGGCATAATGCTGGAACGACCACTGATCGTATGGTGAGTTTTGTGGACTTTGCCCCTACCATGCTTTCCTTGGCCGGTGTACCGATACCCAGCCATATGGAAGGGAAAGCCTTTTTAGGAGAACAAGCAAGCGCCCCAAGAGAGTATGTTTATGCTTTTCGCGATAGGATGGACCCTGCTGTAGAAACGATTAGAGCCGTTCGCGATCAGCGTTATAAATATATCCGCAATTATCGACCTGATTTGCCTTATATAGGATTTTTGCCTTATCGAGACCGCGCTGCTATGATGCGAGAGATATTGCAACTTGATAGCATGGGCCAATTAGGGCCAGATCAGTGGCAGTTTTGGGCTAAAACTAAGCCATTAGAAGAGCTATATGATCTAGAAACCGATCCTCATGAGATTCATAACTTGGCCGCTAATCCTATGTATTTCCCTATCCGGGAACGCTTAGCCGGAGCCTTAGCAAATTGGCAGGACACGCATACAGATTTAGGCTTTATGCCTGAAGATGAACTCATCAAGCTTTTGTGGCCGCCAAATGGTATCCAACCAGAGACGGCTCAGCCCGCAATCAGCCTAGCAAAAGAAGTTTATACGATCAAGTGTGAAAGCCCCGGCGCCTCCATCGCCTATCGCGTCAATGATGAAACTCAATGGAGACTATACAGGGAAAGCGTTCCGCGAAGCGGCATCCAAAAAATAGAAGCAAGGGCGATCCGCCTCGGTTGGCAAGAAAGTGAGGCGGCTTTTTATCCATAAAAAAAACTCCCATCCGGGCAGGATAAGGAGTTTAATTTGGGCGTTTGGTGTTTAAAAGGGCGAAAAGAACGGGGCGTTTTAAATGGCTAAAAGGGCGTTTAAAAGCTGTGTTTGTTTGCGTTGTTATGCTTTATCTTACGCCTTCTCGGTACAAATAGATACATCCCAATGGACAAGCGTGTCACCCTAGTGTACACCCACTACTTATGACTGAGCAAACGCGTCAGTCCTGTGGTTCGTTTCTAGATTGGATGTTGTCATCTTCCATCGCCGAAAACCG